>JAQUAD010000040.1 GCA_028687425.1 Sideroxydans sp.
TCCAGCGTGCTCGCCATCTGCTTGCCGAGCGCCTCGGACTGGGCGCTGCTGGCGGCCATCTGCTTCTCGAACATGTCGCTCATCATCTGCTGCATCTCGTTGCGCAGCAGCGATGCGGTCTGGCCCGAAGAAGCCTCGGTGGCCTTCACCAGACGCGCCAGATATTCCTCACTGGCGCCGCCTTCGAACAGGCTATCCAGCAACTGGGTGAGTTGTTCCACCTGCGCGTTGAGGCGGGTGACGGCGGCCTTCTCAATGAAGGTGATGACCATCGCCAGCGAGATCGCGATGGCGGAGACCAGGAAGGCTTCCCACACGCCATGCAGCAGATGGTTCAGGCTCTCGCGCACGATGGCCGGGTTCTCGGAAACCTGGAAGGCCTGCAAGCCCATGATCAGACCGTAGAAGGTGCCGATGATGCCGACGCCGGTGAACAGGCCGGGCAGGTGTTTGAAGAAGTCGGTGCGCAGCGGTGTATCGATGATGGTCTCGTGCGGGAACATCAGGTTGGCCGGTACGGTGGAGCGCCAGCGCGCATCGGACTGGCGATGCAGCGAGTCGGCATATTCCTGCCACAGATGTTCCAGCACGCCGCTGTTGGCGAAGATCGAAGGCATGTCGTTCGACGGTTTGCCTTCCAGTCCGCGCAAGGCCTTGATGATGCGCGACAGGCGGAACGACACCAGCAGCGAAGGCAGGAAGAAGAACAGCAGGAAGGAGATCGCGAGCAGGCCAAGGATGCCGGCGAAGACATAGATGTGGAACGGTAGCTGGTCTATCGTGAACATGTTCGATTATGACGTCAGAGGGTAAGAAAGGCGGCTTGTATAATACACCGCGTAATGCAGACGACCGGATGGAATATGGACAAGCAAGTACCGCAGACTACGCGTGACAAAGTGGTGTTGTTCGCCGACGTCAGCGGCAGTACGCGTCTGTACGAAGTACTGGGCGACGCGCGCGCCTTTGCCGCGATCAACCAGTGCATCTCGCTGTTGCGCCGCGTGACCGAGACATTTCAGGGGCGGGTGGTGAAGACCATCGGCGACGAGATCATGACGGTGTTCCCTACGGTATTGAGCGGCGTGCAGGCCGCCTGTGCGATGCAGACCGAAGTGGAAGCGATGGTGCCGCTGGATGCGGCGGTGCGGCTGGGTATCCGCATCGGTATGTATCACGGCCCTGTGCTGATGCAGGCAGGCGATGCCGACGTGTTCGGCGACACGGTCAACGTGGCCGCGCGTCTCACCGAGCTGGCGAACGCCGGGCAGATACTCTCCGCGGATTCAACCGTGCAAGCGCTGCCGCCGCTGCTGCGCACCTCCACCCGCAGCCTCGACCTGCTGCCCATCAAGGGCAAGGCCGCCGACATCAAAGTGGTCGAAGTGCTGTGGCAGGAAGGCGACGACGCCACGGTGATGGTAGGCCGCACCCATTCCCCGACAGTGGTTTCCGGCACTCTGCGTTTGCAGCATGGTGGACGTGAAGCTGTAGTGGATGCCGCGCACGGCAAGCTGGTGCTGGGCCGCGACGTGCAAGCGGATTTCATCGTGGAAGACAAACGCGCCTCGCGCCTGCATGCCACCATCGAGCTGCGTCGCGACAAGTTCGTCTACATCGACCAGAGCTCGAACGGCAGTTACATCACCTTCGCAGGGGAGAGCGAATTGCAACTACGTCGTGAGGAAATCGTGCTACGCGGTAGCGGCAGCATCTGCCTGGGGCATTCGATCAGCAAGGATGCGGCGGGGGCGATTAGTTTTGGTTGTGAATCCGGCTAACAACGCGTTTTGAGGCAGGTCTTGTAGTTGAGCAAGAAGCTATATTGCAAGATCTGACAACAAGCTTTGTTGAGTGGCGGGCAGGTAGCTTTCCTTCCGGTGGCTAGGCCAACAAAAGCTCTTCGCGGTAGAAAGTGTAAATCTCGCCATCGAACGATACGGAAATCCTGAGTCGCTCTCCGTCAGGTTTAACCTTCCAAATTTCACCGAGTCTATTGTGCATAGCCGATTTCGGCTTGTTGACAATAACGTCTTCGCCAATGACGGCATGATCTATCGGGAGCGAATGGTCGTTACACATTGCGAGTAAAGCTTCAACTTTTGAATTCACCAACCTACGCGGCTTTTTGGGCAGGCCGGGTGGAGTGATGGGTTATGCCCCTGCCTCAACTAGGATCGAATGGCCGAGGAGTTGTGGCGACCATTCTCGAATTGCATCTTCACGAACTGCGTATGAAACACTTGTACCTCTGTCATTGAGCTGCTCTCCAACATAGATGCCCATGACTCTCCATTTTCCTAATTGGTCAATCTTGAAAATTGGACTACCAGAGCAGCCAGTCCCGCCAATTTGGCTTAGTTCAAAGAAACTTTTTCCCCTCATATTTGGGATTGGGTGATTGGTTCTTCGGCGAATGTAGCCCTGCAAATAGATCATGTCTGGACGACCAGTTGCTTTCCCGAAATCACTCAGCTCATACATCATGTCATCGGGGTAAGCGAATTGTTTGTACTGTTGGCTTTGCGCTTCGAAAGCATTATTTATTAAGAATATTGACTTCAATGAGTGGCACTCCGTTCTTATGATTGCCACATCTTCTTCAGGATGGATCTCCGATTCTGTTACCTTGAAGCCTAACCACTGATTGCTTTCATCAATGAACATCGCAAAGATGTCCTCATTGTTGCCTTTAATTACATGAGCAGCGGTTACGGCGTATGCGTTTTGACCGATCAAAAATCCACTGCCCAAGAAGTACTTAAAGGAGATTCCATCATCATTCTTTTCTCCCGTGCATAAAGGAAATACGTAATCTCTTACTCTGTCGGATTGCGTGAACATTGCATTACCCTCGATTAGGGGCATAACGTAGGACATAAGGGGCGCGCTTTAGCGCGCCCCGCTTGATGGATGGGTTGGGCATTATTGCCACCCAAAATGCAGCCTAACAGCCTGCGCTGTCTGATTTATTGGGTTTGTTTGGGAGTTGGGGAATGATGCCTGATTTGGGTAAATGGCCGGGCTATTACCTAAAACCGCGACGTTAATGATGTTCCAGCCCGCCGCATTAAAAGCAGCTAAATACGCTGTTGCGTCTGGGTAAGCAATTGGGTTGGTCGGGTTCGATGTAGGCCATAAGCAGAAAACCACAGACTGACATTGGGTTTGATTTACCTCAGCAATAAAATCTTGAGCTGTTGTTTCAGACTCCTGCAGAGATGACACACGGGCATAGATTTGGATTTGCGTTCCATTTTGTAGAAGGATGTTTCTTACACTTCTGTTGAAGCAGCCCGTGAGACTGCGAGTAACAGATGATTTTCTAGTATTTTGCCCGCCAATGATTACGTATGCGTCCATAGCTTCTCCCTAAAATGCCCAACGTAAAGTAGATTGCAAAAACGCCATATATTCTGGAGCACGCTGCCATATAAGCTGGTTCAGCATCTTCCATCCATTTGCATTTTCAAACCGCGAGCAGCCTAACATGGCATTACCCACACTTAAAGGTAGCGCTTCATCAATGCTGCGGAAATAGCAGCGAGCGCTGCGTTCAGCTCTCGTCGCTTTGCTTGTTGCGCTGGCGCAGTTTGCGGCGGGTGGGTTTTCCTAGCGCTTCTTTGGCTTGCGCTTCGGCGGTGCGCTTGGCCATCACGTCTGCGAATTCCTGGGCGCGTTTGTTTTGCAGGTCGGCGAGTTGTTGTTGTCTGACTGCTTGCGTGGCGGCGAGTTTGGCTTGTGCTTCGGCGGCGGCCATGCGTTCGTTCTTGCCGGCATCCTTGATCCTGGCTAGATGCTGCGCGAGCTTGGCTTTGCGTGCCAGTTCTTCTTTTTGTCGAGCTTCTGCTGCAACTCTGGCGCGGGCTGCGGCTTCCAGCTTCGCCATTTGTGCGGCTTCTGCAGCCAGTTGCGCCTTGTGCAGCTGTTGCTGGCGTTCTGCCGCGGCCAGCAGCGCCTGGCGTTTGCGTTCCTGTTCCTGCAGGGCTTCCTGCTCCAGTTTGTCGAGGTTGGCGAGTCTGCGTTTCGCAAGATCGAGGAACTCGCCCTTGGGGAATTCCTGCAAGTAGCGTTCGAAGTCGCTGCGCTGCGTGCTGTCGCTGATCTCGCGCCACAGTTTGATGTCGCGCTGGCGTACAGCGAAATCGTCCACCGGGGTTCCCATGGCGGCCAGATTGTCTGTCGAGATGACCAGCGTCGTATCCGACAGGGCGGGTGTCGGTGCATCCTGTGGGATGGTGCGCTTGAGCGCGCGCATGAATTCGGCGGCATTCTGGAAGCGCTCTTCCGGCGTCTTGGCCAGACTTTTCATCACGACCAGATCCAGCGCAGGCGAAATCTTGGGATTGAAGTGCGAAGGCGGCGTCGGCAACTGGTGCATCACCTTGTTCATGATGGTGATGGGGCTGCCGGTGAAAGGCCGTTCGCCGGTGAGCATCTGGTACAGCGTGACGCCCGCCGAGTACAGGTCGCTGCGTCCATCCACTTCCTTGCCCATGAACTGCTCGGGCGACATATAGGTTGGCGTGCCCAGCACCATGCCCGCCTGCGTGAGGTGGCTGGAATCCATCTTGGCGATGCCGAAATCGGCGATCTTGATGCTGCCGTTGGCGGCGATCATGATGTTGGCGGGCTTGATGTCGCGATGGATGACGCCGCGCTGGTGCGAGTATTCCAGTGCGTCCAGTACCTGCAGCATGATGCGCAGACTGTCGGCGATGGGCAGGATGTCGCCCGCATCCAGCAGGTCCTTGAGTTCGCTGCCGTCCACATACTCCATGGCGATATAGGCTAGGTCGCCTTCTTCACCGTAGTCGTAGATGGAGATGATCTTGGGATGCGAGAGGCGGCCTGCGGCCTGTGCTTCGCGGCGGAAGCGCGCGAAGGCTTCTTCCATCTCGGAAGGTTCCACCAGCGATTTCTGGATGGTCTTGACGGCGACGGTGCGCTGGATGAAGGGGTCGAAACCTTCATAAACGATGCCCATCGCGCCCTTGCCGAGTTCGCGGCGTAATTCGTACTTCCCTAGTTTGTCGGTGGTGGGCATGCGTTTGAATGAATGTGATGCAGGTGGTGCGTTAGTTTTACGGGCACGATTCTACTACGACGGCTGGCAGGGATCGTTTTGACATACCGCTGCCGATGCGCTGGAAAAGGCCGGCCGGGTTAGACATTGCAGCCCTAAGCCTTTAGACTTGCGGCCTTTTTTACAGGCAAGCACCATGTCCGCAGAACTCGAACCGACAGCAAAAGAATCTCCGGCAGTGCCGCGCGACCAGATCGGGCGCGAAGTCGCACGCCGCCGCACCTTCGGCATCATCTCCCACCCCGACGCGGGCAAGACCACACTGACCGAGAAACTGCTGATGTTCTCCGGCGCGATCCAGATGGCGGGCGCGGTGAAGGCGCGCAAGAGCGGGCGCCACGCGACCTCCGACTTCCTCGACATCGAAAAGCAGCGCGGCATCTCGGTGGCTTCGTCGGTGATGCAGTTCGAATATCGCGATCACGTGGTGAACCTGCTCGACACACCGGGCCACCAGGACTTCTCGGAAGATACCTACCGCGTGCTGACCGCAGTGGACTCCGCCTTGATGGTGATCGACGCAGCCAAGGGCGTGGAAGCGCAGACCATCAAACTGCTGGACGTGTGCCGCATGCGCGACACGCCCATCGTGACTTTCATGAACAAGATGGACCGCGAGGTGCGCGACTCGCTGGAGTTGCTGGACGAGGTGGAGTCGGTGCTGAAGATCCAGTGCGCGCCGGTGACCTGGCCGTTGGGCATGGGCAAGACCTTCCGCGGTGTTTATCACCTGTTGAAAGATGAGATATTGCTGTTCACGCCGGGCGAGGAACGCGCCGACGGCGAGGTGGAGGTCATCAAGGGTATCGACAATCCGATCCTGGCCGAGCGTTTCCCGATGGAGATCGAGCAGCTGAAGATGGAAGTGGAGCTGGTGCATGGCGCATCGCATCCCTTCGATCTGCAGGCCTTCCTGGACGGCAAGCAAACGCCGGTGTTCTTCGGTTCCGCCATCAACAACTTCGGCGTGCGCGAGATCCTGAACGCGTTGCTGGACTGGGCACCTTCGCCGCGCGAGCGTGATGCCACGGTGCGCAAGGTCGACCCGAACGAGCAGAAATTTTCCGGCTTCGTGTTCAAGATCCAGGCCAACATGGATGCCAACCACCGCGACCGCATCGCCTTCCTGCGCGTGTGTTCCGGTCATTTCGAACGCGGCATGAAGATGAAGCATCTGCGTATCGGCAAGGAGATCAGGGTTTCCAGTGTGGTGACCTTCATGGCTTCCAGCCGTGAGCAGGTGGAAGAGGCTTACGCGGGCGACATCATCGGCCTGCCCAACCACGGCAACATGCAGATCGGCGACAGCTTCTCCGAAGGCGAGATGCTGCAATTTACCGGCATCCCTTACTTCGCGCCGGATCATTTCCAGAAGGTGCGCATCCGCAACCCGATCAAGATCAAGCAGCTGCACAAGGGCTTGCAGCAGCTGGGCGAAGAGGGCGCGGTGCAGGTGTTCAAACCGGTGGACGGCGGCGACCTGATCCTCGGCGCGGTCGGTGTGCTGCAGTTCGACGTGGTTGCCAGCCGCCTGCAGGGTGAATACGGCGTGGACGCGATGTTCGAAGGTGCCAGCGTCAGTACCGCACGCTGGGTGACCTGTGATGACGCGAAGATCTTCGCCGATTTCCAGAAAGCGCTGTCGCACAATCTCGCTATCGATGCGGCGGGCAACCTGGCCTATCTGGCGCCGAACAACGTGAACCTGAAACTGACGCAGGAACGCTGGCCGAAGGTGGTGTTCCATACCACCCGCGAGCATGCGGTGAAGTTGTAAATATTTGCCACAGAGGACACAGAGATCACAGAGCGGACAGCGGGTGTTTACCACGCTTTCTCTGTGCCCTCTGTGATCTCTGTGGCTAAAAGGTTTTGAAAGTATCCATGCAAACCATCGATTTCCAATTGCGCGACGAATTCGTTGCGCTGAACGATCTGCTCAAGCTGACCGGTGTGAGCGACAGCGGCGGTGCCGCCAAGGCGCTGGTGGCCGATGGCGTGGTATCGGTCGATGGGCAGGTGGAGCTGCGCAAGACCGCCAAGATTCGCGCCGGGCAGGTGGTGTCGTTGACCGGCGTGCGCATACGGGTGCTTGCCTGAGTCATGCTTTACATCGCGCACAACATCGTCATCACTGAGCGCGAGATCGAACTGACGGCAGTGCGCGCGCAAGGGGCGGGCGGACAGAATGTGAACAAGGTATCGAGTGCGATGCATCTGCGCTTCGATATCCATGCCTCTTCATTGCCGGCGGAGATGAAGGAACGTCTGCTGCAATTCAACGATCAGCGCATCACCAGGGACGGCGTGGTCATCATCAAGGCGCAGGAATTCCGCAATCAGGAACAGAACCGCAACGAAGCCCTGCGTCGTCTCAAAGCCTTGCTGCAGTCGGCAGCGGAACGGCCCAAACCGCGCATCGCGACCAAGCCTTCGCGAGCGGCCAGAAAGAAGCGTGTGGAAGGGAAAGTGCTGCGCGGCAGAGTGAAAGCCTTGCGCGGCAAGGTCACGGACTGAATCAGTCTTTCAGCTCAAGCTCCACCCGCAACAGGTGGTGATCCGAACTTAGCGTCGGGATGACCTGCTGGTTCACGCAGCGCAACTGTTCATTGAAGAACACATGGTCCAGCACCAGCGGCATGCGCCGCCAGGTGATCTCGGATATCTGCGCGGTGGAGTAGCCGGCTTCCTCGAATTGTGTCACCAGCGTCTCATGTCCGCTGACGTTGAAGTCGCCGCCCAGCAGCGTCGGCAATTTCGACTGGCGCAGTTGATTGACCACCATCTCGCGCTGTTCCGGATGCATGGTGCTGGAAGACTTGAGCATGAAGAAAGCCAGCAGGTGGGTGTTGAACAGTTGCACTGCCTTGCCGCCGATCTCGGTTTTAGCGCCGATCAGCAGGCGGTCGGTCGGGGTCTTGATCTCGCCGTTGAAATCGAATTCGATAGGCGGTGAGGGCAGGTCAAGTTTGGTCGAATCGAACAGCTTGCTGCGTGAAAAGATGGCCAATCCGATACCGAAAGGCAGTTCGCGTGCGTCCGGCTTGGGGTAGCTGAAGTAGCTGTCGTATTCGGGCAGTGCCGCTTTCAGTCGCGTGTAGTTGGGCGGCGGATCGATCTGCTTGCCGCCAGGTTCGGCGTGTTCGACTTCCTGTAGCAGGATGATGTCTGCATTCTGACGCTTGATCTCGGCAATGGTTTGCTCGAGGTCGACCGGCGCGTGATCGGGATAGGCATCATCCCAGACCTGGCCGAATTGCATGTTGAATTGAAGGACACTGAACCGTGACATGCTGGCGTACGGACAATTGAAGATTGGCGAACTTTATAGAAACAGCGGTTTTGAATCAAGCAATAGAGAAGTGCCCTTTCAGATATTTCTCCCTCAATACCGGGGCGAAGCGCTCGATCGCATAGCGCAGTGCTGTACGCGCCAGCCTTGGGTAATGCTGTTGCAGGAAGTGCTCTTCCAGCGCCTGATCGCGCTTGCCAACCTCGCGCAGCATCCAGCCTATCGCCTTATGCATCAGATCGTGTTCGTCATCCAGCAGTACCTCGGCGATGCGCAATGTGTCATCGAAATCGTTTTTGCGTATGAAATAAAAGGTGGAGAGG
The DNA here is from genome assembly GCA_028687425.1 of Sideroxydans sp. GTDB lineage: Bacteria > Pseudomonadota > Gammaproteobacteria > Burkholderiales > Gallionellaceae > Sideroxyarcus. The sequence goes on from JAQUAD010000040.1 coordinate 8,702, forward strand.
ATAGCGATGCGTCGTTCCCACAAGGAGTCCGAGCGGGCTAATTGCATCAGTATCCCGCGCGGCCGCTTCCACAGATGGCAACCCACGATATGCGGGGCTGAGACATCCACCAGATCCCAGTTGTTGATGTACCCGGTATTGCCGATATACAGCTCGAAGGCGGCTTGTTGGCCTGCTTCGTCGGCAGCCTGATAGAACTGGATCAGCAGCAGCAAGGCGAACATGCGCACTTCGTGATAGCCGGATGCGAGCAAGGCGCGGATGGTGGACAGGTCTACATCGCGATGTTTCTTCGTTAGCGCGCGCAGGTCGGGCATCGTGATGCCGATAAACACATCGCCCTCGCCATATTGCCCTGGCCCGGTCTTGAAGAAGTTTTGCGAGATGGCGGCTCGCTGCGGTGAGGCGAGGGCATGCAGTTGTGCGATGAGCGCGTCTGCCTTGTCCGTCATGGTTTGCGCGCAACGATGAGGAAGATGGGGAATTCGCGCTGTTGTCCTTCGACTTCCTTGCTGACGGAGGTGGCGGTGCTGTCGCGGACTTCTGCGAAGCCGGCTGCCAGCAACAATTCTTTCAGGTGCGCGCGATCGAACCCCAGATGGAACACGCCGGTGTTGTCGCCGTGGAATGCGCCGTCCTCAGTGTCGAGATCGGCAAAGGCAACCTGCCCGCCGGGATTCAACAAGCGGAACCATTCCGCGAACAGCGCAGCGGTGTCCGGTACATGGTGCGTGACCATGCTGCTGACGATCAGGTCGTAGCTTCCGGTGGCATGCGCGCCGTTCTCGAAATCGACGAACTGGGTGGTGGCGTTGGACAGCTTTTGCGAGGCGATCTTGTTTGCCATGACTTCCAGCATGGCGGGCGAGCTGTCCGCACCGCAAACCGAGGCTACTTGCGGCAGCAGTTGCAAGGAGAGCAGTCCGGTGCCGCTGCCGTAATCCAGTACCTCCATCTGTGCTGACAGCGCAACTTCGCGCTTGATTGCGGACGCCACTTCGTTGGCGATGCGAACGCGACCGGGATTGCTGTCCCAGCGTGCGGCGACGGATTCGAAGTCGCGTCTTGCTTGTTCCATGTTCGTTGTCCAGGTTGATTTGAGCGATGTCCGATTATCTCGGTAGCCGGCATGTCGCGCAAATGCTGCGCTTCAGGCATGTTCGATTGCCGATACATCGGGATCGGTTTTGCTACGCTGTTTTGCTGAGTGATAAGCTCTGTGAAACAGGGTTGATGGGTTCATTGGGGGAAAGGCTCCGGCAATCCGGCTACTGCATGATGGGAGGTCGGGCGTGCAGGCAAGCCGCAAGCGAACCGATGGACATGACCACTTACCGGAACAGGATGAATGATGCTCAATAGGATCGTGATGGTTGCCATGTTGTTGTGTGGCACTTTGCAGGCGTATGCCGCTGAATGGGTGATCAACGGGAGTGTGTTCGAAAAAGGCACGGACAGGGCTCTGCAAGACGCGGAAGTGACGCTGCGTGGTATGCGGGATGTCACGACTGCGACGGCTGCCGACGGGAAGTTTCAGCTGCTTGTGACGGAAGCGGGCGAGCATGAGTTGGTTGCCAGCTATGGGGGCGTCAGCATTGTTCGTACCTTGCATTTGCAAGAAGGTATGGCGGTCGAACCTCAAACGTTTTTCTTGCGTTTGCCTGAAGCCCTGCATGAGATGGTGGTGTCGGCATCGCGCAGCCCGGACCGGGTGAGCAAGAGTGTCGTCAGCGGCAGGACGCTGCGCAGCATCGCCGGTTCAGGCGGCGATCCGCTGGCCGGTTTGCATGCATTGCCGGGCGTGGTGGCAGTGAACGGTACCAGTGCGCCGGCGATCCGCGGTTCCGGCCCGGGCGACAATGCGTATTACGTAGACGGCATGGTGATCGGCAAGCTGTTTCACTACGGCAGCCTCAGTGTGTTCAATCCCGATCTGATCGAAGACTTCAATCTGCACAGCGCGGCATTCGCGCCGCACTACGGCGATGTGACCGGGGCGGTGATCGATGTCGCCTTGCGCAAGCCGCGTACCGACAGGGTGGGCGGCAAGGTCAACGTCAGCATGATGGGGGCGGATTTTCTGGTGGAAGGGCCCAGTGCGGACGATCAATCTTTCTATTTCGCGGCGCGGCGCAGCTATGTCGATCTGTTCATCAAGCAGATCAAGAATCAGGATACGACTATCCAGGTGCCGAAATACTGGGACTATCAGGGCAAGTATCTGTGGCAATTGAATGATCGCAACAAACTCGGCATTCATCTGCACGGCGCCAGCGATACCGTCGGTCTGAGTATTTCGCCGACGTCCAGCCTGGGCATCCATGAACCGGTACTGGTTGGTGACCTGTCATTTCTGGATGCGGGGGCATCGCAGGCCGTAATGCTGGATAGCCTGTTTTCTGACGCAGCCCTGAATACTCTGACCTTGCAACACAAAACGCGCGATGCGGATAATCACATCGCTCTGGCGGGTGACCTGGCGCTTGCGCAGGAGAGCCTGCTGCTGCGCGACCAGCTTCGTCTTGAACTGGCAGAAGACCATGAACTGATGGTCGGCGCGGAATTGAGTCATGTCAAAGTGTCAGTGGATGCGAGTCTGAACAATACGCCTTGTACGCAATTCGATGCGCTTTGCGATCGTACGACCGGGACGCGATTGACGATGAGCGAACGCTTCAATACACGCGCCTGGGCGATGTCGGTGCAGGACAGGAAACGTGTACTGGACAAGCTGACCGTGGTCGCCGGTGCGCGTTATTCGAAAGAGGACTATCTGGACCGTTCATATACCGAGCCCCGCATCGGGCTGGAGTGGGAATGGAGCCGTGACACCTTGCTGACGGCCGGTTGGGGAAAACATAACCAGATGCCGTCCGGCCAGCAGATCGTGCGCCTGTTCGGCAATCCCGGGCTGGATCATATAAGGGCCGATCACCGCGTAGTCGGTATCACGCAAAAGCTGAATGCGGACTGGAACTGGAAGAGCGAGGCCTATTACAAGAAGTTCAGCAATCTGGTGGTCAGCGACCCGGCGCTCAACTACATCAATGCCGCAAGTGGCAAGGCTTATGGCCTGGAGTTCCTGCTCAAGAAGGAAGAGACCGAAAAGCTCTCGGGCTGGTGGGTGCTCAATCTTGCCAAGTCGCAACGCCGCAATGATGTGACTGGCGAGGCGTTCCGCTTCCAGTACGATGAGCCGGTGAACACCACGCTGGTCGGCAAATACAAACTGGATGAGGACTGGAGCTTCGGTCTGAAATGGAACTACCACTCCGGCAGCCCCTATACGCCGGTCATCGGCACCAGCGGCAACTATCCGGACGGCCGCTTCATCCCGCGCTATGCCGGTATCAACTCGGGGACGCTACCTGTCTATCACAAGCTGGACTTGCGCGTGGATCGCCACTACGTGATGGATCACTGGAAGCTGAATACCTATTTCGAACTGAACAACGTCTATCAGCGCAAGAACGTCGCCGGCTATTCCTACAACGCTGACTATTCTTCCCGCAATCCGGTCTATACCTTTGAACTACCTATCTCCTTCGGCGTGCAGGGAGAATTTTGAAAAAGATGGAAAAAAGCCTAAAGTATTCGCAAGTCGTGCCGATATTCTGTTCGTGGATGGGCGGTAAAGCGTCCGTTGTACTCAAACAAGGAGGCCATCATGGCAATTAACCCAGTCGATTCAAGCAGTAACTATATTTCTCAAGTGCAGCCTCAGCCGCAGAGCGCAGATGAGCGTGAGGCCGTGAAGGATAGGGATAATACAGCTCAAGCAGCAGCTGCTGCCGCCGCACAGTCCGCCCAGGCCAAGCCTACCGTCAACACACAAGGTCAAACCGTAGGCGCCATCATCAACGTGCAGGCCTGATCCGGTAAGGCGATACAAGGAAACGGGGACGCAGTAATGCGTCCCCGTTTTTATTCGATGGCGATCCCGGCCCCCTCGGCCTGGATGTCGGCGAAATAGCTGCTGCGCACCATGGGCGCACAGGCGGCGTGTGAGAAGCCCATCTTCTTCGCTTCTTCCTCGAACATCTTGAACGCTTCCGGCGTAACGTAGCGCAGCACGGGCAGGTGGCCGTTCGAAGGTTGCAGGTACTGGCCCAGGGTCAGCATCTCCACATCATGCGCGCGCAGGTCGCGCATCACTTGCAGCACTTCCTCATCTGTCTCGCCCAGCCCCAGCATCAGGCCGGACTTGGTCATCACCTGCGGGAAGCGCGCCTTGAATTCCTTCAGCAGTTTCAGCGAATGGGCATAGTCCGCACCGGGGCGCGCCATGGGATACAGGCGCGGCACGGTTTCCAGATTGTGGTTCAGCACATCCGGCAGTTCCTCGGCCATCGCATCCAGCGCCACGTCCAGGCGGCCGCGGAAATCCGGTACCAGCGTTTCCAGTTTGGTACCGGGTGAGGCCGCGCGGATCTCGCGCAGACAGGCGGAGAAGTGCGCTGCGCCACCGTCGCGCAGATCGTCGCGATCCACACTGGTGATGACCACGTAACGCAATTTGAGCAGGCCGATGGAGTGGGCAAGGTTCTTTGGTTCATCCGCATCGGGTGGTAGCGGCTTGCCGTGCGCCACATCGCAGAACGGGCAGCGGCGCGTGCAGATGTCGCCCAGGATCATGAAGCTGGCCGTGCCCTTGCCGAAGCATTCGCCGATGTTGGGGCAGGAGGCTTCCTCGCACACGGTGTGCAGGCTGTGTTCGCGCAGCATGCGCTTCACCTCGTTGTAGCCCGCGCCGCTGCCGGATTTGACGCGTATCCATTGCGGCTTGCGCAGGCGTTCCTGCAAGGGGATGATCTTGATCGGGTTGCGTGCAGTCTTGGCTGCGCCGGTCTGTTTGTTTGTTTCACTCATGGCGCGGATTGTAATGCATCCGGAATACCCAAGTATAAAACTATGGTATATTTCCGCTCCGTGGCGATGCCATTTCCGCTCATCGAATTCACTAAATAAGGAGAATCTCATGGAACATCAACTGCCTGCACTTCCTTACGCAAAAGACGCACTCGCGCCGCACATGTCCGCCGAGACTTTCGACTATCACTACAGCAAGCACCATCAAGCTTACGTGACCAACCTGAACAACCTGATCAAGGGCACCGAATACGAGAACCTCGATCTGGAAGCCATCGTCAAGAAGGCACCGGCCGGAGGCATCTACAACAACGCCGCACAGGTTTCCAACCACACCTTCTTCTGGAGCTGCATGAAGCCGAACGGCGGCGGCGCACCGAGCGGCGCACTGGCTGCTGCAATCAACGCCAAGTGGGGTTCGCTGGACGAATTCAAGAAGGCTTTCCAGGCATCCGCAGTGGGCAACTTCGGTTCCGGCTGGACCTGGCTGGTGAAGAAGGCTGACGGTTCCGTGGACATCGTCAACATGGGCGCAGCCGGTACCCCGCTGACCACTGCCGACAAGGCGCTGCTGTGCGTGGACGTGTGGGAACACGCTTACTACATCGACTACCGCAACCTGCGTCCCAAGTTCGTTGAGACCTTCCTCAACAACCTGGTGAATTGGGAATTTGTGGAAAAGAACTTCGCGTAATCCTGCGGTAAATCAACTCCACATCAAGGCCGGGGCAACGCTCCGGCCTTTTTGTTTTCCAGCTTCTGCAGATTGCCCGCAGCTTCCACATGCTGCGGATCAAGCTGCAATGCGCGTTCGAATTCGCGGCGCGCTTCTTCTTTGTTGTCTGCCAGCAGCGAGGCATAGCCAAGGTTATTGTGCGCGCGCGCTTTGTTGGGGGACAGTTGTGCTGTGGCTTGCCACAGGGCGGTCTCGCTGCGGTAGTCTTGGTTGCGTAATACGGTGAGCAGAGCGGCGGCGAGGAGCAAAGTGAGTATGACGATGCGTGTTCGGCGTGCTTGCAGGCGCGCGGCAATCTCGGTGCAGAGGGCCAGCGCGAGCGGCCAGCCGACGAGGTAGAGCTGGCGTTCGTTGGCGATGTCGATGCGCGGCAGTAGCACGTATAGCGGCAGCAGTTGCAGCACGGTCCAGGCCAGTGCGAACGTCCACCAGGGGCGCAGCTTGCGCAGCCACCATGCGGCGGTAATCAAAGCCAAGGTGAACAGCAATGGCAACGGTGCATCGAAGAGGTGGCGATACAGCGGCAGGTCGGGATCGATGTTGAGCCATAGCGGTAGCGTCCATTGTTGCAACAGCCACAGCATGCCGTTCGCCTGCGTGGCGAAGTTGCCGCCCAGCGTGTTGAAGTGCGCGCTGCGTGCCATGTGGGTTTGATAGACGGTGCTGAACAGGAACAGCAGCAGCGCGGCCAGCAGCAGCCCCCAGCTTGTCCATTGCGCTTTGAAATCGTGTGCGCGGTCGTTGAGTGCGTAGCGTTCCCACAGCAGCAGCGCGAAGGGGAAGGTGATGGCGGTCTCTTTGCAGAGCAGGGCGGCGAGGAAGCAGAGCGGGGTGAGCAGATGCAGGTGCAATGCGCTGGCATGGTGCCGACCATGGGTGTAGGCCAGCAGTCCGCCTAGATAGAACAAACTCATTTGCGATGCAGAGCGGCCGCTGATGTAGCTCACGGCTTCGGTGTGCGCGGGATGCAGCGCGAACAGCAGTGCGACGAACAGCGGTAAGGAGGTGTGTCCGCGCAGGCGCTCGTGGTTTGCGATGAAGTGTTGCGTGAGCAGATAGACCACCCAGCTTGTGAGCAGGTGGATGAGCAGGTTGCTGATATGGAAACCGACAGTGCCCCAGCCCAGCGTCCAGTCCAGTGTGTAGCTGGCTTTGAGCAGTGGGCGGATGCCGAGGCTGGCGGCCCAATTTGCCCAGCTGTGCACACCTGAGTAATTAGCGATGACTTTGTAATCGTCGAACTGGAACGGGCCGATGAGGGCGCTGGCATAGGCGAGCGTGATCGCCAGCGCCAGCCAGACGAACGCCTGCTTATTGCTTGGGCAGGGCTTCGGCGAAGGCCACATCGAGGATGTCCACCGCGTCCCACCAGCGGTCGTTGCCGTGCAGCAGCACCAGCAGCACCTTGGTGTCGCCGCGTTTGGCGTAGGCGATCAGGCATTTCCCGGCGCGCGCGGTGTAGCCGGTCTTGAGACCGAACGCGCCGCGATAGCGGCCGACCAGCGCATTCTTGTTCTCGAAACTGATCTTGCGTTTGTCGTCGCTGCTGCGGATGTCCTGCTCGATGCGCGAGGTGAGTTGTAGCAGCACAGGCTGCTCGATGATCTTGTGCGCCAGCTGCGTCAAGTCGTGTGCGCTGCTGTAGTGGCCTTTGGCATCGTGGCCGCAGGCGTTCTTGAAATGCGTGTCGTGCATGCCGAGTTCGGCGGCGCGCTGGTTCATGCGTGCGACAAATGCGCGTTCGCTGCCGGAGATGGCATCGGCCAGCGCGTGGCAGGCATCGTTTGCCGAGGCCATCAGCGTGGCGGCGAGCAGGTCGTGCAGGCGGTAGCGTTCGCCTGCTTTGAGTTTGAGGCGGGCGCCGGTCTCGCGTGCGGCGGCGGGGGTGATGGTGGCGAGCTGTTGCAAATCGCCCTGTTCGATGGCGAGCAGGGCAGTCATCAGTTTGGTGAGGCTGGCGGGCGGCAGGTGGTCATGCGCCTTGCGTTCCCAGGTGGGCGTGCCGTCGATCTCGACGCGATAGGCGCTCGCCACATCGGGGAACAGATCGGTCAGGGCAGCGGCCAGTGTGACGTGGCACAGCAGCCACAGCCCGATCAAATGTCGCATGCTTAGAAGCCGAACAAGCCTTTCAGTTTCTTGGCGCCTTCGATCGCACCGCCGACAGGATTGTCGGTGACCATGTCGCTGGAACGCGGCGAGCTGGTATAGCTGCGGCCGGATGCGCGTGCTTCGGAGATCTTGGCGTATTCCTTCGGACAGGCTTCCTCAAAATCCTCGAAATTACTATCGTCCACTTTCTTGCAGATGGCCTTGGTGGCTGTCTTCATGTCGATTTTGCAGGCGGTGGCGATGGAGATGTCCGAGGTGTCGTCATGCTTCACCAGTGCGAGGTAGACATCCGGTTTTTTCGCCGCGTCCTTGCTGATGACCTTGCAGGCATATTTCTGGTTCTTGGCGCACATCGCGCCCGGTCCGAAGAACATGTTGGTCATCAGCTCGGTAGCTTCATAACGGCCGACTTCGCATTGCTCTGCCATGCCGGCCGCCATCTGAGCCTTGGCCATGCCCATCATGTCGTTCATGTCTTCCATACCCTTGCCGCCCATGACTACCGGCGCCGAGGTGTCGCATGATTTGCCGATGCGCTTGCCGCGATAGCTGGCAGTCATGTCGAACTTCTCGCCGTCAGCGGTGCCGCTCATGCGGCTGGTTCCCTGATAGCTGCTCTTGTTGTGGGTGATCTCGCCGCTGCCGCTCATCTTCTGGCCGTCGCCGTCGCAACGCATCTTCCATGTGGTTTTGTTGCCCGAATGTTTGATGTCGCTCACCTTGCAGTTGCCGTCCTGTTCCATCATCTGTTTCGGGTCGGGTTCGCCGCTCTTGGGCTGGCAAACGGTCATGGTGGTCTCTGGCATCGCATACGGCATGCCGGACATCTCCGATTTTGTGGTGACCTCCCATGTTTCGCCGGGGGCGGCATGGGCGATGGATACGGACATCGTCAGCAAGGGCACGATGATCAAATACGAAATTCTTTGCATGGCAACCTCCGGTGTGCAGGGTTCAAGTATGGGAAAACGCTGGGAATTCTTTACCTTCTGCGGCGGTGCGTCAAGATGAGCGGATAGGAAGCAGACGTCTCCTCGGGTATGATGCACGCCCTCCCCAGATTCGTATTGTTTGCCATGAATCCTACACTCGTCTTTGACATCGAAACCATTCCGGACATCGCCGGCCTGCGCACCTTGTATGAGCTGGATGCAGAGGTCAGCGAAGAGGAAGTCGCAGAGATGGCCTTTCAGATGCGCCGCCAGAAGACCGGCAGCGATTTCCTGCCGCATCACCTGCAAAAGGTCGCGGCCATTTCCTGCGTGCTGCGCGAGGGCGACAACTTCAAGGTGTGGTCGCTGGGCGAGCCGGGCGAGGACGAGGGCAGCATCATCCAGCGCTTCTTTGACGGCATCGAGAAATACACGCCGCAGATCGTGTCATGGAACGGCAGCGGTTTCGATCTGCCGGTGCTGCATTATCGAGGCCTGATCCACGGCATCCAGTGCGCACGCTACTGGGACATGGGTGAGGATGACCGCGACTTCAAATGGAACAACTACATCAGCCGTTACCACACGCGCCATATCGACCTGATGGACTTGCTGGCGATGTATGGCGGTCGCGCCAATGCGCCGCTGGACGATCTGGCCAAATTGATCGGCTTCCCCGGCAAGCTGGGTATGGACGGCAGCAAGGTGTGGGAGGCCTACCAGCAAGGCCGCCTGAAAGAGATACGCGACTACTGCGAGACCGATGTCGTGAACACCTGGCTGGTGTTCGCGCGTTTCCAGTTGATGCGCGGCCAGTTCAGCAAGGCGCGCTACGAGCAGGAACTGGAACTGGTGCGCAGCACGCTGGCGAAATCGAGCGAGGCGCATTGGGTGGAGTACTTGGCTGCCTGGGGCCGCACAGCCCCTTGAGTCGCAGGCAGACGCGATGAAATTCCTGCTGTTCGGACTGCTTGCGGCCACCTTGCTGGTGGCCTACCGGAAGTGGCTGCGCAATCGACGCATCAACTATTTGCAGTCATATGTACTGCCGGATGCTGTGCTGGCGCGCTTCCGCGAGCAGCGTACGGGTTTGAGCAGCGAGCAGGAAGCGAAGGTGCGCGATGCGCTGTTCCAGTATTTCCACATCTGCCAGCTGGTGCGCGGGAAGTTCGTTTCCATGCCGTCGCAGGTGGTGGATGAGTTGTGGCACACCTTCATCCTGTTCACGCGCAACTACGAACGCTTCTGCGGCGGGGCGTTCGGTCGCTTCCTGCATCACACGCCGGTCGAGGCGATGTCCACGCCCACGCTGGCGACGGACGGGATACGCCGCACCTGGTACCACGCGTGCCGCCTGGAAGGGATAGACCCGAAGCAGCCTGTACGTCTGCCTTTGTTGTTCGCGCTGGATGCGGAGCTGGGCATCAGCGACGGGTTTCATTACACATTGAATTGCGAGCAGACCGCGACGTCTTCCAGCAATACCTTCTGCGCATCCAGCATCGGTTGCGGCAGCAGCAGCGGGTGTGGCGGGGATTCCGGGTCTGGGGATGGTGGCAGCAGTTGCGGCAGCAGCTGCGGTGGCGGAGGAGATTGAGGAAGCATGGAAAGCAACAAGGTTGTGATCGAATCCATCGATCAGGAAGGGCGCGGCATCGCGCATCACGAGGGCAAGGTGATCTTCATCGAAGGTGCGTTGCCGGGCGAGCAGGCGACGTATTCGTCTTACCGCAAGAAACCCAGTTTCGAGATGGCCGTGGCGACCAGCACCGCCAACCATTCCTATATGCGCGTGCAGCCCAAGTGCATCCACTTCGGCATGTGCGGCGGATGCGCCATGCAGCATATGGATTCCACTGCGCAGGTCGCCACCAAGCAACGCATCCTTGAAGAGGGACTGGCACGTATCGGCAAGGTGAAGCCGGAGAACGTCCTGTCGCCCATCCATGGCATCTATTGGGGCTACCGCCAGCGTGCGCGCATCGGTGTACGCCATGTGCTGAAGAAGGGACGCACGCTGATCGGCTTCCATGAGAAGCGCAGCAGTTTCATTGCCGACTTGTCGCGTTGCGAGATCCTCTCGCCGAAGATATCCGCTTTGATCCCTTTGCTGTCGGAACTGATCGACGGCCTGTCCATACGTGACCGCATCCCGCAGATCGAGATCGCCTGCGGTGATAAGGTCGATGTGCTGGTGCTGCGCATCATGGATCCCCTGTCTGCACAGGATGAAGGCAAGCTGCGCGCCTTTGCCGATGCGCACGACATCCAGTTCTGGTTGCAACCCAAGGGGCCGGACACGGCAGCGCCTTTCCACCCGCCGGTCGCGCCGCAGCTCAGCTACAGCCTGCCCGAATTCGGTATCGAGATGCCGTTCGCGCCGACCGAATTCACTCAGGTCAACCACCAGCTCAACCGCGTGATGGTGCATCGCGCCTTGCGCCTGCTCGACCCGCAGCCGCACGAAACCATCGCCGACTTCTTCTGCGGCCTCGGCAACTTCACGCTGCCCATCGCGCGTAGCGGTGCGCAGGTGCTGGGCATAGAAGGCAGTGCCGCGCTGGTGAAGCGTGCCGGGCAGGGCGCACAGCACAACGGCCTGACCGACAACACGCGTTTCATGGACATGAACCTGTTCGAGATGGACGAAGAGGTGCTCGCCAAGCTGGGACGCTTCGACAAATGGCTGGTCGATCCGCCGCGCGACGGCGCCATCGAATTGATCAAGGCCATCACGCCCGAAACAGCACCGCAACGCATCGTCTACGTGAGCTGCAACCCGTCCACGCTGGCACGCGATGCGGAAGTGCTGGTGCATGTGAAGGGCTACACGCTGAAAGCTGCGGGCGTGATGAACATGTTCCCGCAGACGGCGCACGTGGAGTCCATCGCGGTATTTGAGAGAAGCGGGGATACATCAAAATGAAACGCTATGACGACCTGGTCAACGAAGCACTGACGCGCGTGAAGGAAATCACGCCGTGGGATTTCGGCCGTCGCTATCAGGCTGGCGACATTCCCTTGCTGCTGGACATCCGCGAGCCTGCGGAATTCGAAGCTTTGCGCATCCCGGGTTCGATCAACGTGCCGCGCGGCATCCTGGAACAATCCTGCGAGTGGGATTACGACGAGACCGTGCCGGAACTGGTGCAGGGGCGTGAACGCGAGATCGTGGTCATCTGCCGTTCGGGCAAACGTTCGGTACTGGCTGCAGATGTGATGCAGCAGATGGGTTACACCAACGTCGCTTCGCTCAAGCTCGGCATACGCGGCTGGAACGATGCCGAGTTGCCGATGGAGAATGCCAAAGGTGATGTAGTCGATGCCGATGCAGGTGATGAGTTGCTGGCCTCGCGCGTGAGGCCGGAGCAACGCAAGCCGTAGGATGGGTCGAGCGCGGCGATACCCATCGGCCTTTGGATGTTGTGCATGATGGGTATCGGCCTGCGGCCTCAATCCATCCTACATTCCCTGTTTCAAGGTTAGCGCGTTCCCTGCAAAAGAAATTCCTTCCCAGCCGGTCTGCATGAAGTTGCGGATGTTGGCGTGGTCGCTGCCATCCGGATTACCCAGCACGTCTTTGCGGTAATAGTCGCCGAAGCAGGTCAGTGTCTGCTGTGGTGTCAGTCCATTCAATTTTGCGAACGAGAACAGTTTGCACGAGCCGTTGTTCTGGCCGGCCTCGTTGCGTGCAGTGCCGTTGCTGAAGGCGGTAGGTGTGAAGTCGTAAAGCGCATCGATCAGAGCCATCGTTTCGTTGAAACAGACGCTGTCCGGTGCGTCATTCACGCGCTGCAGAAATGTATTCAGTGCCATAGCTATCCCATGCTTGATAAAAGAAAAGGCGGCCCGCAGGCCGCCTCGGTGTTGGATCGCGAGTTCAGTCGCGTTCGCCTGCAAATGCCATCAGCAGTTGCAGCAAGTTGACGAACAGGTTGTAGATGTCCAGGTACAGGCTCAGCGTCGCCATCACATAGTTGGTCTCGCCACCGTTCACGATGCGGCTCACATCGAACAGGATGTAGGCAGAGAAGAGCAGCACGGCGATGGAAGAGATGGTCAGCGACAGCGCCGGGATCTGGAAGAACAGGTTGGCCAGCGAGGCGACGATCAGCAGGATCAGGCCGATGAACAGGAATTTGCCCATGAAGCTGAAATCCTTCTTGGTCACGGTGGCGATGGTGGCCAGCGAGAAGAAGATGATGCCGGTGCCGGTGGCGGCCATGCCGATCAGTTGCGCACCGTTCTTCAGGTGCAGGGCGACTTGCAGGATGGGGCCGAGGAACATGCCGGCAACGAAGGTGAAGCCGAGCAGGGCGGCGATGCCCCACACGCTGTTGCGCAGTGCGGAGACGGCGAACAGCATACCCATCATCACGCCGAACATGATCAGCGAAGACATGATGGGGCTGGCAGCCATGAATGACAGGTTCATCGAGGTGCCGATGAATGCGCCGATCACGGTCGGGATCATGGTCAGCGACAGCATCATGTAGGTGTTGCGCAGTACTTTGTTCTGGTCTGCGGCAAGGGTGCCGATGGGGGCTGTCTGTGTCTGATAGTTCATTTCTGCTCCGTTCAAATAAAGTGCGACTTCGCGCACGGCGAGCGTGAGACTACGCAAGCGGCGAAAAAGTTGCAACCGCAGAGCAGATTGATGCGCGGTTTTTGGAAGGCAAGATGATTTCGGGTATCATGCGCGGCGTTGCTTGCATGCGGTTATGGATCGCATTTTGTAAGTGATTGATGAATAAGGAAGCGTGGCCGAGTGGTTGAAGGCACCGGTCTTGACCACGCAGCGCGAAGCGCTGGGTGGCGGCGTAGGCTAACCTTTAGGTTATGCCGTAGCCAAAACCGGCAACCCTTATTCAGTAGTTGAAAGTTTTGGAAGCGTGGCCGAGTGGTTGAAGGCACCGGTCTTGAAAACCGGCAACGATGTGAGTCGTTCGTGAGTTCGAATCTCACCGCTTCCGCCAATCCCCCAATACAAGGAGTTCTATATGTTGCGTCGTATTGTTGCTGCTGCACTGATCGTGGTCGGTTCGACGGCTTTTGCGGACACACTGGATATCAATCTGAGCAACAGCACGGCTCAGTTCAAGTACACGGTCCCAAGTGGCATCGCCGGTAAGTCGGATCTGTTTGCTTCGCTGGCCTACAACGATGTGAACGACGTCATGGTCGATGCTGGCCTGCTGGTGCTGAACGAAGAGGGCAGCGTATCCGGCCTGTCGCTGGGTATCGGTGCAAAAGCAGTTGCAGCTTCGCTGAGCAAGGTGGCTACTTCGCGCAAGCTGGTATCCGGTGTGGCGCTGGGCGCCCAAGTGCGCTTCGAATTGCCGGCCGACCGCCGCTTTGCATTCGTGGGCGAATATAACTACGCGCCGCGCATCATCAGCTTTGGCGATGTGGATCATTTCACACAAGGCATGGCGCGTTTCGAGTTCGCGATGTCTCCGCTGACACAGGCTTACATCGGTTACCGCTCCAGCAAGTTCATCATGAAGAACGGTTTCCCGAATGGCGTGGTGGATAACGGCGGTCATATCGGCGTCCGTCTCTCCTTCTGATCCAGTTCGGATACTCGGCTACAAAACAAAACGCCCCGGTTAGACCGGGGCGTTTTGTTTTGCGCGGAATAAATCACTTCAATATCCGAGTGCCCGTGCGGATTGGTAGAACACAAAGCTGAGCGACCATGCCAGCAGCAGCGACCAGCCCAGCGTGAACAGCGTATATCCGATGTCCTTGGCTTCGGTGCGCAGGGTGGCGATGCTGGACAGGCAGGGGGTGTAGACCAGCGTGAACAGCATGAAGCTGTAGGCTTGTACCCAGTCCAGTTGCATGCCCAGTGCGCCGCTCAGCGCATCGCCGCTCAAACCATAGATCACCGCCAGCGAACCGATCACGATCTCTTTGGCGACGAAGCCGAAGATCAAGGCGATGGTCAGCTGTTCGTTGATGCCGATGGGGGCAAAGATCGGATGCAGGGCCGTGCCTATCATGCCGGCCAGCGTATCCGGTCCGCCTGCGACTGCAGAAGATGGCAGGTTGGTCAGCAGCCAGACCAATACCACACCGGCGATGATGAACTGCGTGGCGCGGCTGAGGAAATGCCGCACTTCGATCCAGCCGCGCAACAGCATCTGGCGCAAGGTGGGGAAGCGGTAAGGCGGCAGTTCCAGCACGAACGGTTCGCTGCTCTGGAACTTGCTGCGGAACAGCAGTGCGGTGAGGATGGCGGCAGCAAAGCTGAACAGGTACAGGCTGAACAGCACCAGCGGCGCGTGCTGCGGCGAGAACAAAGCCGCGGAGATGAACACGAACACCTGCAGGCGGGCCGAGCACAGCGAGAACGGGATCACCAGCATGGTCAGCAGGCGCAAGCTGCGCGAGCGCATCACGCGCGTGCCCATCAGTGCCGGTACGTTGCAACCGAAACCCATCAGCAGCATCACGAAGCCGCGTCCGTCCAGCCCCATCTTCGCCATCAGCGCATCCATCAGGAAGGCGGCGCGCGACAGGTAACCGCTGTCTTCCACCATGGCCATGAACAGGAAGAACAGCACGATGATGGGCACGAAGGCCGCTACTGTCGCCACACCGTTATAAATACCGTCCAGCAGCAGGCCGGACAGCCAGGGCGGGGTGCCGGCGACTGCAGGTTCCATTGCTGCGCTGCGCAGCCAGCTCAATGCCTCGGCGACCCAGCCTTGCAGCGGCTGGCCGAGCAGGAAGATGCCCTGGAATACCAGATACATGATGCCGAAGAAGACCGGCAGGCCCAGCCAGGGATGCAGCATCACGCGATCCAGTTTGTCGGTGAGATGTTCCGGCATCTGAGCCGGGACCTGCACTGCATGGTGCAGCACACGCGCCATCTCCGATTCGATGTGCTCGTCCTGCTCCAGTTGCGAGCGCAGTTGCTCGGCCATGCCGGGCGTCGGATAGCGCAAGGCCTTGGTGACTGCCTGCAGCGCATCCTGATAGCCGGCGCCGTATTTGCCGCTGAGCAGGTAGATCGGCAGCCCGAGCATCTCGGACATCTTCTCGCTGTTGATGGTGATGCCGTATTTGCGCGCCTCGTCCGACATGTTGAGCAGTACTACAACATTCATGTTGAGCTGCTTGAGTTGCAGCAACAGGCTCATCTGGCGTTCGATCTGGGTGGCATTCAGGATCACTAGCGCCAGGTCGGGCACGTTGTCGTGCAGGAAATGGCGCACCACCTGTTCGTCGTCGGAGAAGCCGTGCAGGTCGTAGATGCCAGGCAGGTCGATGATCTCCACCATGTCGCCACCGAGCAAAATCTTGCCGGACAGCAGTTCGACTGTGATGCCGGGCCAGTTGCCGACGCGCGCCGCGCCGCCGGTCATGCGATTGAACAGGGTGGACTTGCCGGTGTTGGGCATGCCCAACAATGCGATACGTTTCATGCGCAGCCGGCTCCTTTGCAAACTTCTATCTTGCTGGCCTCAGCACGACGCAGGACGACATCGGTGGTGCCGAGGCGTACTTGCAGCGGACCGGAAAAGGCGGCCTGGCGCACCAGCTCGATCTGTTTTCCCTTGCGGAAGCCCAAAGCAAGCAAACGCTGGTGCAATGCCTGGTCGGCGTGAATGGCAACGATGGTGGCGAGATCGCCTTGTCGCAGGGTGGCTAAGGTGGAGACTGACATGGTGTCGGCATTATTCCACAGCCGTTGCGCTCCTGTCGCGTAAGCCTGCGCGATTAAGGTAGAATGCGTGCTTCCAAAATGCACCAATAAGATCATGATCACTGGCAGTCTCGTAGCAATCGTCACGCCCATGCAGGAGGATGGCAGCCTCGACCTCGAAGCATTCCGTGCGTTGATCGATTTACATATCGCCGAAGGCACCGACGGCATCGTGGTGGTCGGCACCACGGGCGAATCCCCAACGGTAGACCTCGAAGAGCATGAGTTGCTCATCGCCGAGGCGGTCAAGCATGCCAACAAGCGCGTGCCCATCATCGCCGGTACCGGTGCGAATTCCACCAAGGAAGCCATCGAACTGGCCACCTTCGCCAAGAAGGTCGGCGCGGATGCTTCGCTGACGGTCGTGCCGTACTACAACAAGCCGACTCAGGAAGGGCTGTACCTGCACTTCAAGGCCATCGCCGAAGCGGTGGACATGCCGCACATCCTGTACAACGTGCCGGGACGTACCGGGGCGGACATGAGCAACGACACCGTGCTGCGCCTGGCGCAGATTCCCAACATCGTCGGCATCAAGGACGCGACCGGTAACATCGAGCGCGGCAGCGAACTGTTGCAGCGTGCCCCGAAGGATTTCGCCGTCTACAGCGGCGACGATGCCAGCACCTTGGCTCTGATGCTTCTAGGCGGTCACGGCACCATCTCGGTGACGGCCAATGTCGCGCCGAAGCTGATGCACGAGATGTGCGCCGCTGCACTGAAGGGCGATGTGGTCACCGCCCGCGAGATCAATTTCCGCCTACTTGGTCTGCACCGCAAGCTGTTCGTCGAAGCCAATCCGATCCCTGTGAAATGGGCGGTCGCGCGCATGGGCAAGATGAAGAACGTACTGCGATTGCCGCTCACGCCGCTCGCTCCCGCCGCGCAACCCGCAGTGGAAGAAGCGATGCGTCAGGCCGGCGTCATTTGAACTTACTGGAATCCCTATGAAAACAAGTAATGCGATCACCGCCGCCCTCGTCCTCTCCATGCTGGCAGGGTGCGGACTCATGCCCGAGCGCAAGCCGGTGGATTACAAGAACGGCGGAACACCTGCGCCCGCACTGGAAGTGCCGCCTGATCTGACCATGCCCGCAGCCGGCCAGCGTTATGCGGTTCCCGCCGCGGACGGAACGCAGGTAGCCAGCTACTCTGACTATTCGCGCGATGCGAAGAGCGTGGAACAGCCTTGTGCGGAGCCCGTGGCCGCCCCGGTTGCGGCGGCAGAAGCCGCGCCGGCACGCTTGATCGCTGTGGGAGAGCAGCGTTTCGTGCTGTTGTCCGAGCCGTTCGACCGTGCCTGGCGCAAGGTCGGTCTGGCGCTGGAACGCGCCAAACTGGCGACCGGCGATGTGAATCGCAGCAAAGGCATGTTCTACCTCAAGGCAAGCGAAAAGCAGCCTGTTGAATGGCGCGTGCAGGTGCAAGAGACCCAGGGCGTCAGCGTGGTGACCGTTGCTGCGGAAAATGCAGCACAAGAGGACGCAGCGCGTATCCTTGATGCACTGTTCCAGCGACTGGAGAAGTAAAGCGCAGTGATGCGTTTCGCGTTTCTTGGCAGCGGCAGCGAGGGCAACTCGCTGCTGGTGCAGGCTGCTGACACCACCCTGATGCTGGATTGCGGTTTTTCGGTCAACGAGACCGTGTCCCGACTGGCGCGTCTCGGCATGCAGGCCGAGCAACTCAATGGCATCCTCGTCACCCACGAACACAGCGATCATATTGGCGGCGTGGCACGGCTGGCACGCAAATTCAAGCTTCCAGTGTGGATGACCCACGGTACCTTGCTGACCCAGCAAGCGGCATTCGCCGACATCGCGGTCACCGAACTCAATCCCCATCACTGCATCGTCATCGGCGACATCGAGGTGCAACCTTTCCTGGTGCCGCATGACGCGCGCGAGCCGGTGCAATATGTATTCAGCGATGGCCGGCGGCGTTTGGGCGTGCTGACAGATACCGGGCACATCACACCGCATATCGAGGAATCCCTGGCGGGATGTCATGCCATGGTGCTGGAATGCAATCATGATGAGGAGATGTTGCGTACCGGACGTTATCCTCCTTCCCTGAAGCAGCGTGTCGGTGGCCGTTTCGGCCACCTCAGCAACCGCCAGGCAGCGGGGCTGCTTGCGAGCATGGATATCAGTGCCCTGAAGTGCATCGTGGCCGCCCACCTGAGCAAACAGAACAACCAGCCTGAGCTGGCGGCGCAGGCGCTGAGCGAGGTGCTGTCCTGCAAACTGGACGAGATCACCATCGCATCGCAGTCGGATGGCGTGGACTGGATAAGCATCGATTGATGCTGTGAGCTGCAAAGAAAAAAGCCGGCTTGCGCCGGCTTTTTTTGTCGTACGGGGTATTACTTGGCAGCTTCGCCTGCCGGGGTTGCCGCCGGAGTTGCAGGAGCAGCAGCTTCGGTTGCGGAAGCTGCGGCCGGTGCAGCAGCTTCGGTTGCGGCAACAGGGGCAGCAACAGGAGCAGCGGTTTCGGCGGGCTTCTCACCGCAAGCGGACAGAGACAGAGCCAACAGAGCAGCGATCAATGCAGTGTGTTTCATTTTCAATT
>JAQUAD010000041.1 GCA_028687425.1 Sideroxydans sp.
GCCATCGCCGCCTGTGTACACCAAGGACTGCGCGAAGCGGGCCTGCCCGAAGCCGCCGTGCAAGTGGTGAGCACCACCGACCGCGCAGCGGTAGGAGAGCTCATCACCATGAAAGAGTACGTGGATGTGATCGTGCCGCGCGGCGGCAAGAGCCTGATTGCGCGCATCACGGAAGAAGCAAAAGTGCCGGTGATCAAGCATCTGGACGGTATCTGTCATGTCTACATCGACGATGAAGCCGACCTGAAGAAAGCTGTCCGTATCGCCGACAACGCCAAGACACATCGTTACGGTGTGTGCAACGCGATGGAGACATTGCTGGTGAATGCCGATGTAGCCGCCAAGGTGCTGCCCGAGCTGTGCAAGATATATATCGACAAGGGCGTGGAACTGCGCGGTGATGATGCGGCGCGAAAACTCGTCGCGCAAATGAAGGCTGCTACCGAAGAGGACTGGCACACAGAATATCTCGCGCCCATCCTGAGCGTGCGCGTAGTAGCCGGTGTAGATGAGGCGATAGCTCATATCAACACCTACAGTTCCCAACACACCGACAGCATCATCACGGAGAATTACAGCAAGGCAATGCGCTTCCTGCGCGAAGTGGATTCAGCCAGCGTGATGGTGAATGCATCCACGCGCTTCGCCGACGGCTTCGAATATGGCCTGGGCGCTGAGATCGGCATCTCCACCGACAAGATCCATGCTCGCGGACCTGTCGGACTTGAAGGACTGACCTCGCAGAAATACATCGTGCTCGGCAACGGGCAAATCCGCATCTGACAAGAAAGAGAACAATCATGAGCACAATCGAAATCAAAGTACCTGACATCGGCGGCTTCAAAGGCGTAGCTGTCATCGAGATCGCGGTCAAAGCCGGCGATACGGTCGAAGCGGAACAATCCCTGATCACACTGGAGACGGACAAGGCCACCATGGATGTGCCGTCCCCGTCCGCCGGGGTGGTCAAGGAGATGAAAATCAAGGTCGGAGACAAGGTCAGCGAAGGCTCCGTGATTCTGCTGCTGGAAAGCAGCACCGCAGTCTCCGCACCCGCCCAGGCCGCACCCGCTCCGCAAGCCACCGCCCCGGTTGCAGCACCGCAGGTCGCGCCGACACCGGCCGCCAATGTCGCCAAGGGTGACATCCATGCCGAAGTGGTCGTGCTCGGCGCCGGCCCCGGCGGATATACCGCCGCCTTCCGCGCGGCCGACCTCGGCAAGCAGGTGGTGCTGATCGAGAAGCATGCAACGCTCGGCGGTGTGTGTCTGAATGTAGGCTGCATCCCGTCCAAGGCTTTGCTGCATGTCGCCAAAGTCATCAACGAAGCGGAAGAGGTATCGCACCACGGCGTGACCTTCGGCAAGCCGAAGATCGACATCGACGGCGTGCGCGGCTGGAAGGAAAGCGTCATCACGAAGCTCACCGGTGGACTAGCCGGCCTCGCCAAGCAACGCAAGGTGCAGGTGGTACGCGGTCTTGGCAAATTCACTTCGCCCAATTCCATCGCCGTGCAGACCGAAGAAGGCGAGAAGATCGTCACCTTCGACAACGTCATCGTCGCAGCCGGCTCCAGCGTCGCACGCATCCCCGGCTTCCCGTATGAGGACGAGCGCATCATCGACTCCACCGGCGCGCTGGCGTTGAAGGATGTACCCAAGCGCATGCTGGTCATCGGCGGCGGCATCATCGGTCTGGAAATGGCGACCGTGTACGAAGCCCTCGGTGCGAAGATCTCCGTAGTCGAACTGATGGACCAACTGATGCCCGGCGCAGACAAGGATATGGTCAAACCGTTGCATACTCGCGTATCCAAGCGCTACGAATCCATCATGCTGAAGACCAAGGTCACCAAGATCGAGGCACAGAAGAAAGGTTTGCTGGTCACCTTCGAAGGCGAGCAGGCACCTGCCGAGCCGCAGTTGTATGACAAGGTGCTGATGGCAGTCGGTCGCCGTCCGAACGGTCGCGAGATCAACGCCGAGGCAGCAGGGCTCATCGTCAACGAGCGTGGCTTCATCCCGGTCGACAAGCAGATGCGTACCAACGTACCGCACATCTTCGCCATCGGCGACATCGTCGGCGACCCGATGCTGGCGCACAAGGCCGTACATGAAGGCAAGGTCGCGGCAGAGAATATCGCCGGACACAAAGCCTTCTTTGAGCCGCTCACCATCCCCTCGGTCGCCTACACCGATCCGGAAGTGGCATGGATGGGTCTCACCGAAACCCAAGCCAAGGCGCAGGGCATCGAATATGAGAAGGGCGTGTTCCCGTGGGCCGCTTCCGGCCGCGCGCTGTCTATCGCACGCGAGGAAGGTTCGACCAAAGTGCTGCTCGATCCCAAGAGCCGCCGCATCCTCGGCGCCGGTATCGTCGGCACCAATGCCGGCGAGCTGATCGCCGAGGCCGTGCTGGCATTGGAGATGGGCGCAGACATGGAAGACATCGGCCTCACCATCCACCCGCACCCGACCCTGTCCGAAACGTTCAACTTTGCGGCCGAAATGGCGGAAGGCACCATCACCGACCTGATGCCGCCCCGGAAGAAATGATGGTTCGCGCCCTGCTGCTCGGCATGCTCACCTTGAGCATGCCGGCTGCGGCGTTCAACCTGAACGACCTCAAGTCCAAGGTTGAAGAACTCAAGCAATCCACTTCCCCTGCCCCATCACCCCAGCCATCCGGACTGGATACCTACTCACCCCAGCAGCAGATCGAAAGTCTCAAACAGGCCCTGACACAAGGTGCTGAATCTGCCGTGCAGGATCTGGCGCGCGCGGACGGCTATCTGGGCAATCCCAAAGTACGCATCCAGATGCCTGAGAATCTGCGCAAGGTCGACAGTGCACTGCGCAAGGTCGGCCTGGGCAGATATGCGGACGACTTCGTGACATCGATGAACCGCGCGGCCGAGGCGGCCGTACCGGAAGCAAAAGCATTGCTGATCGCGGCAGTGAAGAACATGACCGTGAACGACGCCAAGGACATCTTGCTCGGCAACGATGATGCGGCCACGCAATATTTCCGCCGCAGCACCGAAAGCGCGCTATCCGCCAGATTCAAACCCGTCGTGGCCCGCTCCATGGACAAGGTCCAACTTGCACAGGCATACAACCGTTTTGCAGGCAAAGGCGTGAAGCTCGGACTGGTCAAGGAAAAGGATGCGCACCTGGACGACTACATCACGCGCAAGGCACTGGATGGTCTGTTTCTGATGATCGCCGAACAGGAAAAGGCAATCCGCAAGGATCCGCTGCAAGCCACCGGCGACCTGGCCAGAAAGATATTCTCCACACTACGAGGACAATGAGCGCTGATTGCCCGAACCTTGGGCACTTACAACTGTCTTCATCGCATATTGGATGATATGGAATGAGCCCGATGCTGCCTATCCTGACTCCCAAACCCGCACGACGGGCACTATCATGAGCATGCCGCTGCAATTTTCTGACCCGGCGCAGATCCAGGAAGAATAACCATGAATAAAAGAATCCGTCTTCTCATCCCCGCTGCCATCTTGCTCGGTATCATCGGCGCAGCCTTGGGATATTTCGGCAATCATCGTGCAGCCAACGATGCAGCACTCAAGCTGTACGGCAACGTGGATATCCGCCAGGTTCAGCTCGCGTTCAACGGTTCCGATCGCATTGCCCAAATGCTGGTGAAGGAAGGCGAGCACGTCAGGAAAGGCCAGTTGTTGGCCACGCTGGACACAGCCATGCTGCAGCAGAAAGTCCGTAAGGCCGAAGCCGATGTGGAAGCCGCACGCCTCGCTGCAAGCAATGCAGCCAACACCTACCGTCGCACCATCAAGTTGGTCGAACAGCACTACGTTGCGCAGCAGCAGGCTGACGATGCACATACAGCGGCCGATGCAGCGCAGGCGGTGTACCACGCCGCCCAGGCGGCACTGGAACTGGCGCGCATGGCATTGACCGATGCCTCCCTGTTTGCGCCCGACAGCGGCATCATCCAGGAGCGCATCCTCGAACCCGGCGACATGGCCACCCCGCAACGCCCCGTCTACACCCTCGCCATGACCGATCCGCTCTGGGTACGCGTCTATGTACAGGAAAGTGACCTCGGCCACATCCGCCCCGGCAGCGCTGCCGAAGTATCGACCGACA
This sequence comes from Sideroxydans sp., assembly GCA_028687425.1. Classification (GTDB taxonomy): domain Bacteria; phylum Pseudomonadota; class Gammaproteobacteria; order Burkholderiales; family Gallionellaceae; genus Sideroxyarcus. Next base: position 4,131 of record JAQUAD010000041.1, read on the forward strand.
GTTTCCCGGATAAACGCTACCAGGCGTGGGTAGGCTACATCTCGCCCTCGGCCGAGTTCACGCCGAAATCGGTGGAGACCACCGAAGTGCGCAGCAGCCTGGTCTACCAGGCGCGCGTATTCGTATGCAACCCGCAGGGCGAATTGCGCCTGGGCATGCCTGCCACGGTGACCATCGCACCAGACCAGACTGCCGCCCCGGACAACAAACACTGCAGCAATCCTTGAAGGCGGCGTGAACGTGCCCCATCACAAGATGGCATTACCCTCGCCAGCCAGCAACGACATCGCACTGGTCGTCGATCGGCTGTCCAAATCCTTCCGCATTGGCACGCGCCATATCCAGGCGCTGCATGACGTCAGCTTCAGCGTGCGCCACGGCGTGGTCACCGGATTGGTCGGTCCCGACGCTGCCGGCAAGACCACCTTGATGCGGCTCGCCGCCGGCTTGCTGTCGCCGGACGACGGCAGCATCAGCGTGCTCGGCATGGATGCCGCCACACAATCGCTCGCGGTACAGGGCATCATCGGCTACATGCCGCAGCGCTTCGGTCTCTACGAAGATCTCAGCGTGCAGGAGAACCTCGACCTCTATGCCGACCTGCAGGGCGTGCCGCAAGCGGCGCGCGAACAGCGCTACCGCGAGCTCATGCTCATGGCCGGGCTGGCACCATTCAGCAAGCGTCTGGCCGGCAGACTCTCGGGCGGCATGAAACAAAAGCTCGGTCTTGCCTGCGCGCTGGTACGCCAGCCGGCCCTGCTGCTGCTCGACGAACCGACCGTCGGCGTGGACCCGGTGTCACGCCGCGAACTGTGGGAGATCGTCTATCGACTTGTGCGCGAACAAGGCACCAGCGTGCTGCTCACCACCGCCTATCTCGACGAAGCGGAACGCTGTGACGAGGTGGTGTTGCTGCACGAAGGCAAGCTGCTCAATCAGGGTGCGCCGACCGAGCTGCGCGAGACCATGCGCGGTCGCACCTACCGCATCGAAGTGGCCGGCATGGATAAACGCACGCTGCAGAGCCGCATCGCACAAGCGCCCGGCGTGATGGATGCGCTGATCCAGGGCGATCATGTGCGCATGGTGATGCACAGCGACACGCCGCCCGACTACGCCGCCCTGCTGCCGGGCCTGGCAGACATCACAGCTGATGCAGTGCCACCGCGCTTCGAGGACAGTTTCGTGGCAATGATCAAAGCGGGGATGGATGTGGGGAAGAGTGCCATCACACAAGCCGCCCAGCCACCCTACTCACAACATGCGAAAGCAGAACAGACAGTGATCGAAGTGCACGAACTGCAACGCAGCTTCGGCAGTTTCTACGCGGTGAACAACATCAGCTTCACGGTGCAGCGTGGCGAAGTGTTCGGCCTGCTCGGCGCGAACGGCGCGGGCAAGTCCACCACCTTTCGCATGCTGTGCGGACTCTTGCCGCCGAGCAGCGGCACGCTGCGCGTTGCGGGTGCCGACCTGCGTCATGCCGCGGCTGCGGCACGCGCACGCATCGGCTATATGTCGCAGAAGTTCTCGCTCTATGGGAACCTCAGCGTGACCGAGAACCTGCGCTTTTTCAGCAGCGCCTACGATCTGACTGGTGCACGTCGCAATCAACGGATAGCCTGGGCATTGGATGAATTCGAACTTGCGCCCATGGCGGACATCACCAGCAGCGACCTGTCGCTCGGCTACAAGCAGCGTCTCGCGCTGGCCTGCGCCCTGATGCACGAACCTGAAATTTTATTTCTCGACGAACCCACCTCCGGCGTGGACCCGCTCGCGCGGCGCGAATTCTGGTCGCGCATCAACACGCTGGCCAGCCAGGGCGTAACCGTGATGGTCACCACGCATTTCATGGAGGAGGCGGAATATTGCGACCGTCTCGCCATCATGGCGGCAGGCGAGATTCTGACCATGGGCACCCCGAGCGCCATCAAAGCCCAGGCGCGCAACGCAACCCATCCAGAACCGACCATGGAAGATGCATTCGTCGGCCTGATCATGGCGCACGAAGCACAGGGAGCAGCCGCATGAGCCAGCATATGCACACCGGTTCCGCCGGCATACGGCTGCGCGGCCTGATCCGCAAGGAGTTCCTGCAGATCGTGCGCGACCCCAGCAGCATCGCGATTGCATTCCTGATGCCTATCATCCTGCTGTTGCTGTTCGGCTACGGGGTGTCGCTCGATTCCGAACATGTGCCGGTAGCGCTGGTGGTGGAAAAGGCGACTGCGGATACTTCCGAATTCACAGCCGAGTTCGAGCATTCCAAATATCTCGTGCCGAAGTATTACGCCACCACACGCGAGGCGGGGCAAGCCATGCTGGCCGGTGACGTCAATGCCATCGTGGTGCTGCGCCAGGATTTCGGGCGCACGCTGCGGCAAAGCGATGGTGCAACGATACAGTTGATCGTCAACGGCGTGGATGCGAATACCGCGCGCATCGTCTCCGGCTACGTGCAAGGCGCATGGGGCAAGTGGCTGGAACATTATGCGCAACAGCGCGGGCAGAAATTCGAAGCGCCGGTACAGCTGGAACAACGCGTGTGGTTCAACAGCGAACTGCGCAGCCGCAACTTCCTGGTGCCGGGGCTGGTCGCGCTGATCATGACCTTGATCGGCGCGCTGCTCACCGCGATGGTGATGTCGCGCGAATGGGAACGCGGCACGATGGAGGCATTGATGGTCACCCCGCTGTCGATGAGCGAAGTGATCATCGGCAAGTTGCTGCCTTACTTCGTATTGGGCATGGGCGGTTTGGCGCTGGCGGTCAGCATGGCGCTGTGGATGTTCGAGGTGCCGTTGCGCGGCTCGCTGTGGGTGCTGATCGCCACCTCGGCGCTGTTCCTGATCGCGGCACTGGGCATGGGTCTGCTGATCTCCACCGTCGCGCGCAGCCAGTTCGTCGCCGGGCAGGTCGCATTGATCGCCACCTTCCTGCCGGCATTCCTGCTGTCCGGCTTCATCTTCGACATCGGCAGCATGCCGCCGGTGGTGCAGTTCATCACCCATATCGTCGCCGCGCGTTATTACATCGCCATCCTGCAGACCGTTTTCCTTGCCGGCAACGACTGGAGCGTGATCGTGCCCAACGCATTGGCGCTGCTCGCCATGGCCACGCTGTTCCTGGGCGTGACCTGGCGCAAATCGCGCAAGCGGCTGGAGTAAACATGTTTTCCAGAATCCTCGCCCTTGTGCTCAAGGAATTCCTCGCGCTGCTCAAGGACAAGCGCAGCCGCATCGTGCTGATCGCGCCGCCGCTGATCCAGATGATGGTGTTCGGCTATGCCGCGACCTTCGACCTGAAGAACGTGCCGTTCGCGGTATACAACGAGGATCGCGGTGCGGCCTCGCGCGAACTGCTGGCCGCATTCGATGGTGCAGCCACGTTCAGCCGCGTGGCACAACTCACGCATGAGAACGAGATCGCACCGCTGATCGATGGCAGGCATGCGCTGATGGTGGTACACATCAGCCAGAATTTCAGCGCGAACCTGCAAGCCGGTCGCAGCGGCACGCTGCAGGTCATCGTCGACGGGCGCAACTCCAACACTGCGATGCTGGCGATCAACGATGTGCGCGACATCGTTGATCGCTATAACCGCAAATGGCTGGCTGCGCACGGAGGCAGCCAGCCGCCCGCGCATATCGAGACGCGCGCCTGGTTCAATCCCAACCTGGAAAGCCGCTGGTTCTTCCTGCCCGGCATCGTCGGCATCATCACACTGCTGGTGACCATGCTGGTCACCGCGATGTCGGTCGCGCGCGAACGTGAGCAGGGCACGTTCGACCAGCTGCTGGTAACGCCCATGCGCCCGATTGAGCTATTGATCGGCAAGACCCTGCCCGGCTTCATCATCGGCATCGGCGAGGCCAGCGTGATCGTGCTGGCCGCGGTGTTCTGGTTCAAGGTACCGTTGCTCGGCAGCCTGCTCACGCTCTATACCGGCCTGCTGCTGTTCCTGTTGTCGGGCGTCGGCGTGGGTTTGATGATCTCGTCTTTCGCTGCCACGCAACAGCAGGGCCTGCTCGGTGCATTCATGTTCCTGGTGCCGGCCATCATCCTGTCCGGCTTCGCCACCCCGATCCGCAACATGCCTGAAGTGGTGCAATACCTCACGCTGCTCGACCCGGTGCGCTACTTCCTTGTGGTGCTGCGCGGTGTGTTCCTGGAAGGCACGCCGTTCGCTTTGCAGATCCCGCAGTTCTGGCCGATGGCACTGATCGGTATAGTGGCCCTTGCTATCGCCGGATGGCTGTTCCGCCACCGCATGTACTGACCCATCACACTGAACAAGCGCTATGGATGCCTTCCTTCCCTATTTCACTGCCGACCTCAGCCTGTGGGGACTGTTCATCTCCAGCCTGCTGGCCGCCACACTGCTGCCCGGCGGCTCCGAGGCGGTGCTGTTCGGTGTTCTGAAGCTGCATCCTGAATTGTTCTGGCCTGCATTGCTGGTCGGTAGCCTGGGCAACACGCTGGGCGGCATGATCTCGTTCGGCATGGGCTGGCTGCTGCCGCAGACGCAGCAACTCAAGCATGTGGAGAAAGTAAGGGAGCACGGCACGCCGGCATTGCTGTTCGCCTGGGCGCCTTTGATCGGTGATGCGCTGTGTCTTGCTGCCGGCTGGTTACGTCTGAATCCCTGGCATGCCGCCCTGTTCATGCTGCTGGGAAAGTTTGCGCGCTACCTGCTGATCGCGCTGACAGCCTGAATCAGTGCATCAGTTTGCGTTCGATCGAGGCGCGCGTCGACGAAACGATGTCCTTCAGCGGTCCGCCCAGTTTCGCGGCGCGTTTGACATACTCCATCGCCTCCTCATCCCGTCCCATGTCGGACAATGTCTGAGCCAGGTTGTTTAACGCAGCGACCGAATCGGGATAGGCAATCACAGCCTCCCTGAACTCTGCCTCGGCCTCGTCCATCCGTTTCATCATGTAAGCGACATTACCCAGCGCGATGCGCACTCCCAGGCTGTCCGGCCAGCGCTTCTTGGCTGCCAGGTAGGCCGTGCGCGAGGCGGGCAATTGCCCAATCCTGCCGAATGCATTCACGGCAGCGATGTAGTTTGCTTCCTTGGCGGTAAAAGGCACTTTTCCCGGCGGCACGGCAACCATCGCCCAATGCGCGCTGCGTGCCCAGGTGTTTTCAAAAGCGACCAGCGAAATCCGCTGGCGGTTCTCGCGACCGGAACGCAGGATGACTTCCTTGTTGTCCAGGTCATAACCTACGACGACCGCGTAATGCCAGATCGGGTACCAATCCAGCGCCAGATTCTGCAACACCACCACCGGTGTGCCGCGGGCAACTTCCTCCAGCACTTCGCCCAGCACGGGAGACATCTGATAGGCCACCAAACCGTGACGGCGTACTGCACCGAACATCTCGATCTGCAAGGTACCTTCACGCCCGGGTAGATAGACCTCGGGCTTGAGCATGTCCGGATCGACGGCAACACCCGAATATTTCATGACCATCGCCAGCGCAGCCGGCCCGCACTGGAAATCTTCCTGCGCGAAGAACGGCACATCGCGCAGTTCGACCTGGCGCGGCAATGCCGCGGTCTCATCTTCCGACAACGCAGCCGAAGGCGGGAGCGTCTTGCACCCCCCTAACAGGAGAAGGAGCATGCCAGCCATCAGGCTGGCACAGGTTCTGGTCAATTCAGATCAGCGTACGGAACGCGTGAAGGGGAAGACCTTGGTATAGCCAAGAATATCCGTCACCAGCAGCACGAGGAAGATGAACACCGCTGTGCCCAGGACATCGCCACCTGCCGGCAACTGATCCAGCCTGCCGGATATCTGCATCGCCTCGTCGTCGGTCAGCGCATCGACGCGTGCCTGAGCCTGCGCGGTCGTGACGCCGCGCATCTCCAGTTGCGCACGCACATCGTCGCGATCCAGCACGGCCATGATCTTTGCGCGCCCCTGTTCTGCCAGCGCATGATCAACGATGACATCGGTTTCAACCATGCTGGCCGAAGCGGTCAGCGGCATCGCCATGCTGGTCATGAGTACGATCATCACACGACTGGTCCAGCGCATGAAACGGGAATTTTGCATCGTCATCTTGGATCCTCCTGAACAGGTTGAATGAAAGCGCCAACTATTTGATACAGGTAAAACCGGCATTGCCGCGCAGCCATACTAGCAGGCGCCCAACCGCTTCCGCAATGGCCTGATAGTGCCGATCAATTCGCGTAGCCGAACTCGCGCAAAGCCTCCAGTATCTTCCCCGACAGCACCGCATGCCCCGCCGCATTCGGATGCACCTGATCCCCCTTCAGCTGCGGATCGGACAGTACATCGGCGATGGCATCCTCGATCAGCGGCACCTGCTGCGCCGCCGCGACCCGGCGATAGAAATCGGGCGCGGACAGATTGCGCAGCACTGCCCCGGCCAGACTGGGTTGCGGCGTCGCCAGCAACACCACGCTTGCCCCCTCCAGCTTGCATTTCACGATCGCCCGCGTCAGGTTCGCTTCCGTCTCGTCCAGCGGCAGATGGCGCAGCATGTCGTTGCCCCCCAGCGTCAGCAGCACCAGTGCCGGATGGTATTCATCGAGCAAGTCTGGCAAGCGTTGCAGGCCTTCGGCACTGGTATTGCCATTCACGCCGCCGTTGATCACCTGCCAGCCGGTGCGTTGCGCCAGCAAGGCGGGCCATACCTGTTCGCTCGCCACACCAGCGCCCGCCGTAAGGCTGTCGCCCAGTGCCAGCACCACGCTACCCGGCGTCAGCGCGGGAAATTTCTCCGTTTCGCCGCAACCGGCCAGCAATAGCGCCAGACCGAGCAGCAGCCAGCGCATCAGACAGTCCCTTTCAGCATCGCCATCCCCCAAGCCACACCGAAACCGTTCACTTCACCCGCAACGATGCCCAACCCGCCTTCGCAACGGCTGGACGACAGGTCCACATGCAGCCATGGCGTGTCATGCTCGACGAAGCGCTTGAGGAAACGCGTGGCAAGGATATGGTCGGCGTCGCCGGTCAATGTGCATTGTTTGATGTCGGCCACTTTCGAATCCAGCTCGGCTTCGTAATCCTCATCCTGCGGGAACACGCACACGCGCTCGCCGGTCTGCCTGCCGGTCGCCACCGCACGGCTCGCCAATTCGTCGCTGCTGGCGAACACACCAGAATAACGCGCACCCAGCGCAGCAGCCATGCTGCCGGTAAGCGTGGCGAAGTCGATCATCAGGTCAGGCTTGGCACGCGAGGCCAGCGTCAAGGTATCGGCCAGCACCATGCGGCCCTCGGCATCGGTGTGGATGATCTCGATATGCGTGCCGTTCAATGCCTTGACGATGTCGTTCTGCTTGTAGGCCTTTGGGCTGATGTGGTTCTGCGCGATGGCCAGCCAGCAATCGATGTTCACCGGCAGTTTCTGCTCGCTTGCCGCAAGCAGGATGCCGAGCGACACCGCAGAACCGTTCATGTCCTCGTGCATGTTGTGCATGTAGCGCGACGGTTTAAGGTTGTGTCCGCCGGTGTCGAAACAGATGCCCTTGCCCACCAGCGCGACGGTGCGCTTCGCCTTCGGATGTTTATAGGTCAGATGCACGATGGCCGCATCTTCCGGTTCGCTGCCCTGCGCCACCGCCACGAAAGCGCCCGCGCCCAGCTTGCGCAGCTTCTTCATGTCGAACTCTTCGTGTTTCCAGCCATAGCCCTGCGCCAACTTCCTGATGCGCTGGCGGTACAGCCCCGGTGTCAATTCGTTGGGCGCGGTCACGGTCAGTTCACGGCTCAGCAGGTTGCCCTCGGCCTGCGCACGCAGCGCATCGAACGCCTTCTTGTCCACTTCGCCGACCAGCACGATCTTCTGCAAGGGCTTGCGCTCATCCTTCTTCTTGCGCACCGGCAACAAGGCACTGTTCACCCATGCACCGTACACCGCCAACTCTGCGGCACGTTGTGCCGTCGCACCGGACACCGCGACAGCAATCTGTTTCGGCTGCTCGTCCAACAACAGTTGCACGGCCTTGCGCACCAGCACCTGCTGCGCGAACGTATCCTTGCTCTCGTCCAGCATCGCCCAGACCACCAGCGTGCCGTCCGCCGCGTTCGCTGCCACCGGCGATTTCGCCAGTTCCTCCGCCTTCATGTCACGGCGCTTGAGTACGCTAGCGAGCAACGCTCCATGCGCCGCATCCTTGGGCAATGTCTTGTTTTTGGGTAGCAGCACCAGCAAATGCGTGGTGGCGGGCAGGGTTTTGGACAGGGTCAGTTGTGCTAGCATTGCGGCCTCGAATTCAGTCAATCAACGCCGCGATTATACGGGCTACCCCATGCGCCAATACCTCGACTTGATGCAACACGTGCTTGATAACGGCAGCACCAAATCCGACCGCACCGGCACCGGCACCACCAGCGTGTTCGGCTACCAGATGCGCTTCGACCTCTCCAAAGGATTCCCGCTGGTCACCACCAAGAAGTGCCACCTGAAATCCATCATCCATGAGCTACTGTGGTTCTTGCAGGGCAGCACCAACATCAAGTACCTGAAGGACAACGGCGTCAGCATCTGGGATGAGTGGGCAGACAAGGACGGTAACCTCGGTCCGGTGTACGGCAAGCAATGGCGCACCTGGGAAACCATCGACGGGCGCGTGATCGACCAGATCAAGGTCGCGGTCGATCAATTGAAGAACAACCCGGATTCGCGCCGCATCATCGTTTCGGCCTGGAACGTGGGCGAGCTGGACAAGATGGCGCTGGCGCCCTGCCATGCCTTCTTCCAGTTCTACGTCGCGGACGGCAAACTGTCCTGCCAGCTCTATCAGCGCAGCGCGGACATCTTCCTCGGCGTGCCGTTCAACATCGCTTCCTATGCGTTGCTCACCATGATGATGGCGCAGGTGTGCGGCCTGAAGTACGGCGACTTCGTGCACACCTTCGGCGATGCGCACCTGTATTCCAATCACATGGAGCAGACTGCGCTGCAACTGTCGCGCGAACCGCGCGCGCTGCCGACCATGAAGATCAATCCCGATGTGAAGGACATCTTCGGCTTCAAGTTCGAGGATTTCACGTTGGAAGGCTACGACCCGCATCCCGCGATCAAAGCTCCCGTTGCCGTATGAGCAAGCTGTCCCTCATCGTCGCGATGGCGCAGAACCGCACCATCGGCGTGGATAACACCCTGCCCTGGCGCTGCCCGGAGGACCTCCGGCATTTCAAGGCGCTGACCATGGGCCATCACATGATCATGGGGCGCAAGACCTTCGATTCCATCGGCAAGCCGCTGCCCGGCCGCACCACGGTGATCGTGACGCGCAATACCGGTTTGCAAGTGGGAGGTTGCCTGATCGCGCATTCCTTGCAGGATGCGCTCAAGCTATGTGCGGACGATGCGGAGACGTTCATCGTCGGCGGTGCCGAGTTGTATAGCCAGGCGTTGCCGCTGGTGGACACGATGTATATCACCGAGATACAGCAGGACGTCGACGGCGATGCACATTTCCCGGCATTCGACAGGCAACACTGGCAGGAAGTCGCGCGCGATGTCCGCACACAGGACGCCCCCCAGCAGCTGGATTACCACTTCGTCACCTACCGGCGCGTATAAACCAGGATTCCACGTTTTTTTATCCAAACCCCTTTTACCTTCGCGGTATCTGGGTAGAATCACAGAAAATCAAAGCCGGCGCCCAGCCGGAATCGTAGTTACAGGAGCGAGAGTTAGAAATCGATGTTCAAGGCCGCTGTTCGCGGCAGGTTCGCACCTGCCCTATTCGCCCTCTTATGGCTGGCATTCTGCTGGTTCGCCACTGACTGGGCGTTCGAATCGCGCTCGTCCTCCCTGATCGGACATCGCACAGCCGAAGCGAACAAGGAAGCGCAGCGTCTTGCGGACGATATCGCCCGCGACCTCTCTCACCTGCAGTCCCTGCCCGGCCTGATCGCTGGCGAACCCGAGATCCAGGCGGCGATCCTGCGTCCCGGGCGCCGTCCCTTGCTGGATGCCGCGAACGAGCACCTGAAGCTCGCCAGTCTCGCCATGGACGTCTCCGAGACATTCATCCTGGATGAGAACGGGATTTGCATCGCTTCCAGCAACCATGAGCGGACTGACAGCTTCGTGGGCTCGAACTACGCCCGGCGCGAATATGCGCGCGCTGCCATGCAGGGCGGACAGGGCCTGCAATATGCCGTGGGAAAAACGACCAGCATCCCCGGCCTGTATTTCAGCTCGCCGATCAGCATCGGCAGCAGGGTCCGCGGCGTCGCGGTCGTCAAGCTCAACCTGTCCACACGGAACGATTGGGTAGGGACTGCCTCCACACTGCTTACCGACAAGTTCGGCGTCGTCATCCTGGCCGCAGACCGTGCGCTGGAATTGCATCGCGTGCCGAACGCCAAGGTAATGGCGCTGACCGAACAAGAGCGACTTGCCCGCTATAAACGCAGCGAATTCACACCATTGCCGCTCACCCCCGCCGACACCATCTCCGGTACCCGGCTGTACAGCCTGCCGGGCGAAACCGCGCCCGTGCAATGGCTGCGCCGTTCGCTGTCTGCTGATGGCATGGAGCTGCACACCCTGCAGCGCCTGCCTTCGCTCGCAGCCAGGGAGTCCGACCGTTTGCAGATCTTCGCACTGGTTTCCCTGCTTGGATTGCTGGTACTACTGATGGTCAGGAACCGTCTTCAGTCATGGCGCGAGCATGTGCGGGACCAGCGCAGATTGCGGGACAGCGAGCGGCGCTACCACTTCCTGTTCGACAACAATCCGCTGCCGATGTGGGTCTTCGCCGAAGACTCGTTGCGTTTCCTGGAAGTGAACGAGCGCGCAATCGAGCACTACGGCTATAGCCATGAAGAGTTCTGCAACATGACGATCCGGGACATCCGCCCTGCTGATGACATCCCTGAACTTGAGCGCGTCATGTCCGCCAGCCCCGGACGCAAAACGACAGCCCGCACCCGCCATCGCCGGAAGAACGGGCAGCTGATCGATGTCTGGCTCAGCACCATGCCCATGGACTATGCGGGCCAGCCCGCACGCGTGGTGCTGATCGAGGACATCAGCGAGCGCGTGCAGGCGGAAGCCGGCCTGCAGCAGCAACTGGCTTATGCGCGCGCTTTGAACGAGATCGCGCGCGTCGTGGTCGCCAAGAACGATCCTGCCAGCCTGCTGGAAGGGATCAATCACCTGATCGGTGAGACATTGGGCTGCGACCGCACGCTCATCTACGATGTTTCGTTCTACAAGCGTCAGGCGATCGGCATGGTGGAATGGCTCAATCCTGCCCACCCCGGGATCCCGGCCACCAAAGCCACTTATCCGCTGGAACTGTTCATGGCACCCGCGAGCGATATTCGCCGTACCCGGCGCTGGCTGGTCAGCCAGCAGAACGATGTCGCCGCCGCCATGCAGCAGGACGGCTCGGGAGACCTCCTGCACGGACAGATGAAGATACGCAGCCTGCTCTGGTATCCCTTCGCATTCCGCGAAGACGGCTACTTCCTGCTGACACTAAATCACATCCACGATCAGAAAACGTGGAGCACGGAAGAACTGTCCTTCCTCGATTCCGTCAGCCAGTTGGTCAATGTCGCGATGGACAAGATCCGTCTGATCGCGGAGCGCGAGGCTGCCGCGAACGACCTGCGCATCGCCGCCACCGCCTTCGAATCGCAGGAAGGCATGATCATCACCGACGCCGACAACCGCATCCTGCGAGTGAACAAGGCATTCACCCGCATCACCGGCTACGAGCCGCACGAAGTATTGGGGCAGGACCCGAAGCTGCTCGGTTCCGGACGCCAGAACGGCGACTTCTATGCAGACATGTGGCAGCAGATCAACGCGCATGAATACTGGGAAGGCGAGATATGGAACCGTCGCAAGAATGGCGAGATTTATCCCGAGTTCCTGTCCATTGCCACGGTGCGGGACCGCGACGGCAAGGTCATCAACTTCGTGGGCTCGTTCTCCGACATCACGCGCCGCAAGAACGCGGAAGAAGAAGTGCGCAGTCTCGCCTTCTACGACCCGTTGACGCACCTCCCCAACCGCCGCCTGTTGCTGGATCGCGTACAGCAGACGTGGGTTGCCAGCCAGCGCAACAAACGCGGCAATGCGCTGTTGTTCATTGATCTGGACAACTTCAAGAACCTGAACGACACCCTGGGTCACGACGTCGGCGATCTGCTGCTGCAACATGTCGCCGAACGCTTGACCCGCTGCGTGCGCAACGGCGACACCGTGGCGCGTCTGGGCGGTGACGAATTCGTGGTGATGCTGGAAGACCTCAGTCCGGACCGGATCGAAGCCGCCGAACAGACCGAAGGCGTGGGCGAGAAGATACTGGCCGCCCTCAACCAGCCCTATCTGCTGGACGGGATCGAATACCACAACTCGCCCAGCATCGGCGCGACACTGTTCCACGACCATCAGAACGGCACCGAAGAACTGTTCAAACACGCCGACATCGCCATGTATCAGGCCAAGAAAGCCGGCAAGAACACCATGCGCTTCTTCGACCCCGAGATGCAGGAGATCATCTCGGCCCGCGCAAAGCTCGAGAACGAGATGCACACCGGATTGGAGCTGGGCCAGTTCGAGCTCTACTATCAGCTGCAGGTGGACGAACAACATATCCCGAGAGGCGCGGAGGCACTGATCCGCTGGCACCATCCGAAACAAGGCTTGATCACCCCGATCCACTTCATCCCGCTGGCGGAAGAAAGCGGGCTCATCCTGCCGCTGGGGCTATGGGTACTGGAAACTGCATGCGCACAACTCAAATCCTGGCAGGACTCCGCGGCAACCCGGCACCTCGTACTTTCCGTGAACGTCAGCGCCAAGCAGTTCCGCCAGCCGGACTTTGCCGGCCAGCTCGCCGATATCGTGCGCAAACATCAGATCGACCCGACCTGCCTCAAGCTGGAGCTGACTGAAAGCATGTTGCTGGACAACACTTCGGAAGTCGTGAACACCATGCTCGCACTGCGCAAGATCGGCGTGCAGTTCTCGCTGGACGACTTCGGTACCGGTTACTCATCGCTGCAGTACCTGAAGCGCTTGCCGCTGGACCAGCTCAAGATCGACCGCTCCTTCGTCAACGACATTGTCGACGAAAACAGCGACCGCGCCATCGTGCGCACCATCATCGCCATGGCGCTGGAACTTGGCATGGACGTCATCGCCGAGGGCGTAGAGACAGAACCCCAGCTTCAACTGTTGAGAAACAAAGGTTGCCGACATTTCCAGGGCTACCTGTTCGGCCGCCCCACCCCTATCAGCCAGCTGGACCTGGACAACATCCCCGCCTGATTCCCGCATGAAACCGGACAGTTAACCGAGCATCTTCATGCTCGGCCGCAGCATGTTTGTCGACATAACTGTAAATTTATTGCGCAAATCCTTCTGACAGGTGCTAGCATTTGACAACTTTGTCGACAATCGGAGTTTTCCAGTGTTGATCCGCCCACCCCAGCAAGCCACCCTTGCCGACCTCGCCACCCACAAACTGGCGCAGAGCATCGTGACCGGCGAACTCGCACAAGGACAGAAACTGAACGAGGCCGAACTGGCCGAACGCTTCGGCATGGGACGCGGTCCGTTACGCGAAGCATTGCGCCAACTGGAAGGTCTGCGCCTGGTGAAACGCATCCCCAATGTCGGTGTGCGCGTAGTGGTACTGGATCGCAAGACGCTGTCCGATCTGTATGCCGTGCGTGAAGCGCTGGAAGGCATGGCCTGCCGCATCGCCGCATCGCAAATGAGCGATGACGAGATCGCGCAGCTGGCCGCGCTGCTCGACAAACATGAAGCCCAGATCGCCCAGCAGGGCGGCAAGCTCTACGCACAGAGCGAAGGTGATCTCGATTTCCACTACCAGATCGCGCGCGGCAGCCGCAACCAGATGCTGATGGACCTGCTCGGCAGCGAGCAATACCAGCTGCTGCGCATGTGCCGCTACCGCACCAGCCGCAACGCACAACGCACAAAGCCAGCACTCAGCCAGCATCGGCAGATCGTGGAAGCGCTCGCCAACCGCGACGGCGAACTGGCCGAACTGCTGATGCGTCGCCACATACAAGGCGCCTGGCGCAGCATTAGCGAAATGATCGATCAGGAAGAAAGGGAGGCGGCATGAGCAGTGAGGAGGGGCCCCGCCTGCGGGGATCTGAACGTCCGCGAATGCGGCCCGCCTGCGACATGCCGCACCCTAAAACAAAACCACCATTCAAGGAGCAGGCAGCATGAAAAACACACCCGGCAACAAACTGCGTCAGGCCGTCGCAGATCATCATCCGCTGCAAGTAGTCGGTGCCGTCACCGCCTATTGCGGCATCCTCGCGCAAAAGACCGGCCACAAGGCACTGTATCTGTCCGGTGGCGGCGTGGCCGCTTCCTCGATGGGTATCCCCGACCTCGGCATCACCACCTTGCATGACGTGTGCGAAGACGCACGCCGCATCACCGCCGCCAGCGACTTGCCCTTGCTGGTCGACATCGACACCGGCTGGGGCGGCGCCTTCAACATCGCCCGCGCCACGCGCGAAGTCGCGCAGGCCGGTGCCGCCGGCTTCCACATCGAAGACCAGGTGATGCAGAAGCGTTGCGGTCACCGCCCGAACAAAGCCATCGTCAGTCAAGACGAGATGGTGGATCGCGTGAAGGCCGCCGTCGATGCGCGTGTGGACAGCAGCTTCGTCATCATGGCGCGCACCGATGCGCTGGCTGTTGAAGGCATGTCTTCCGCCATCGAACGCGCGCAAGCCTGCGTAGAAGCCGGTGCCGACATGATCTTCCCCGAAGCGATGAACACACTGGAGCAATACGCCGAATTCACCAAGGCGGTGAACGTTCCCGTGCTGGCCAACATCACCGAGTTCGGCGAGACGCCGTTGTTCACTACCGAGCAACTCGCAGGCGTAGGCGTGCAACTGGTGCTGTACCCGCTCTCGGCCTATCGCGCGATGAGCAAGGCGGCGTTGAATGTCTATCAGCACATCCTCGCCGATGGCACGCAGCAGAAAGTGGTGGATACGATGCAGACGCGCATGGAGCTGTACGACTACCTCGGCTACCACGCTTACGAGCAACAACTCGACCGACTGTTCGCCGAAAAAGGCGCCGAATAAACACACTACAAGGGAGTACGTAATGAGTGAAGAAACGACATTGCCCAAACCCAAGAAATCCGTCGCACTGTCCGGCACCGTCGCGGGCAACACCGCGGTGTGCACCGTGGGCCGCACCGGCAACGACCTGCACTATCGCGGTTACGACATCCTCGATTTCGCCGAGCAAGCCGAGTTCGAAGAGATCGCCCACCTGTTGATCCACGGCACCTTGCCAAGCGCTAAAGAACTCGCGGCTTACAAGGCCAGACTGCGCACCCTGCGCGGCCTGCCTCAAGCCGTCAAACAGGCACTCGAAGCACTCCCCCCCAGTGCGCATCCGATGGATGTGATGCGCACTGGGTGCTCGGTGTTGGGCACGCTGGAACAGGAAGCCGAATCGCACGACCCGGCCCAGACCAAACAAATCCTCGACCGACTGATGGCCAGTTTCGGTTCCATGCTGGTGTACTGGTATCACTACAGCCACAACGGCAAACGCATCGAGGTCGAGACCGAGGACGAATCCATCGGCGGCCACTTCCTGCATCTGCTGCATGGCAAACCGGCACCGGCATCCTGGGTGCGCGCGATGCACACCTCGCTCATCCTGTATGCGGAGCATGAGTTCAACGCATCCACCTTCACCGCGCGCGTGATCGCGGGCACCAATTCCGATGTCTACTCCTGCATCACCGGTGCCATCGGCGCATTGCGCGGACCGAAACATGGCGGCGCGAACGAGGAAGCCTTCCGCATCCAGAGCCGCTACAAGAGCGCAGACGAAGCGGAAGCGGACATCCGCGAACGCGTCGGCCGCAAGGAGATCGTGATCGGCTTCGGCCATCCGGTCTACACCATCTCCGATCCGCGCAACGTGGTCATCAAGCGCGTGGCGAAAAAACTTTCGGAAGAGAACGGCAACATGCTGATGTACGACATCGCCGACCGACTGGAGAGCGTGATGTGGGACCTGAAGAAGATGTTCCCCAACCTCGACTGGTTCTCCGCCGTGTCCTACAACCAGATGGGCGTTCCCACCGAGATGTTCACCCCGCTGTTCGTCATCGCCCGCGTCACCGGCTGGGGCGCGCATGTGATGGAACAGCGCGCCGACGGCAAGATCATCCGCCCGAGCGCGAACTATGTCGGGCCGGAGAATCTGGCTTGGGTGCCGATTGAGAAGCGTTGATGCATGAACCGGACTAACCGAAGGGCAAGAGGTGGGAGCAAGCGCGCTACACGCGGCAGTACCAGTCAACACCACCCCGTTCGTCCTGAGTGCCGCGCATAGCGCGGTGTATCGAAGGATGGGCGAAGCACGCTGATTTGTCAGTTAGGCAGCGCTCCAAGATCGCCAACTTCCCTCGATACGGCTACGCCTACTCGGGACGAACGGGACGTTGGTAGTGAAGAGGATTTTTTGTAAGGACATCATGAACACCCAATACCGTAAGCCCTTAGCCGGAACCACGCTGGACTACTTCGACACGCAAGCGGCAGTCGAAGCCATCCAGCCCGGCGCGTATGCCAAGCTCCCCTACACGTCCAAAGTGCTGGCAGAACAACTCGTGCGCCGCTGCGAACCGAATGAACTGACCGACGCGCTAAAGCAACTGATCGAGCGCAAGAGCGATCTGGATTTCCCCTGGTATCCCGCCCGTGTGGTGTGCCACGACATCCTCGGCCAGACCGCGCTGGTCGACCTCGCCGGTCTGCGCGATGCCATCGCCGATCAGGGCGGCGACCCTGCCCTGGTCAACCCCGTCGTGCCGACGCAACTGATCGTCGATCACTCGCTGGCGGTGGAAGCTGCCGGTTTCGACAAGGATGCCTTCCGCAAGAACCGCGAGATCGAAGACCGCCGCAACGAGGACCGCTTCCATTTCATCGAGTGGACCAAGACCGCGTTCAAGAACGTGGACGTGATCCCCGCCGGTAACGGCATCATGCACCAGATCAATCTGGAGAAGATGTCGCCGGTGATCCAGGCGCGTGACGGTGTAGCCTTCCCCGATACCTGCGTGGGTACCGACTCGCACACGCCGCATGTCGATGCGTTGGGCGTGGTCGCCATCGGCGTCGGCGGACTGGAAGCCGAGACCGTAATGCTGGGCCTGCCTTCCATGATGCGCCTGCCGGACATCGTCGGCGTGAAGCTGGTCGGCAAGCGTCAGCCCGGCATCACCGCCACCGACATCGTGCTCGCGCTGACCGAGTTCCTGCGCAATGCAAAAGTGGTCGGCGCGTATGTCGAATTCTTCGGCCCCGGTGCGGACAGCCTCTCCATCGGCGACCGCGCCACCATCTCCAACATGTGCCCGGAGTATGGCGCGACGGCGGCGATGTTCTACATCGACAGCCAGACCATCGACTACCTGAAGCTGACTGGCCGTGAGCCCGAGCAGGTCGCGCTGGTGGAGAACTACGCGAAGACCACCGGCCTGTGGGCATCACAAATGACCGCCGCCGAATACGAGCGCGTGCTGGAATTCGATCTGTCCAGCGTGGTGCGCAACATGGCAGGCCCCTCCAATCCGCACCGTCGTCTGCCGACCTCTGCGCTGCACGAGCGCGGCATCGCCGATGAAGCGAAGCTGGCTTCGGGAAAGGTCGAGGAAGCGAAGGGTCTGATGCCGGATGGCGCGGTCATCATCGCGGCCATCACCTCCTGCACCAACACTTCCAACCCGCGCAACGTGGTGGCCGCCGCGTTGCTGGCGAAGAAAGCCAACGCGTTGGGTCTGGTACGCAAGCCCTGGGTCAAGACTTCGTTCGCGCCCGGCTCCAAGGTCGCCGAGCTGTACCTCAAGGAAGCGGGCTTGTTGTCCGAGCTGGAGAAGCTGGGCTTCGGCATCGTCGGCTTCGCCTGCACCACCTGCAACGGCATGTCCGGCGCGCTCGACCCGAAGATCCAGCAGGAGATCATAGACCGCGACCTGTACGCCACCGCCGTGCTCTCCGGCAACCGCAACTTCGATGGCCGTATCCACCCGTATGCGAAGCAGGCCTTCCTCGCTTCGCCGCCGCTGGTGGTCGCCTACGCCATCGCGGGCACGGTGCGCTTCGACATTGAGCAGGATGCACTGGGCACGGATAAATCCGGCAAGCCGGTCACGCTGAAAGACATCTGGCCTGCCGACGAGGAGATCGACGCCATCGTTGCTGCCAGCGTGAAACCGGAGCAGTTCAAGCAGATCTACAACCCGATGTTCGATCTGGGCGTGATCGAAGCGGCAAAGAGCCCGCTGTACGACTGGCGTCCGCAGTCCACCTACATCCGCCGTCCGCCCTACTGGGAAGGCGCACTGGCCGGCGAGCGCACGCTGAAAGGGATGCGTCCGCTGGCCGTGTTGCCGGACAACATCACCACCGACCACCTGTCGCCTTCGAACGCGATCCTGCCCGACTCGGCTGCCGGCGAATACCTGGCGAAGATGGGCCTGCCGGAAGAGGACTTCAACTCCTATGCGACGCACCGCGGCGACCACCTCACCGCGCAACGCGCCACTTTCGCCAACCCGCAACTGGTCAACGAGATGGCTGTGGTCAACGGCGAAGTGAAAAAAGGCTCCCTCGCCCGCGTCGAGCCGGACGGCAAGGTGATGCGCATGTGGGAAGCCATCGAGACTTACATGGAGCGCAAGCAGAACCTGATCATCGTGGCGGGTGCCGATTACGGTCAGGGTTCCTCGCGCGACTGGGCGGCTAAGGGCGTGCGTCTAGCCGGTGTGGAAGCCATCGTCGCGGAAGGTTTCGAGCGCATCCACCGCACCAATCTGGTCGGCATGGGTGTGCTGCCGCTGGAATTCAAGGCAGGCGAGACGCGCAAGACTTACGCCATCGACGGTACCGAGACCTATGACGTGGAAGGCGACATCACACCGCGCGCCAACCTGACCGTGATCATGCACCGCAAGAATGGCGAGACCGTGCGCATCCCCGTCACCTGCCGTCTGGATACCGCTGCTGAAGTGCGCGTCTACAACGCGGGCGGTGTGCTGCAACGCTTTGCGCAAGACTTCCTCGAAGGAGCGGCATGATGTCTTCAGATTGCCGTCATTCCGGCGAAGGCCGGAATCCAGCGGTTTTATATAAAAATGCAGTGATGTCAGTGCGTCGCACTGCACTTATTTTTTTCTGGACACCGGCCTTCGCCGGTGTGACGAATTGTTAGAGGAGTCCTGATGACCCAAGCCCCGCAAATCAAAATCCCCGCGACCTACATGCGCGGTGGCACATCGAAAGGTGTGTTCTTCCGACTGGAAGACTTGCCCAAAGCCGCGCAGGTGCCGGGCAAGGCGCGCGACAAATTGTTCCAGCGCGTGATCGGCAGCCCCGACCCCTATACCGCGCAGATCGACGGCATGGGGGGCGCGACTTCCAGCACCAGCAAGTGCGTGATCCTGGCCAAGAGCTCACGCCCCGGACATGACGTGGATTACCTCTACGGCCAGGTCTCCATCGACAAGGACTTCGTCGACTGGAGCGGCAACTGCGGCAACCTCTCCACAGGTGCGGGCGCTTTCGCGATCCATGCCGGATATATCGATCCCGCACGTCTTAAAGAGGGTGTGTGCACCGTGCGCATCTGGCAGGCCAATATCAGCAAGACCATCATCGCCCATGTGCCGGTCAGCAATGGTCAGGTACAAGAGACGGGTGATTTCGAGCTGGACGGCGTGACCTTCCCGGCAGCGGAGATCGTGCTGGATTTCATGGATCCGTCCGATGACAGTGAAGAAGGCGGCAGCCTGTTCCCCACCGGCAATCTGGTCGACCAGCTCGATGTCCCCGGTGTCGGCACTTTCCCGGCCACCATGATCAGCGCCGGTATCCCGACCGTGTTCGTGAATGCGGCGGATATCGGTTATACCGGCACCGAATTGCGTGAAGCCATCAACACCGACCCGGCCGCACTGGCGCGTTTCGAGAAGATCCGCGTGGCGGGTGCATTGCGCATGGGCTTGATCAAAACCCCCGAAGAAGCCGCCACGCGCCAACATACCCCGAAGGTCGCGTTTGTCGCGCCTCCGGTTGACCATGTGGCATCCAGCGGCAAAACGATCAAAGCCTCCGAGATCGATCTGCTGGTGCGCGCGCTGTCGATGGGCAAGCTGCACCATGCCATGATGGGCACGGCAGCGGTCGCCATCGGCACGGCAGCAGCGATCACCGGCACACTGGTGAATCTGGCTGCGGGAGGTGGTGCACGCGATGTGGTGAAGTTCGGGCATCCGTCCGGCACTTTGCGCGTCGGTGCCGCCGCCAGCAATAACGGCGGCGAGTGGAAAGTCGAGAAAGTCACCATGAGCCGCAGCGCACGCGTGCTGATGGAGGGCTGGGTACGTGTTCCCGGCGATAGTTTTTAGCTAACACTGAATTACGCCGTCACACCGGCGAAGGCCGGTGTCCAGCGGGTTTATTCAATATGCCGTTTAGCTGTTGTCTTGCTTTGCAAGTGATCGTTTGATTGACTGGATACCGGCCTTCGCCGGTATGACGAACAAAGGGAGGAGACGAGATGAGTTACCAGACCGAGTATGACCGTTCGATGAAGGACCCGGAAGGCTTCTGGCGCGACCAGGCGAACGCGCTGGAGTGGTACAAGTTCCCGCGCCAGATATTGACGACGGATGCCGACGGCATCGGCCACTGGTTCGCCGACGGCGAGATGAACACCGCCTACATGGCGCTCGATTATCACGTGAAGAACGGCCGCGGCGATCAGACCGCGATCATTTACGACTCACCTGTCACCGACACCAAAAAGAAGACCACTTACGCCGAGCTGACCGACGAGGTCGCGCGCACGGCGGGCATGCTGGCCGACCTCGGCGTGGTCAAGGGCGACCGCGTCATCATCTACATGCCGATGATCCCCGAAGCCGTGGTCGCCATGCTGGCGGTGGCGCGGCTGGGCGCGATCCACTCGGTGGTGTTCGGCGGTTTCGCGCCGCCCGAGCTGGCGGTGCGCATCGACGATGCCACGCCCAAAGTCATCATGACCGCATCCTGCGGCATCGAGGTGAAGAAGGTCATCGAGTACAAACCGCTGGTGGACAAGGCCTTCGATCTGTCCAAACACAAGCCGCAGAGTTGCGTGGTGCTGCAACGGCCGCAAGCGAGCGCGAGCATGATCGCCGGGCGCGACCACGACTGGTCGTCGCTGCTGGCGAAAGCAAAAGCCGTGGATTGCACGCCGGTGAAAGGCAGCGACCCGCTCTACATCCTTTACACCTCCGGCACGACCGGCAAACCGAAAGGCGTGGTGCGCGAGAACGGCGGCCATGCCGTGGCGCTCAACTACAGCATGAAGGCGATCTACAACGTCGAGCCCGGCGATGTGTTCTGGGCCGCCTCGGACGTGGGCTGGGTGGTCGGCCACTCCTACATCGTGTATGGCCCGCTGCTGCATGGTTGCACCACGATCGTGTACGAAGGCAAACCGATCATGACGCCGGACGCGGGCGCGCTGTGGCGCATCATCTCCGAGTACAAGGTGAAGTCGTTCTTCACCGCGCCCACCGCGTTCCGCGCAGTGAAGAAGGAAGACCCGGATGCCTTGCTGATGAAGCCTTACGACCTCTCCAGTTTGCAGGTGATCTTCTCGGCGGGCGAACGGCTCGATCCGCCGACGCAGGAATGGCTGACCGAGAAGAGCGGCAAGACGGTGGTGGATCACTGGTGGCAAACTGAAACGGGCTGGGGCATCACCGCCAACCTGTGGGGCGTGGAACCGAAGCCGGTGAAGCTGGGTTCTTCCACCCTGCCCACGCCGGGCTTCGACGTGCGCATTCTGGACGAGAACGGCAAGCAACTGGCGCGCAACGAACAGGGTTACATCGCCATCAAACTGCCGCTGCCACCCTCCTGCCTGAACCGCATCTGGGGCGACGACAACAAGTTCCGCGACGGTTATCTGGGCTTCCTGCCCGGCTACTACACCACCGGCGACGGCGGCTACATCGACGACGAAGGTTATGTGTTCGTGATGGGCCGCGTGGACGATGTGATCAACGTGGCGGGACACCGTCTCTCCACCGGCGAGATCGAGGAAGTGGTGGCCGGACATCCGGCCGTGGCCGAGTGCGCGGTGATCGCGCGCGACGATGATTTGAAGGGGCAGATACCGATGGGACTGGTGGTGCTGAAATCCGGCGCGACCATCGCGGAAGATGTGCTGCAGAAGGAACTGATCGGCCGCATCCGCGAGAACATCGGCGCCATCGCCTGCTACAAGGACACCGTGATCCTGAAACGCCTGCCCAAGACGCGCTCGGGCAAGACGTTGCGCAAGACGCTGAACGGCATCGTCAATGGCAAGGAATACAACGTGCCGTCGACCATCGATGATCCGAGTGTGATCAATGAGATCATAGAGACCCTGCGCACCCAAAAAATAATTGCATGAGCACGCTGACCGTTTATCGCGCAGAAACAAAATAATCCTGCTCACGCAAAAACGTGCGGCATTCCGTTATCAGCCGGAATGCTGCACGTTTGCTTTACTTCGAAACAATGATTACTTCTTCACTTGTTCCAGACTGTCCACAAACACGATCATGTCGAAAGTGCGATCCAGCGATTTGCTGTAAAAATTCGGCATCGCCATGCCGCTGGAATATCTGACGGTTGCACCTTTGGCGATATCTATCTTGTAAGCCGCCAGCCATACAGACTCTTTCTTTCCACTCACCTGGATGAAGGTGTAAGACGGCGAGTCCAGCACTTCCAGCACTTTCCCGCTATTGACCAGATTTGTGTCAGAAGGGATCGCTTCGGGATGGCGATGCGGCGTCGCACCGTCCCCCTTGATGACAGACATCGTTCCGTGCGGCGATGCAGCACCAGACTGCTTTGATTCACCCGCTGCAAAAACCTGCACAGAAACTGCAGCCACAAGCCCGATAACTGCCGTCAGCGATATTACTTTGGTGGATTTCTTCAAAACTGCCTCCTGTTTAACTTCAACATTCATCACCGCTTGATTCGGCCCTGCGGCTTTGTTTCAGACCGGATCGAGTAGGGGACGGAGTTACCCCCGTCGCCCTCTCACACCACCGTACGTGCGGTTCCGCATACGGCGGTTCATTAAACATGCTGGAAGCGCCGCTGGGTGTTCTGCAACGAAACCAACCCCAG
>JAQUAD010000082.1 GCA_028687425.1 Sideroxydans sp.
CCCCATCGACGACGCGGGCGAGATCAAGACCGACGAGAAGCGCGAAATCCACCAGAAGGCACCGAAGTTCGACGAACTGTCACCTTCCGTTGATTTGCTGGAAACCGGCATCAAGGTGATTGACTTGGTCTGTCCGTTCGCCAAGGGCGGTAAGGTCGGTCTGTTCGGCGGCGCCGGCGTGGGCAAGACCGTGAACATGATGGAACTCATCAACAACATCGCCAAGCAGCACAGCGGTCTGTCCGTGTTCGCAGGCGTGGGCGAGCGTACCCGTGAAGGTAACGACTTCTACCACGAAATGAAGGACTCCAACGTGCTGGACAAGGTTGCGATGGTGTTCGGTCAGATGAACGAGCCGCCCGGCAACCGTCTGCGCGTGGCGCTGACGGGTCTGACCATGGCTGAGCGCTTCCGTGACGAAGGCCGCGACATCCTGTTCTTCGTGGACAACATCTACCGTTACACCCTGGCCGGTACCGAAGTGTCCGCGCTGCTGGGCCGTATGCCTTCCGCCGTGGGTTATCAGCCCACACTGGCAGAAGAAATGGGCCGCCTGCAAGAGCGTATTACTTCGACCAAGGTGGGTTCCATTACCTCCATCCAGGCCGTGTATGTGCCCGCCGACGACTTGACCGACCCGTCTCCGGCGACCACCTTCTTGCACCTGGATTCCACCGTCGTGTTGTCTCGTGACATCGCTTCGCTGGGTATCTACCCCGCCGTGGACCCGCTGGATTCCACCAGCCGTCAGCTGGATCCGCTGGTGGTGGGTGAAGAGCACTACGGCGTTGCCCGCAAGGTCCAACAGACCTTGCAGCGCTACAAGGAACTGCGCGACATCATCGCGATTTTGGGTATGGACGAACTGTCTCCCGAAGACAAGCTGGCCGTGGCCCGTGCCCGTAAGATCCAGCGTTTCCTGTCGCAGCCGTTCCACGTTGCCGAAGTGTTCACCGGCAGCCCGGGCAAGTATGTGCCGCTGAAGGACACCATCAAGGGCTTCAAGGGCATCGTCGATGGCGAATATGACCATCTGCCGGAACAGGCTTTCTACATGGTCGGCGGTATCGAAGAAGCGGTCGAGAAGGCCAAGACGCTGCAATAAAAGAAGGGGGCCATCATGGCAATGACCGTACATGTAGACGTGGTGAGTGCGGAAGAGCAGATCTTCTCCGGCGTTGCCGAGTTCGTCGTGGTTCCAGGCGAAATGGGCGAGCTGGGTATCTATCCGCGTCACACCGCGCTGCTGACCCGCATCAAGCCTGGTTCCGTGCGCATCAAGCGCCCGGACCAGGATGCAGAAGAGCTGGTGTATGTCTCCGGTGGCATGCTGGAAGTGCAACCCGGTGTGGTAACGGTCTTGGCCGATACCGCGATCCGTGGTGCCGACCTGGATGAAGCACGTGCCCTGGAAGCCAAGCAAGCTGCTGAGGAAGCGATGAAGAACCGCAGTTCCGACATCGACTACGCAGCAGCCCAAGCTGAACTGGCAGAAGCCATCGCACAACTGCGTGCGATCCAGCAACTGCGCAAGCGTACGCACTGATCAGCAAGCGACAGCAGTCCGCAAGAAAGCAGCTTCGGCTGCTTTTTTGTTGTCCGGCGGATATACTTCGCCATCTTTGAAAAAGCCACGACATGAGCCAGCTGAACATCGTCATCCTCGCTGCGGGCAAAGGCACCCGCATGTATTCCGACAAACCCAAGGTCCTGCATGCATTGGCTGGGAAGCCGCTGGTACAGCATGTGCTCGATTGTGCGCAGACGCTCACTCCGCAGCAAATCTGTGTCGTGTACGGCCATGGCGGAGAAATGGTGCCGCAAGCAATGCAGCAGTACGCCGCGAGCTTCGTGCTGCAGGAGCCTCAACTCGGCACCGGTCATGCCGTGCAACAGGCCATGCCGCAGCTGCAGGACGACAGCCGTACGCTCATACTGTACGGCGATGTACCGTTGATCCAGCACAACACCTTGCACCAGATGCAGCAAGCTGGCGAAGGCTTGGTCCTGCTGACGGTGAATCTTGATAACCCGACCGGCTATGGACGTATCGTGCGCAGTGCCGAAGGCGATGTGTAGCGTATCGTCGAACAGAAGGATGCCTCGCCGGAGGAGCTGTCGATCACTGAAGTGAACACTGGCATCATGCTGGTACCGACGGGCAAGCTGCGTGCCTGGTTGAGCAAGCTGAAGAACAACAATGCACAAGGTGAGTACTATCTTACCGACATCGTGGCTATGGCTGTGCAGGACGGTCTGAACGTACATACCGTGCAACCCTCCAAACGTTGGGAAGTGGAAGGCATCAACAACAAGAGCCAACTCGCTCAGCTGGAGCGCATCTGGCAACAGGTGGTGGCAGACAAGCTGTTGGGGCAAGGTGTAACACTGGCCGATCCGTCTCGGCTCGATGTGCGCGGTGAACTCACATGTGGTCGAGATGTCGAGATTGATATCGGTTGCATCTTCGAAGGCAATGTTACTTTGGGCGATCGCGTCAAAGTGGGTGCATACACCATCATCCGCAATGCCAGCATCGGCAACGGTACGCAGATTGCCCCCTACACTCACATCGATGACAGTCAAGTCGGCGCTGATTGTCATCTGGGGCCATATGCGCGGCTGCGCCCAGGCAGCAAATTGGCAGATGATGCACATGTCGGCAATTTCGTCGAGATCAAGAACAGCCAGATCGGTCGCGGTAGCAAAGCCAACCACCTCAGCTACATCGGCGACAGTACGGTCGGTAGCCGGGTCAACATCGGTGCTGGCACCATCACCTGCAACTATGACGGGGCCAACAAACATCGCACCATCATCGAGGATGATGCCTTCATCGGTTCCGATACCCAACTGGTCGCACCGGTGACGGTCGGCAAGGGGGCGACCATCGGTGCCGGCTCGACCATCACCAAAGACACGCCAGCTGGAGAACTCACGCTGTCACGCAGCAAACAACTCAGCATCGCCGGATGGCAACGGCCAACCAAAGTGAAGAAATGATATGTGCGGAATCGTAGGAGCCATCGCAAAACGCAACGTCGTCCCCATCCTGGTCAATGGTCTGCGGCGCCTGGAATACCGTGGATATGATTCGGCCGGACTGGTGGTGGTGCATGACCACAAATTGGAGCGGGTGCGCAGTGCCGGTCGCGTGGCCGAACTGGAGCAGAAGAGCGCCAGCACCCAAGGGCAGCTGGGTATCGCCCACACCCGCTGGGCGACCCATGGCATCCCCAGTGAGCGCAACGCGCATCCCCATATCAGTCGTGACCTGATCGCGGTGGTACACAATGGCATCATCGAGAACTACGAAGAATTGCGCAGCGAACTGAGCGCGCAAGGCTACTGCTTCGAGTCCGACACAGATACCGAAGTCATCGCACACTTGATCCATAGCCATTATGGCTCGGGCAATCTGCTGCAAGCCACGCAGACAGCACTCAGCCAATTGGTAGGTGCTTACGCCATTGGCGTGATCGCGGCAGACAATCCGCATCAGTTCATCGCAGCGCGCAAGGGCAGCCCCTTGCTGCTGGGGGTAGGCGAAGGCGAGCACTTCGTGGGATCCGATATGTCCGCCTTGCTGCAGGTGACGCGCAATGTGGTGTATCTGGAAGAAGGCGATGTGGTCGAGGTAAGCCTGGATGGCTATCGCATCTTCGATGCGCAAGGGCAAGCCGTGCAGCGACCGATGCAAGTCAGCGAACTGGACAACGATAGTGTAGAGCTGGGCGCCTACCAGCATTACATGCAGAAGGAGATCCACGAACAACCACAGGCGTTGGCCAATACGCTGGAATCGGTATGCAACAGCCAGTCATTGGTACCGGGAATCTTCGGTGCGGAAGCGGCGCAGATATTCCCCAAAGTGGAAAGTATCCTCATCCTCGCCTGCGGCACCAGCAACCATGCCGGTCAAGTCGCGCGCTACTGGCTGGAAGAGATCGCAGGCATCCCCTGTACCGTCGAGATCGCCAGCGAATACCGTTATCGCAGCAGCGTGGCCAACCCCAAGACCTTGGTGGTCACCATTTCGCAATCGGGCGAGACCGCAGACACCCTGGCAGCGTTGAACCATGCCAAGACGACCGGCCATGCTTACACCCTGGCGATCTGCAACGTGCCGGAAAGCGCCATCATCCGCCAATCTAAATTGCGCCTGTTGACGCGTGCGGGCCCCGAGATCGGCGTGGCCTCTACCAAGGCATTCACCACCCAGTTGGCAGCCCTGTTCCTGCTGACCCTGGTGCTGGCGAAACAGCGCGGTCGGCTGGATATCGAGCGTGAACAGCGTTTCCTGCATGAATTACGCCATCTGCCGGTCGCGCTGCAGAAGGTACTGGCATTGGAGCCGCAGATCGCCGAGATGTCCCAACACTTCGCCGACAAACACCATGCCCTGTTCCTTGGCCGTGGCATGCACTATCCCATCGCGGCAGAAGGTGCGCTCAAGCTCAAGGAAATCTCCTATATCCATGCCGAGGCGTATCCGGCAGGCGAATTGAAGCATGGACCGCTGGCACTGGTGGATGCGGACATGCCGGTGGTGTCGGTGGCGCCCAACGACAACTTGCTGGAAAAGCTCAAATCCAATCTGCAGGAAGTCCGCGCACGTGGTGGAGAGCTGTATGTATTCGCCGATGCGAACACCCACATCCAGCCCAGCGAGGGCGTACATATCCTGCAAATGCCGGAACACGCGGGATTTCTCAGCCCTATTCTGCACACGGTACCTTTACAGTTGCTGGCATATTACGTCGCATTGCAAAAGGGAACGGATGTGGATAAACCCCGCAATCTGGCGAAGTCGGTCACAGTGGAGTGATCGATTTGGCGAGGGGCACGCGGTAAAGGCTGAACTCGCCATAGCGGGAAATAACAGGGGTTACCCCGGCCAAAGCCGCCAACCACATTCCTCCGCGCTTCAGGAGAGTCTCTGACATGGCGGTGATCGCCGTATTCAATCAGAAAGGTGGCGTAGGTAAGACCACGACCTGCCTCAACCTCACGGCAGCCTTGGCGCTCGCCCAGCGCAACCCCATCGCACTCGACATGGACCCGCAGGGGCACCTGAGTCTGGCGTCCGGCTTGCGTCATGGCACCAGCCAACGCGACAGCATTGTGTCCTTCTTCAAGGAAAACGTGCCTCTGAGCAAATTGCTGTATGCGACGCCGGCCGGTTGGCAACTGATTCCGGCGACGCTGGAGCTGTCCAAAATCGATGCGCTGTATGGCAGCGACCCGCAAGCCGCGCGCAAATTGAAACAAGGGTTAGAGGAAGAACTGTCCTTGACCGGCGCGCCTATCCTCATCGATTGTTGTCCCATGCTGGGTGTGCTCACGCTAAATGCTTTGTTGGCAGCCGACAAGGTACTGATCCCGGTCTCGCCCGACTATCTGTCGCAACATGGTGTGCATCGGCTGGACAGCGCCTTGAACGTGCTGGAGAAGAAGTTGAACCGTACCTTCGAGCGCCGCATCGTGGTCACACGCTTCGATTCGCGGCGCAAACTGTCCTACGACATCTATGACAGGCTCAAGCAGCGTTATGGCAACTTGGTGTGCAAGACCCGCATCGGTGAGAACGTGGCGTTGGCCACCAGTCCCATGCACGGACTGGATGTGTTCGCCTATGCGCCAAACAGCCCGGGCGCAGCCGATTACCGTGCCCTGGCCAAAGAATTGACCGAAACCGGATTCGTCTAATAACGCAGCAGCCAGCCCAGCGCCAGCAACAAACCCGAGGATAGCAGCAAGGCGATCAGTGCCAGCCACAGGTTGCGCTGTTTTTGTTGCGCCAGCATCTCCTGTAACAGCGGTGTCAGATCGGCATGTGCGCTGCCGCTCAAGCGCTGATGCAACAAGCGCGGCAACTCGGGCAGAAAAGAGGCGAAGCGCGGCGATTCGCGCTTCATCGCCTTGAAGAATCCGCGCCAACCGATCTGTTCACTCATCCAGCGTTCCAGCCAGGGCTTGGCTGTCTTCCACAGGTCGAGGTCAGGATCGAGTTGCAGGCCGAGACCTTCGATGTTGAGCAAGGTCTTTT
>JAQUAD010000083.1 GCA_028687425.1 Sideroxydans sp.
ATCTTGGGACGCGAGGTGAGCAATGCGGGTGCGATGCTCTCGTTCACGTCGTAACTCAGCTTCACGTGCAGGCCGGGGTCTTTCGCATCGAGGATGCGGTCGTATTCCTGTTGTGCGCAGGTCGGGTTGTCGCGCAACTTCTGCATCTGGTAAGTCGTTTCCGACCACATGCGGCGCAGGTTGATCGCGTTCTCTTCGTAGATGGTCTGCTTGTTGCGCATCACGTTGAGCGTGCCGCTGGTGTTGAGGCGTGCCACTTCGTGCACGTTGACCAGACCGGCTTCCTCGCACAGCACGAAGATGTCGGCCAGGTCGGCGCGGCGTACTTGTACCAGCGCGCCCAGTTCTTCGTTGAACAGCACTTCCAGATCGTCGCCCTTCAGTTCGTCCAGCATCACATCCAGACCGACGTGCGAGGCGAAGCTCATCTCGGCCAGCGCGGCGAACATGCCGCCGTCGGAACGGTCGTGATAGGCGAGCAGCTTGCCTTCGCTGTTGAAGCGCTGGATCAGGTTGAAGAAGGCCTTCAGTTTGGCTGCTTCATCCACGTCCGGCGCCACGTCGCCCACTTGTTTGTACACCTGCGCCAAGGCGGAACCGCCGAGACGGTTCCGGCCTTCGCCCAGGTCGAACAGCAGCACCACGGTATCGGTGTCGGCCACCAGTTGCGGGGTGAGCGTCTTGCGTGCGTCCGGTGTGGGCGCGAAAGCGGAGATGATGAGCGACAGCGGCGCGGTGACGGTCTTCTTCTCGCCGCCCTCTTCCCATGCGGTTTTCATCGACATCGAGTCTTTACCCACCGGGATGCTGATGCCGAGCTGCGGGCACAGTTCCATGCCGACCGCTTTCACGGTGTCGTACAGCGCGGCGTCTTCGCCGTGGTGACCGGCGGGGGCCATCCAGTTGGCGGAGAGTTTGATGTCGCCGATCTTGGCGATCTGCGCGGCTGCGATATTGGTGATGGCCTCGCCGATCGCCATGCGACCGGAGGCCGGTGCATCGATGGTGGCGATGGGTGTGCGTTCGCCCATGGCGAAGGTCTCACCCGCAAATGTGTTGTAACCGAAGGTGGTGACGGCCACGTCGGCCGCCGGCACTTGCCACGGGCCAACCATCTGGTCGCGTGCGGTGAAGCCGCCCACGGTACGGTCGCCGATGGAGATGAGGAAGGTCTTGTCGGCCACGGAAGGCAGACGCAGCACGCGCTCGGCAGCATCCTTGAGGCTGATGCCGGAAGTATCGAACTTGCTCAGCGCGACCTTCTCGCGCTTCACGTCGCGCGTCATCTTGGGCGGCTTGCCCAACAGCACGGACAGCGGCATATCGACCGCGTTATTGTCGAACTCGTTGTCGTGCACGACCAGTCGGTCTTCATCGACCGCGGTACCGAGCACGGCGAACGGACAGCGCTCGCGTTCGCACATGGCCTGGAACTCTTCAAGACGCTCGGCCGGGATGGCGAGCACGTAACGTTCCTGCGCTTCGTTGCTCCATATCTGCATCGGCGACATGCCGTGTTCTTCGCTCGGCACTTCGCGCAGTTCGAAACGCGCGCCCATGCCGCCGCCATGCACCAGCTCGGGCAAGGCGTTGGAGATGCCGCCCGCACCCACGTCGTGGATGCTCAGGATGGGATTGTTCTCGCCCATCTGCCAGCAGCGGTCGATGACTTCCTGCGCACGGCGCTCCATCTCGGGGTTGCCGCGCTGTACGGAATCGAAGTCCAGATTCTCGGCGTTGGCGCCGGTATCCATGGAGGATGCTGCACCGCCGCCCAGACCGATCAGCATGCCGGGACCGCCCAGCTGGATCAGTAAGGCGCCTTTCGGCAGGTTGGATTTCGCAGTGTGTTTGTCGCTGATGTTACCCACGCCGCCCGCCAGCATGATGGGCTTGTGATAGCCGCGCACCTCGCCGTTCACCTTCTCTTCGAAGGTACGGAAGTAGCCGGTAAGGTTGGGACGGCCGAATTCGTTGTTGAACGCGGCGCCGCCCAGCGGGCCATCGATCATGATCTGCAAGGGCGAGGCAATACGGCCCGGCTTGCCGATGGCATCGGTTTCCCAAGGTTGTGCGAAACCGGGGATGTTGAGGTTGGACACAGTGAAGCCGGTCAGGCCTGCCTTGGGCTTGGAGCCAATACCGGTCGCACCTTCGTCGCGGATCTCGCCGCCACTGCCGGTGGCCGCACCCGCGAACGGTGCGATGGCGGTCGGGTGGTTGTGTGTCTCCACCTTCATCAGGATGTGGGTGCGTTCCTTGCTGAATGCATAGCTGCCGTCGGCACGCGGGTAGAAACGATCGAAGTCGCCGCCTTCGATCACGGAGCAGTTGTCCGAATAGGCGATCACTGTGCCTTCAGGATGCAGCTTGTGCGTGTTGCGGATCATGCCGAACAGCGAGATGGCTTGCGCCTCGTCGTCGATGATCCAGTCCGCGTTGAAGATCTTGTGGCGGCAGTGTTCGGAGTTGGCCTGCGCGAACATCATCAGTTCGACGTCGGTTGGGTTGCGCTCCAGTTTGCCGAAGTTCTCCACCAGATAGTCGATCTCGTCCGGCGACAGCGCCAGACCCATGGCCTTGTTCGCAGCCTCCAGGGCAGCCTTGCCACCACCGAGGATGTCCACGCTCGCCAAGGGTTGCGGCGTGCCGTGCTGGAAGATCTTGGCTTCGATGCCTTCGATGTCGGACACCACGGACTCGGTCATGCGGTCGTGCAGCAACGGCAGCACGGCCTGTTGCTCGGCAGCGGTCAGCGCCTTGCCGCTCTTGCTCTTCAGGTAATACTTCACGCCGCGCTCGATGCGCATCACCTGTGGCAGTGCGCAGTGGCGGGCGATGTCGGTGGCCTTGGACGACCACGGGGAGATGGTGCCCAGACGCGGTACCACCAGCAGGGTCTGTGTGCCCGCGGCGACTTTGGGTTCGGCGGCCTGTTCATCCAGGCTCAGCAGGCGTTGCAGCAGTGCTTGTTCTTCATCGCCGAGCGCTTCATTGAGTTCTGCGAAATAGCAGTGACGGGTATCTTCGAGGGTGACGCCGCTGCCGGTATCGGCCAGTGCGGCACGCAGTTTGTCGAGACGGAAGGATGAAAGAGCGGCTTTACCTGTCAGAGTGAGGAACATAGCTTGGATAAACGGCGTTGAAAACAGGCAGCGATTATAATGCAGCCGACCCTATACGACCCGAGGAAAACCGCATGAAACTCCCCCGCCCTACCCCTGTCACCCCAAAACAGGTGTCCGCCTTCCTGAAACCGCGCCAAAAAAACAGCCATAAAGGCGATTTCGGCAAGGTCGCCATCATCGGCGGCGGCGACGGCATGATAGGTGCGGCCTTCCTGGCCGGGCGTGCCGCGCTGAAACTGGGCGCGGGTGTGGTGCATGTCGGCCTGCTGGCGGACAAGATGCCGTTGCTGGACGTGAACATGCCGGAACTGATGGTGCACCGTGCACAGGACACCCTTAAACTGCCGGGGCTGGATGTGATCGCCATCGGCAACGGGCTGGGCCGCAGTCTGGCCGCGCATAAGCTGCTGTTCGATGCAATCAAGCTGGACGTAGCCCTGGTGCTGGATGCGGATGCCCTGAACATCCTGGCCGAGCGCCCCGACTTGCGCGGCATGCTATTCGAGCGCAAGCGCCCCACCCTGCTCACCCCACACCCCGGTGAAGCGGCACGTTTGCTGCACATGAAAACGGAAGAGGTGCAGGACGCGCGCGTCGCCTCGGCACTGGACATCGCACAGCGCTATCACGGCAACGTGGTACTGAAAGGCGCGGACAGCCTGATCGCCACAGCCGACGGCAAGGTGTTCGTGAACAAGACCGGCAACCCCGGCATGAGCAGTGCCGGCATGGGCGATGCGCTGTGTGGCATGGTCGCCGCCTTGCTCGCGCAGGGGCTGGCTGCCGATGAGGCACTGCTGCTGGCGGTACATCTGCACGGTGCAGCGGGTGATGCACTGGCCGAGCAGGTCGCCACCATCGGCATGAGCGCGACCGAAGTGACCGAATGGGCGCGCTGGCTGCTGAACCAGATGGTGGCCCGATAAGACCGGAATGCCCGACTTCCTCTACCGCTACCTGATCGTCATCCTCGCCTGCGTCGCGCTGTTGCTCGGCCTGCAGGTGCCGAACTTCGTCGACCAGTACCAGAAGCGGGTGGACGCACATCTGCGCGAGGTCACCATCAACCTGCAGCCTTTCCAGGCCATCGCCGACAAGTATTTTGCGGGCGACATGGAGAAGCTGATCGCGCTGCATCGCAGTAGCGGCGAGAAACCGTTCCAGGAGGAAGGTGCAGCCATCGAACAGATGGTGCAGCGCAAGTTGCGTTTCGAGGCCGAGATCGCGGCGTTGAACGTGAACCTCGCATTCAGGGTGTGGCATGTGCTGATGCAGCCCGATCAGGCGCTGTTCGATGAGACGCTCGCGCAGTATTCCTATGCGGTGCCGCTGGGACAGGATGTGTTGACCTTCGCCGCGGGTTTCGTGCTGATCATATTGTTGCTGGTTGAATCACTGCTGGCTCTGGTAAGGTTCGGCCTGCGCCATTTGGCAGCGCGTAGTGAAAAGTCTGCGATGCCGGGAAAGTGAGTTGCTCCATCGCCCACGTGTAACGATCTCTTCATAGTCAGGAGGCATACATGAACAAGCGCATCGAACTGCTGATGGAAATCATCGACAACCCGCGTCCTGACGCGCAGGTGATCGCTGCACTCAACAGTTATGCTGCGAACGGTGACGGACAACTGGCCTGTGTTTCGAGAGCGTGTTTCATCCGCATCCTGCGTCAATTCGAGAACCGCGAATTGACCGCCAGCGAACTGCAAGCCTGGGCGACACGCTTGCTGGAACGCAACGAGATCGGTTTCGAATTCGGCGACGAGGGAGTCCTTGAGGAAGCAGTATTCCAATTGGCCCACGAAGAGATCTACGGCGAACCTGACGATGTACTATGCCAGCATATCGAAGCGATGCTGGAACGGCGCGGCCCTGACCGCGCACCTTGATAACAACGATTTTCTATCCACCAACCTGCAACTAATCACATGAGTTTTCCCATCGACATCAGCGAAGAGGCGGGTGTCCGCTATCTTCATTTCGGCTCTCTCTGGATACAAGGCGCGATGCGCATCGCCCGCCCCTGGAATCTGGAACTGGAATACACCAAGGAGATGATGGCCAGCCTGTTGCTGCGCGAAGGCACGCGCTTCCCGCGCCGCGTACTGCTGATCGGCCTCGGTGCCGCATCACTGACCAAGTTCCTGTATCGCAACTATCCGCTGTCGAACCTGACCGTGGTGGAGATCAACCCGGGCGTGGTGGCTGCGGCGAAACAGTTCTTCAAGCTGCCGGAAGATCCGCTACGCCTGAACATCGTGATCGGCGACGGTGCGCGCTTCGTGGAAGAATACGAGAAACAGTTTGACCTGATCCTGGTGGACGGCTTCGACGAGAATGCGCGCGCCGGCGAACTGGATACTTCGCCTTTCTATGAGAGCTGCTTTGCGCGTCTGAACGAGAACGGCATTATGGCGGTGAACCTGCTGGGCCGCACACGCGGCTACAAGGCGAGTTTCGAACGCATCTCCGACACCTTTGAAGGTCGCGCGCTGGCCTTCCCATCCTGTGACAGCGGCAACGTGATCGCCATCGCGGCACGCGGCAAACCGATCAAGATCTCGCTGGATGATCTGAAGGATGACGCAGAGAAAATGAAGAACAAGACCGGGCTGAATCTGCTGCCGACAATCGCCCGCATCGAACAAGCCCGCACCTGCAAAGGTGGCATGCTCACGATTTAATTTCCATGTCACAAGAAATGTGTAGAATCGCTACAGGGACAGGCTTCAGAGCATAGTCCGGTGTATCGAAACATCACTTTAAGGGTCAACTTCTAAAGCTTTTGAAGTTCTTGAAAAATCTAAATATTTCTTAT
>JAQUAD010000042.1 GCA_028687425.1 Sideroxydans sp.
GCCTAAACACACGTACCCACACTAATCGGTTGTTTTTTCTATCTTTTAAAGAACTTTTTTCTTCTTTTCTTCACCGCCGTGGCAGCGAAGAGGTGCGCATTATAGAGACTAATTTTTTTTCGTCAACTTTAATTTTGCACTTAACTGTTTGGTTGCGGGGGCAGGATTTGAACCTACGACCTTCGGGTTATGAGCCCGACGAGCTGCCAGACTGCTCCACCCCGCGTCAGTTGAGGGACGGCATTCTATAGATGCCCCCACTTCAGGTCAAGAACTTAATCCACTTTATGTTCAATCCAGCGCTGCAAAGCCCACTCAGCGTGCTCCCTCACAAGGGGAGGGACGTGCTGCGATCTGGCCTGCAAGGCTTGCATGCACTCGGCAGTAGCTGTCGTATTACCCAAAGCTACGGCTATATTTCTCAACCATTGCTCATATCCAATGCGATAAATCGCGCTTCCTGCCATGCGTGCATTGAAGTCCTCCTCACTCCACGAAAACAGCTCGATGAGTGAAATATCATCCAATTTGTTTCGCACTGAAAAGTCCGGTTCCAAGCTTTTGCCTGCGAACCTATTCCAAGGACAAAACAATTGGCAATCGTCACAGCCATATATTCGATTGCCTATGAGCGGCCTTAGCTCAACAGGGATGCTGCCCCTGTGTTCAATAGTCAGATAAGAAATGCAGCGCCGCGCATCAACTACATATGGCGCAGTAATAGCCCGCGTTGGACAAACATCCATACACGCAACGCAAGTTCCACAGTGACCTTGCTGCGCCTCATCTACCGCTAATGGAAGATCTATGAATATCTCTCCCAAAAAGAACCAAGAACCCTGCTCACGCGAAAGCAGGAGCGTATGTTTTCCTCTCCACCCCAGATGCGCCCTCTGCGCCAACTCCACTTCCAGCACAGGTGCGCTATCCGTGAATACGCGACAATTACACTCGATTGCATCCCGAATCTTCTGAGCCAGCTTTTCCAATCTGTTTCGCAGCACCTTGTGATAATCACGCCCAAGTGCGTAACGTGAAACATAGGCACGAGAAGACTCTTGCAACACAGCCTCGGCATCACGACTCTGCTCG
The DNA here is from genome assembly GCA_028687425.1 of Sideroxydans sp. Lineage (GTDB taxonomy): Bacteria > Pseudomonadota > Gammaproteobacteria > Burkholderiales > Gallionellaceae > Sideroxyarcus. The sequence goes on from JAQUAD010000042.1 coordinate 1,093, forward strand.
GGGAAATAATTCATCCGCACGGAGATCACTCGCAAGGTGCCGGGCACCAACTCCGCCGGACGCGCCCGTTTGGCTCCATGTTTTGCCATATAATCCATAGCGCCGTGATGGCCGTCCGCCAGCCACTGGAGCAGATGATCTTCAGCCTCACCCAGGTCGGTATCTGAAATACCAATCGCCTGAAAGCCGAGCTCTCTGCCCCATGTCTTAATACGCTGGGCAAGCTCATTCATTTCCAACCGGGAATTACTATTTTGCATGAATCTAATCATAGCCCAATAGCTCTGCCCAATGAGGAAGCCACAGTTGCCTTTGCGCAAAAATTGGCTCATGCGCTGTTTCCCGGGTTGGTGATCTATCTGCGCGGAGATCTTGGTGCCGGCAAAACCACGCTGGTTCGCGCCCTGTTGGTGGCGCTCGGATACAAGGGACGTGTAAAAAGCCCGACCTATACTTTGGTTGAAAGCTATGAAGTGAGGGGGCTACACTTACGTCACTTCGACCTCTACCGTTTTCGTGATGCTGATGAATGGGAAGAGGCAGGGTTCCGTGACGAGTTCGATGAACATAACATTTGCCTGGTTGAGTGGCCGGAGCAAGCAACCGGACTGTTACCAGATGCCGACCTCAGTCTCACCTTTGAAATACTTCAGGATGGCCGCGAGATATTCCTGCACGCCTATACTGAAGCAGGGATGAAATGTTTGAACGCACTCTAAAGTCTATTCTCGTACTGCTATTGGTATGGGTTCATACCGCCAACGCGGAGATACCCGTTACTTCAGCTCGCCTCTGGCCGGCACAGGATTACACTCGCCTGACGCTGGAATCCAAATCCGCGATCCGTTACAACCAGTTCACACTCTCCAATCCGGAAAGACTGGTCGTCGATCTTGAAGAGATCGAACTCAGTACCGCCTTGAATGAGCTTTCGAACAAAGTCAGCAAAGATGATCCATACATAAGCAATTTGCGAATTGGGCGCTTCAAGCCAGGCGTCGTACGTCTGGTCCTGGATCTCAAATCGCAAGTCAAACCACAGTTATTCAGCTTGAAGCCAGTGGGAGAGTATGGACATCGCCTGGTTCTGGATATTTATCCTGCCGTGCCGACCGACCCTTTGATGGCCTTGGTAGAACAACAACTGGCCACAAGCGAGCCTGCTGCGACTGAATCCAAGACTGAGGTTCCGGCAATCGAAACACCAACTCCGCCCGCCTATCCCGAATTGCGGAATCGAGTGCTGGTCATCGCACTGGATGCCGGCCACGGCGGAGAAGACCCGGGAGCATTAGGACGTCGCGGCACACGAGAGAAAGACGTGACCCTGTCCATCGCCCGCAAACTGAAATCCCAGATTGATGCGACTTCCGGCATGCGAGCGGTACTCATTCGCGACGGAGACTACTTCATTCCATTGAGTGGTCGGGTAGAGAAAGCGCGCCGGGCGCACGCAGACCTGTTCGTATCCATACACGCCGATGCCTTCATCAAATCCCATGCACGCGGATCTTCGGTATTTGCGCTCTCCGAGGGCGGCGCCACCAGCGCCAGTGCGCGCTGGCTGGCCAAGAAAGAAAACGAGGCCGATCTGATCGGCGGCGTGAATCTCGCCGTCAAAGACCCATATCTCGCGCGCACCCTGCTCGATCTGTCACAGACAGCCACCATCAACGACAGCATGAAGCTGGCAAAACATGTATTGAACGAACTGGGCGGGATAAATACGCTGCATCGCGGGCGTGTGGAACAAGCCGGATTCGCGGTACTTAAATCACCTGACGTACCCTCCATACTTGTCGAGACTGCATTCATCAGCAACCCCACCGAGGAGCGCAGATTGAAGGATGTCGCATACCAGGAAAAGATGGCAGGTGCGATACTCAACGGAATCAAGCGCTATTTCGCGCAAAGCCCCGCACTATCCAAACACAAGATTGCCTTCGGCAATTGATTCTCAGACCGGGAAAACCCCGGTAGACAGGTAACGGTCACCGCGGTCGCAGACGATGAAGACGATGGTCGCGTTCTGCACCTGTTGCGAGATACGCATCGCTATGCTCAGTGCCCCACCCGAGGATATCCCGCAGAATATTCCCTCCTCGCGCGCCAGGCGGCGCGTCATGTCTTCCGCATCCTGCTGCCCGACATATTCAATGCGATCGATGTTCTGCGGGCTGTATATCTTTGGCAAATACGCTTCCGGCCATTTGCGGATACCCGGAATCTGCGCCCCCTCTTCCGGTTGCGCGCCAATGACCTGAACAGCAGGATTTTTTTCCTTGAAGAAACGCGCATTGCCCATGATGGTGCCGGTCGTACCCATACTGCTCACAAAGTGTGTGATCTGACCCTGGGTATCGCGCCATATCTCGGGCCCAGTGCCTTCGTAGTGCGCCAATGGATTATCTGGATTAGCGAACTGATCAAGGATGATGCCGCGCCCCTCGTCACGCAGCTTCTCTGCGGTATCCCGCGCCAGCTCCATGCTACCCGCCTTGGGTGTCAACACCAGCTCCGCACCGAATGCACGCATGGTCTGCCGCCGCTCCATACTCTGATTTTCCGGCATCACCAGGATCATCCTGTAACCGCGCATGGCAGCAGCCATCGCTAGCGCAATGCCGGTATTGCCGCTGGTCGCTTCGATCAAAGTATCGCCGGGCTTGATCTGTCCACGTTCTTCGGCATGTTTGATCATGGAAAGCGCCGGCCTGTCTTTTACCGAACCGGCGGGATTATTCCCTTCCAGCTTGGCGAGGATGACATTCGATGTTTCACCGGGAATACGTTTGAGTCTGACCAGCGGCGTATTGCCGACAAAGTCGTCCAGCGTCTTGTACATGATTTGTTCCATTGTTAGATGACGCATGCATGATAAATGCAGGCGTCATCCTTTGCACTGCCACATTACGCGGCGATGCCAGATGCGTCGAACATGCCTTCGAACAAAATAGAGCTGAGGTAACGCTCACCCGAATCCGGCAGGATGACCACAATGGTCTTGCCTGCATTCTCGACCTTCCTTGCCAGACGCACTGCGGCCGCAACGGCAGCACCGCTGGAGATGCCGGAAAGGATGCCTTCTTCCTGCGCCAGACGACGGGCATACAACACAGCATCTTCATTCGACACCTGTTCGACCTCATCCACCAGCGACAGATCCAGCACACCCGGTACAAAGCCCGCACCTATGCCCTGTATCTTGTGCGGTGCCGGCTTCAGTTCCTGGCCTGCGCGTTTCTGGGTCAGGATCGGGCTGGCAGTCGGCTCAACAGCCACAGACTTGATCGCCTTGCCCTGGATGTTCTTGATGTAGCGAGATACACCAGTGATCGTGCCACCTGTGCCAACACCTGCCACGAAGATATCGACCTTACCATCGGTATCGCGCCATATCTCCGGCCCCGTGGTCGCTTCATGGATGGCCGGATTGGCCGGATTCTCGAACTGTTGCAGCAACACATACTTGGAGTCGGACTCAGCAATTTCCCTGGCCTTGGCGATCGCCCCGCCCATGCCCTTCGCACCTTCGGTCAACACCAGCTTCGCACCGTAGGCGACCAGCAATTTGCGACGCTCCACACTCATCGTCTCCGGCATGGTCAGTGTCAGCGGAATGCCGCGCGCTGCTGCCACGAAGGCAAGGGCAATGCCGGTGTTGCCACTGGTCGGCTCAACAATCTCCTTACCGGGCCCGAGCAGTCCCTTCTTCGTTGCATCATCGATCATCGCCACACCGATACGGTCTTTCACCGAGTAGGCCGGATTACGGCCTTCGATCTTGGCGAGAATGGTAGCCGAGGCACCATCAGTGATTCTGTTCAGTTTGATCAGAGGCGTACCGCCTACCGAAAGTGAATTGTCTGCAAACGAATTAGCCATCTCATACACCTCGAATTGATATTGATACGATGGCTGCATTATAGGCAGAGCGCATCATTACCGATAATCACATTTACCTATTTCATTATTCCAAATGAACATAAAAAACCGCCCGACTGGAAGCCGGGCGGATTTAATAAAGCGCTGTGAAAAGTTACTTCTTATCAGGCTTGCTAACGGTCAATTCGCTACGTAGGCGCTCGACCGACTTCTTGCCGAAGCCCTTCACCTCGTCCAGCTCTTCCACACGTTTGAATGGCCCGTGCTGCTTTCGATGCTGCACGATAGCCTCGGCTTTCGAAACACCAATACCCTTTACAGCCTGCAACTCTTCCACGCTGGCTGTATTCAGATCGACAGCCGCATAGAGTGAACCGGAAAACAACAGCACCAACATGGATAGCAACAGCTTCTTCATCACTTTCTCCTTTCGAAGTTAGCGACCGAGGTCGCGGGTTGCATACCCTCCCCCTGTTATTACTTGGACTTCTCCAGCATGTAATTCACATAATTCGCAGTGCCTTGTTCCACAGTCAGGAAAGGTTCTGCATAACCGGCATCGCGCAGGGCGGAAATGTCCGCCTGGGTGTAACTCTGATACTTGCCGCGCAAGGCCTCCGGGAACGGGATATAACGGATGATCTGCTGTTCCAGCAGTTGCTCACGTGTCAGCACCGACTCCCCGTTCGCAGCACGCAGGGTATTGATGGTCGCCACCGCGACATCATTGAAGCTCTGCGCCGTACCCGTACCCAGATTGAAGATGCCCGATTGATCGGGATGATCGAGGAAATACATATTCACCTTGACCACATCTTCCACTGACACGAAATCGCGCAACTGGCCGCCATTGGCATAACCATCACAGCCTTCGAACAACTTCACATGCCCTTCGGCGCGATACTGGTTGAAGAAATGGTAAGCCACGGAAGCCATGCGCCCCTTGTGTTGCTCGCGCTGTCCGTACACGTTGAAATAACGGAAACCCACGATCTGTGAAGTACGCTCGGACCAGCGACGACGCACCACCTGATCGAACAGGAATTTCGAGTAGGCGTAGACGTTCAGCGGCGACTCGTATTCGCGACTTTCCTTGAACACACCACCGCCGCCATATACCGAAGCGGACGAGGCATACAGGAACGGCACTTCCTCGTTCTGGCAATGATTCAGCAACTCCAGCGAATAGCGATAGTTGTTCTCCATCATGTAACGGCCATCCGTTTCCATGGTGTCGGAGCAAGCACCTTCATGCAACACGGCGGCGATCTCGCCATCGAAGTCACCACCGACCACGCGCTCGATGAAATCTTCTTTGTCCATGAAGTCGGCGATCTCGCAATCGGTAAGATTCAGGAACTTGTCTGCCTTCTTCAGATGGTCGACCGCGATGATGTCGGTCACACCACGCTCATTCAGCGCCTTGACCAGATTGGAACCAATAAAACCGGCCGCGCCGGTAACGATGTAGTACATGATCAGCCTTTCATATCTTCAAGTATCTCTTCGCGGGAAACCACTGCCGTACCCAGCTTGGCTACCACCACGCCCGCGGCACGGTTGGCAATGCGCACCGCATCTTCCATTTCCGCGCCACTCGCAAGCATCACCGCCAATGTAGCAATGACCGTATCACCCGCACCACTCACATCGAACACTTCACGCGCCTGCGTCGGCTCATGCAATATGCCCTGCTCGCGAAACAGCGACATGCCTTCCTCGCTGCGCGTCACCAGCAATGCATCCAACCCCAGATCGGTACGCAGTTTCTGCGCCTTGCTTTCCAACTCCGCCTCATCCTTCCAGCCGCCGGCCACATCCTTGAACTCGCTGCGATTCGGGGTTAACAGCGTCGCACCGCGATAGCGTTCGTAATCATCCCCCTTGGGGTCAACCAGCACTGGCTTGCCGGCTTCACGCGCCAACTGGATCATTTCGGCAATATGGTGCAACCCGCCCTTGCCGTAATCGGACAACAAGACCACATCACAATCGGGCAGCTTGCTCCGGAAGTCTGCCAGCTTGGCTTGCAACACCTCATGACTGGGCGGCGTCTCGAAATCGATGCGCAGCAACTGTTGCTGACGCGCGATCGCGCGCAATTTAACGATAGTGGAAAAACTCTCGTCACGGTGCAGCAAGGCATCAACCCTGCCCTGCACAGTCAGCAGTCGCTGCAGGCAGTCACCCGCCTCGTCTGCGCCGACTACGGACAACAGCGTGCAATGCGCCCCCAGTTCGGCGATGTTGCGCGCCACGTTGGCTGCCCCACCGGGACGCTCCTCAACCCTGCTCACCTTCAACACCGGCACCGGCGCTTCCGGCGAGATGCGACTGACATCACCGAACCAGTAACGATCCAGCATCACGTCCCCGACAACCAATATCCGCGCTTTATCGAACGATGGCAGCTTCATACCACATCCCCTGTTTCTTTCAGAATATCCTGCAGTGCCTGCAAGGGATCCGGCGCTTGCGTGATCGGGCGGCCGATGACCAGATAGCTTGAACCTGCTTGCAGCGCTGCCTGTGGCGTCATGATGCGCGACTGGTCGTTGGCGGCAGCATTCGCCGGACGGATCCCCGGCGTCACCAGACAGAAATTCTCACCACATTGCTGACGCAGCGTTGCCGCTTCCTGTGCCGAACACACGACGCCATCAAGGCCGCTGTCGCGCGTCAGTTGCGCCAGTCGGGACACCATCTGTGCCGGACTGTCCTGGATGCCAATTCCATACAGATCTTCCTGCGCCATGCTGGTAAGAATGGTTACCGCGATCAGTTTCGGGCGTCGTGCATGATGCACCAGTGCTTCGCGCGCCGCCTCCATCATCTTGCGACCACCCAGTGCATGCACGTTCACCATCCACACTCCCAATGAAGCGGCAGCCTTGCAGGCTTGTGCCGTGGTATTGGGAATGTCGTGGAACTTGAGATCGAGGAACACTTCAAATCCGTGCCGCTGCAATTTCTCGACCAGTTGCGGCCCTGCCGACGTAAACAGTTCTTTGCCGACTTTCAAGCGGCACAAGGTTGGTTCCAGGCGTTCCGCCAGGGCCAGCGCAGGATCTGCTTGCGGATAATCCAGCGCGACGATGATCTTCGGGTCTTGTGGTGCGGTGATACTCATGCGATCAATCCATTCTCTTCACTGCGTTTTGGTGAGTAACTTTCCCAACTGTGACAGGCGGGACAATGCCAATAGAAGTGCTTTGCCTTGAAGCCGCAATGGCCGCAACGGTACATCGCGAGGCTACGCGTGCGGTTGTGAATGAGCGACTTCACTAGTTCGACGTCGCCCCGACGTTCACCGGTCATCTTCATCAGCTGCGCTTCCAGCAACTTGTCCAGCCCGAGCAGAGTGGGGTTGCGCTTCAGTTCATTGAGCACCATCTGGTAGGCAGCCTCAGGACCATCCGTAGCAACCAGCGCTTCGAACAGCACATTCATCAGATCGAGTGAAGGATGCTTTTGCAGATAGCTGCGCAGCAATGCCACCCCGGACGATTCATTCCCCCCCTGCTGATAGGCTTGCAATATGCGCTCAGCCACCAGTGGCAGATATTGCGCATCCTGCGTCTCAACGCCTCTCCATATCTCTATCGCACGAGTTGCATCTCCTGAAGCCAGCGCGATATCGCCCAGCTTGATACTGGCACGCACACCTTGCGGATCGATTGCCAGCGCCTGTTCCAGATGCACGATTGCCGCATCCACCTGTTTATCAGCGCACTCACGCTCCGCCAGTTCGCAATAGAAAAAGGATGCCTGCCTTGCATAAGATTTTCCGGTCAGCGTTGCAAGTCTTTGGGCAATATCGATCGCCTTCAGCCAGTCCTTCTCCTTCTGGTATATCTCCAGCAGGAATTCCAGCGCTGCCTGCTCATAGGGCGTGCCGTTCAAGCCATGGAAAGCTGTCTCAGCTCGATCCAGTATGCCGGCCTTCAAATAATCCTGCGCCAGTTCGAACAGGGCTTGTTGACGCTTCTCTTCTTCCAGATCGGCGCGTTCATACAAATTGAGATGCATGCGTATTGCCCTGTCCACCTCGCCGCGACGCCGGAACAAACTACCCAGTGCAAAGTGCAGCTCGACAGTTTGCGGATCAACCTTCACAACTTCGATGAAAGCTTCGATAGCCTGATCCTGCTGCTCGTTGAGCAGGAAATTCAGCCCCTGGAAATATGAACGTGGGAGTGAACTGGATTCCGACAGCAGTTCCTTGATATCAACGCGCGCAGCCAGCCAGCCCATGCCGAAGAACAGCGGGAAGACCAGCAACATCCAGGGTTCAAAATCCATCTTGTATTTTCAGGAAGAATGTTCGGGCGTGTCTGTTTGGTTCTCAACACTGGACCCGGATTGATTTGATTGTGCTTCTGCACGTGCATGCGCCAATTCGCTACGCAAACCCATCACCGTGTCAAGCATCGCCAACATGCCCAACACGACCCCGATGACAAGAAAACCGAACAATGCGACCACCAGCGGCGCTTGCCATTCGTAACCGAACAGATAACGCAGCGAAACGATCTCGTTGTTCTTCATCGCAAAGCCCAGCAAAGCGACAAACAACAGGATCCGCAACAACCAGGTCAAATAGCGCATTCTTTAATTTTCATCATCGAATCGAGGTGCAAAGATAGCACGAACACGCAATTGTTTCTCGCAGGGTTATTGCCCTATGGACAATAACTCGCAAAAAAATTGGCGGCGCATCTTGCGATGTGCCGCCAATCTTTCAATCACTTGTTGCTTCAGGATTGAGGGTAGTCCACGCGTTCCCGCAGCTCTTTACCTGCCTTGAAGTGAGGCACGTACTTGGCTGGCACTTGAACCTTGTCACCGGACTTGGGGTTACGCCCCAAACGCGGCGGACGATAGTTCAAGGCGAAACTGCCGAATCCGCGAATCTCGATACGTCCACCGCTGGATAAAGTGGCGGACATACTGTCCAGTATCACTTTGACCGACAGTTCGGCATCCTTGCCCAGCAACTGGGGATGACGCTCTGCCAGCTTGGCGATCAGATCGGAACGTGTCATACCCCTGCCCCCTTACTGAGCGTCAGACTTGCTGGAATCCATCTTGGCCTTGAGCAAAGCACCCAGGTTGGTCGTACCAGCAGATGCGCTGGTGTTCTCAGCTGCGAACTTCTGCATCGCTGCTGCGGTGTCAGCCTTGTCCAGCGCCTTGATCGACAGATTGATGCCGCGGTTCTTGCGATCGACGTTGATGATCACAGCCTTGACGGTGTCGCCTTCCTTCAGGTGGTTGCGGATGTCTTCCACACGATCCACCGACACTTCGGAAGCCTTCAGGTAGGCCTCGACATCACCTTCCAGACCGATCACAGCACCCTTCGCATCCAGGGACTTCACAACGCCGGTAACAACAGCCCCCTTGTCGTGGCCGGTCACGAAACCGCCGAACGGATCACCTTCCAGTTGCTTGATGCCCAGGGAGATGCGCTCACGCTCAACATCGATGGCCAACACAACAGCTTCCAGTTCGTCGCCCTTCTTGTAGTTGCGCACGGCTTCTTCGCCAGCAACGCTCCAGGACAGGTCGGACAGGTGAACCAGACCGTCGATGCCGCCATCCAGACCGATGAACACGCCGAAGTCGGTGATGGACTTGATCGCACCCTTGACCTTGTCGCCCTTCTGGTGGTTCGCTGCGAAGTCATCCCAAGGATTGGACTTGCACTGCTTCATGCCCAGAGAGATACGGCGGCGTTGCTCGTCGATCTCGAGGATCATCACTTCCACTTCGTCGCCCAGCGCTACGACCTTGGAAGGATGTACGTTCTTGTTGGTCCAGTCCATCTCGGATACGTGTACCAGACCTTCGATACCTTGCTCGATCTCAACGAAAGAGCCGTAGTCGGTCAGGTTGGTCACCTTGCCGAACAGGCGTGTGCCTTGCGGGTAGCGACGTGCCAGACCGTTCCAAGGATCGTCGCCCATCTGCTTGATGCCGAGGGAAACGCGGTTCTTCTCTTGGTCGAACTTCAGGATCTTGGCTTCGATCTCGTCGCCAACGGTCAGCACCTCGGACGGGTGCTTGACGCGGCGCCATGCCAGATCGGTGATGTGCAACAGGCCATCGATACCGCCCAAATCCACGAACGCACCGTAGTCGGTGATGTTCTTGACGATACCCTTGACCACTGCGCCTTCCTTGAGGTTTTCCAGCAAGGATTCGCGATCGGCGCCCTGAGTCTCTTCCAGCACAGCACGGCGGGAAACCACCACGTTGTTGCGCTTGCGATCCAGCTTGATGACCTTGAGTTCCATGGTCTTGTTTTCGTACGGGGTGGTGTCCTTGACCGGACGGATGTCCACCAGAGAACCCGGCAGGAAGGCACGGATGCCGTTCACCATGGCAGTCAGACCGCCCTTGACCTTGCCGCTGACATAACCTTCAACGATACGGCCTTCTTCCATTGCCTGTTCCAGATCGATCCAGGCTGCCAGACGTTTGGCTTTTTCGCGCGACAGACGTGTCTCGCCGTAGCCGTTCTCAAGGGATTCGATAGCGACGGTGGTGAAATCACCCGCCTTCACTTCGACGTTGCCTTGAGCGTCTTTGAATTCTTCAACGGGGATATAACTTTCGGACTTCAGTCCGGCATTCACCACGACCACGTTCTGCTCAACGCGAACGACTTGGGCGGTGATGAGTTCACCTGCACGCATTTCCTTGCGATTCAGGCTTTCTTCAAACAGGGAGGCAAAGCTTTCCATTTCGGCTACAGCGGTCATTTCGATCTACTCTCAGGTTATCCCGCAAACTGCACGGGGGTTCGTTTATCAACCCGGATGGCGGGGAGCCATACGGGGCCTAGCAAATTGCACGGTAGCGCATCAGCACTTCAGCGACCGCTTGCTCGATGTTCAGAGGCGTCGTATCCAGCAGACTTGCACCTTGCGCCTGTTGCAGAGGAGCCACGCTACGTTGCATGTCGCGTTCGTCGCGCGCCTGTATATCCTGCAAAAGGGCGGCGATATTAGCACCCATCCCTTTTTCTTTCAACTGCTTATAACGGCGCTCTGCTCGGGCCTCGGCAGAAGCGGTCAGGAATATCTTCAGCGCGGCATCCGGGAACACCACCGACGCCATATCGCGACCATCGGCCACCAGCCCCGGCGCCTGCCGGAAAGCACGCTGTTTGTCCAGCAAAGCGGCCCTCACTTGCGGTAACGACGCCACTTTGGAGGCGGCCGACCCGGCCTCCTCGGTACGCAATTCGTCGCCGACCATCACCCCATCCAGCCAGGTCTCGCCCTGCTCAAAGCGAATATCCACCTTGCCCGCCAGCGCGGCCAGACCGGATTCGTCGTCCAGTGCCACGCCATGACGCTGCGCGGCCAATCCGAGCAAACGATACAGCGCACCGCTATCCAGGTAATGCATGCCCAAGGCATCGGCTACGCGTTGGGCGACAGTGCCCTTGCCGGAGGCAGAAGGACCGTCGATAGCGATAACTGGAACGACTTGTGCCACTTTAGCGAACTCCGTGAAATAGTCGGGAAAGGTCTTGGCGACGCACTTAGGATCGTTGATACGAACCGCAGTACCGAACGATGCCAGCGAGAAGCACATCGCCATGCGATGGTCGTCGTAAGTATCGATGGCCGCATGATTGAGTTGCACCGGTGGTGTGATGCGAATGGAATCCGCCCCCTCCTCCACTGCCGCACCCACCTTGCGCAACTCGGTCGCCATCGCAGCGATGCGATCGGTCTCCTTCACGCGCCAGCTGGCGATATTTCGCAACGTGGTCGTGCCGTCGGCGAACAGTGCGGCCACAGCCAGCGTCATCGCCGCATCAGGGATGTGGTTGCAGTCGAGTTCGATGGCTTTCAGCTTGCCATCTGCCGGACCAGAGGCTTCCATCCAGTTCGGCCCCATCGTGATGCGCGCGCCCATCTTTTCCAGTTCTTCGGCAAAACGCACATCGCCCTGCACACTGTCGCGGCCCACACCTTCGACACGCACCGGGCCGCCACCGATGGCTCCGGCAGCGAGGAAATACGATGCGGATGAAGCATCGCCCTCGACGAATATCTCTTGCGGCGAGACATAGCGGCTGCCCGCCGCAACCGTGAAACTGCGCCAGCCATCACGCTGCACGGTGACACCAAAGCGCGCCATCATCGCCAGCGTGATCTCGATATAAGGCTTGGAGATCAACTCACCCATCACCTCGACCTTCACCGTACGATCCAGCAAAGGCAAAGCCATCAGCAGACCGGTCAGGAACTGACTGGATACATCGCCGTGCACCTGCGTGGTATCGCCCGCCAGTTTGGCCGGAGAGATTTGCAACGGCGGAAAACCGTCGTTGCCCAGATACTTGATGTCCGCGCCGAGCTGGCGCAAGGCCTCCACCAGATCGCCGATAGGCCGCTCATGCATACGTGCCACGCCGGACAACTCATAGCTGCCGCCGGACAAGGCCAGCGCCGCGGTCAGTGGACGGAACGCGGTACCTGCATTACCCAGGAACAGTTTGGCATCCTTGTTCGGAAAATCGCCTGCGCATCCGGTGATGCGATAGGCGTTGACACCCAGCGATTCCACGCCTACCCCCAAGGTCGCCAGCGCTTCCAGCATACGATCGGTATCGTCCGACTTGAGCAGATCGCGCACCACGGTCACGCCTTCGGACAATGCAGCCAACAGTAACACGCGATTGGAGATGCTCTTGGAACCGGGCAGGCGCACAGTACCGCGCGCGGACATCAATGGAGGAAGATTGAGAAATTCTTGCTGTGTCATGCGATGAAAGTGGTAGTTATTGTTGAGTCCAGGTACTGCGCACCGCACGCGCAACGCTGAATATCTCTTCCAGCTTGGCAGCGTCGTTGTATTGCAGGGCCTGATGGATGACATTGAGTTCATCCGTGTAGCGTTTCACTTCCTGCAGCAAGGCATCGCGATTGGCCAGACTGATGTCGCGCCACATCTCGGGCGAGCTGGCGGCGATACGTGTGAAGTCGCGGAAACCGCTGGCTGCGAAGGACAGCAGCAGGTCTTTGTTGTCGCGCTGCGCCAGATCGTGCACCAGCGCGAACGACAACAGATGCGGCAGATGACTCACCGCCGCGAACACACCGTCGTGCTCTTCCGGCGTCAGCTCCATCACGTTCGCGCCGCATGCTTCCCATGCCTGACGCACGCACGCCACCGATGCAGGGAGATTTTCCGGCAGAGGCGCAAGCACGACCTTCTTGCCTTGATACAGGTCAGCCATCGCAGCAGAAGCGCCGCTCTTCTCCGCCCCGGCAATGGGGTGACCCGGAACGAACTGCGCGATCTTGTCAGCCAGCTGGCTGCGCGCCGCGGCCACCACATCGCACTTGGTGCTGCCACCGTCGGTGACAAGTGTGTGCGAACCGAGATGCGGCGCGATACGCGCAAAGAGCTCGCCCATCTGCGCGACCGGTGTAGCCAGCAACACCAGATCCGCATCGCCAACTTCCGCCGCCACATCGCTACCGATTCGGTCGATGATACCCAGACTTTGCGCTTCCTCCAGCGTGGCCTGACTGCGCCCGAAACCGACTACCTCGCCCACTACACCTGCTTTGCGCAAGGCCAGCGCGAACGATCCGCCGATGAGGCCGACGCCGAAGATGACGATTTTGCGGAAGGCTGGCTGCATGCTTTACAGCGTGCGTCCGATCGCCCCTGCGATCGCACCCAACGTTCCCATCAGTTTTTTCAGTTCTTCAGGCGTCAGTGCCTGATCCGCGTCGCACCAGGCATCGCACGGGCTGGGATGCATCTCGACCAGCAGGCCGTCCGCCCCCGCTGCAATCGCCGCTTGCGACAATGCAGGCACCATCCAGGCCTTGCCGCCGGCATGTGATGGATCGACGATCACCGGCAGGTGAGTTTCTTTTTTCAGCACCGCAATCGCGGTCACATCCAGCACGTTGCGATAAGCCGTTTCGAAGGTACGGATGCCGCGCTCGCAGAAGATGATGTTGTGGTTGCCGCCCGCGGCGATATATTCCGCAGCCATCAGCCATTCGCTGATGGTGGCCGACATGCCGCGCTTGAGGATGACCGGCTTGTTGATACGACCGACTTCTTTCAGCAGGTCGAAGTTCTGCATGTTGCGAGTACCGATCTGGATCACGTCTACGTCGTACTCACTGAACGCATCCAGCTGGCGTGCGTCCATCAGTTCGGTGACGATGGGCAGCTTGAACTTGTCTGCGGCCTTGCGGAACATGTCCAGCCCTTCCGCCCCATGGCCCTGAAACGCATACGGGCTGGTGCGCGGCTTGAACGCGCCGCCACGCATCAAACGGCAGCCAGCCGCCTGCACGAATTGCGCCGACAGGTCCATCTGCTCCTGCGTCTCCACCGAACAGGGGCCTGCGATGATCTGTACCTGCTGACCACCCAATGGCACGCCCGCGATGTCGATGACGGTATCGGCCTTGTGCGACTCGCGCGACACGATCTTGTATTGCTTGGCGATATGCATCGCGGATTCCACGCCCGGTAGCGGTGTGAACATCTCCGCTTCCAGTTTGCGTTCGTCGCCAATGGCGCCGATCACGGTACGCTCGATGCCGCGCGAGATGTTCGCGCGCAGTCCGGCTGTCTCGATCTTCTTTACGACCGCATCGATCTGCGCATCAGTAGCGTCGTTGTTCAGGACGATGATCATTTCTCATCGCCTCCGGCCTGTGCAACGATGAACTTCTCCAGCGCGCCCAGGAATTTCGCGTTTTCGCTTTCCAGCCCGATGCTGACACGTAGCCAGCCCGGCATGTCGTAGTTCTCGATCGGACGCACGATCACGCCCAGCTCCAGCAAACGGCGATAAGCCCCCTTGGCATCGCCGATATGGAAGGCGACAAAGTTGCCATAGGACGGGATGAATTCCAGTCCCAGCTTGCCCAAGCCCTCGGTGATCTGCGCCATGCCGCGCTGGTTCAGTTCGAAGGTGCGCTTAACGAAAGACACATCGCGCAAGGCCGCCACGGCTGCCGCCTGCGCCACGCTGTTCACGTTGAACGGCTGGCGCACACGATTGATCATGTCAGTGACCTGTTCATGCGCCATCGCATAGCCCACGCGCAGACCCGCCAGGCCGTAAGCCTTGGAGAAGGTGCGCGAGATGATGAGGTTGGGGAATTCCTTCAGCCAGCCCACGCTGTCGTAGCGCTTCTCTTCCGGCAGATATTCGTTGTAGGCCTCGTCCAGCACCACCAGGATGTCCTGCGGCAGGCCGCGCATGAACTGCAGCAACTCATCCACTTCGAGGAAAGTGCCGGTCGGGTTGTTCGGATTGGCGATGAACACGATCTTGGCCTTGTTCGTTTTGGCAGCCGCCAGCATGGCCGGCAGGTCGTGGCCATAACCTTTGGTCGCAGGCACGCTGATGCCGGTCGCACCGACCGCCTGCGTCGCCAAGGCGTATACCGCGAACGCGTGTGCCGAATACACCACCTTGTCGCCCGGCGTAAGGAATGCGCGCGCCGCCAACTCCAACAGGTCGTTGGAGCCATTGCCCAGCGTGATGTTTGCATGGCTCACGTTGTAACGTTTGACCAGCGCATCCTTCAGTTCGAAACCGTTGCCATCCGGATACAGCGCGATCTCCTTGATCGCCTCATGCATCGCCGCCACGGCAGCCGCACTGGCACCCAGCGGATTCTCGTTCGAAGCCAGTTTGATGATGCCGGTGATACCGAGCTCGCGCTCCAGCTCGGAGATCGGTTTTCCCGGCTGGTAAGGCGCGATAGCGCGGATGTAGGAAGGGGCTAAATCGCAATAATTCATATACTAAAATCCACACATAAAGACTGGGAGACGCCGAGAACACAGGCACATGAAACGGATCTTACTGGCGTTTCTGCCCTGCCCGCGTCTCTTCAAATTAATAAATACTGATTATTCAAACAGCGGCCGGGTAGGAACCCAATACCTTGACGAAGGCAGCGATCTGCCGCAGCTGGTCCAGTGCAGCCGCCACCTTGGCATCATTCTGATGTCCCTCGACATCGACATAGAACACATATTCCCACATGCCAGCCCCCGAAGGACGCGACTCCAGCTTGGTCATCGATACGCCGTGCTGAGCGAACGGGGTCAGCAGATCATGCATCGCGCCCGGGCGATTGGGCGCGGTCATCACCAATGAAGTTTTGTCGCGGCCGGAAGGTGCGACCTCCTGATCGCCGATCACCAGAAAACGCGTGGTGTTGCGCGCGTCATCCTCGATATTCTTCGCCAATAACTTGAGCTTGAAGTGCGCTGCCGCCTGCTCACCGGCGATGGCGGCAGCGAACGATTCTTCGGTCGCCAAACGTGCCGCATCGGCATTGCTGCTGGCCGTGATGCGCTCCGCATGTGGCAGGTGCGCGTGCAGCCAGTCCTGACATTGCCCGAACGATTGCGGATGCGAATACACCTTGCGGATGACGGACAGGTCGTTCTCGTTCGACAGCAGGCATTGATGTACTTGCAGCATCACCTCGCCGCAGATCTTCAACTTGCTGTTCAACAACAGATCCAGCGTGCGCCCGACCGCGCCTTCGGTGGAATTTTCCACCGGCACCATGCCGTAGCTGGCCGCACCACTTTCCACTGCGGCGAATACGCCATCGATGGACTCGGCTGCCACGCCTTCAGTGGCCTGGCCGAAGCGCTGGAACACGGCCGCTTCGCTGAACGTGCCATGCGGCCCCAAGTAGGCCACTTGCAACGGTGCTTCCAGCGCACGGCACTGCGAGATCACTTCGGTGAACAGCTGCTTGACCGCCTCAGCCGAGAGCGGGCCATTGTTCTCTTGCACCAGACGTTGCAGCACCTGTGCCTCGCGCTCGGGGCGCAGCACTGCGCTTTCGCCTTTGGCATGGCCGATCAGTTGCGCGAATTTCGCGCGCTGGTTGAACATCTCCAGCAACTGTCCGTCCAGTCGGTCTATCTGTTCACGGTATTTCTTCAGCTCTTCGCTCACGCTTCTTTCTCCAGCGGCAGGTCGCGCACGCCCAGCACGCCGGGAATGGCAGCCAGATGCGCGATCAGTTTCGGAGGCAATGCGCTGTCGGTATCCACCAGCGTATATGCCATATCGCCCCGCGATTTATTGGTCATGTTATGGATGTTGATCCCAGCTTCCGCCAGTGCAGACGAAATCTGCCCCAGCATG
Organism: Sideroxydans sp.; assembly: GCA_028687425.1. Taxonomy (GTDB): domain Bacteria; phylum Pseudomonadota; class Gammaproteobacteria; order Burkholderiales; family Gallionellaceae; genus Sideroxyarcus. Next base: position 18,161 of record JAQUAD010000042.1, read on the forward strand.
TTCGGTACATTGGCATTGGCGATCCCGACCCGGAATGCCGATTCGCGCGGCATCACGACATTCGGGAAATTCACCGTATTGCTGATGTTGCCATGTTCCAGATATTCACGCAGTTGTTCTACCACCATCACCGCGCAGTTATCTTCCGCCTCGGCGGTCGACGCCCCCAAGTGCGGCAAAGCGATGATGCGCTCGTTGCCCAGCACCTTGTTGCTGGGGAAATCGCACACATAACTGCGCAAATGCCTGCTGTTCACCCCCGCGACCACCGCATCTTCATTGACGATGGCGTCACGCGAAAAATTCAGCAGCACGGCGCCTGCCTTCATCGCGGCCACCCGCTTCTCATCGATCAGATGGCGTGTCGCATCCAGCAGGGGCACGTGCAAGGTCACGAAGTCACTGTGCTTGAGCAGCTCCTCGAGGCTGTGCGCCTTCTTCACTTGCGAAGACAGCCCCCAGGCCGCATCGACCGTGATCTCCGGATCGAAACCGATCACCTGCATCCCCAAGCCCAGCGCGGCATCCGCCACCAAGCGGCCGATCGCACCAAGGCCGACCACCCCCAGTGTCCGCCCGCGCAGTTCAGTACCTGCGAATTGCTTCTTGCCCTCTTCCACCAGCTTGGGCATGACCTCGTCATCGCCGTGCAGCCCGCTGGTGAAGTTCAGCGCAGGGATGATGTTCCTCGACGCCAGCAGCATGCCGGTGATGACCAACTCCTTCACTGCATTGGCATTCGCTCCCGGCGCATTGAACACCGGTACGCCGCGCGCACTCATCAGCTTGACCGGCACGTTGTTCGTTCCGGCACCGGCACGCGCAATGGCCAGCACACTGCGCGGAATTTCCATCTCATGCATGTTGTGGGAGCGCACCAGGATCGCGTCCGGCTGCTCGACTTCATTACCGGTGACATATTTTCCCGCCGGCAAGCGCCGCAAACCCGCCGCAGATATCTTGTTCAGCGTAAGAACCTGGAAGATGCGGTTCATGGCGGCGCTTGCGCGTATCAGGCTTTGCTACTGGCGAACTCGTTCATGAAGCCGACCAGCGCCTGCACACCTTCCAGCGGCATGGCGTTGTAGATCGAGGCTCTCATACCACCGACGGAACGGTGACCTTTCAGTTGCAGCAAGCCGCGTGCATCCGCCTGCTTGAGGAATTCGCCATCCAGCGCGGCATCCTTCAGTGTGAACGGCACGTTCATGCGCGAACGGTCGGCCTTGATCACCGGGCAGTTGTAGAAACCGTTGCTGGCATCGATAGCGTCATACAACAGTTGTGCCTTGGCGATATTGGTCTTTTCCATCGCGGCGACGCCGCCGTTCTTCTTCAGCCACTGAAACACCAGCCCGGCCATATAGATGGCGAAGGTCGGTGGCGTGTTGTACATGGATTCACCGTCGGCATGGATCTTGTAGTCCAGCATGGTCGGCGTGCCGGCTGCAACCTGACCGATCAGGTCTTCGCGCACGATCACCAGCGTCAGCCCTGCCGGACCGATGTTCTTCTGTGCGCCGGCATAGATCAGCCCGAACTTCGAGACATCGATCTCGCACGACAGGATGTTGGACGACATATCCGCCACCAGCGGCACATCGCCCGTCTCGGGAATCCAGCTGAACTCCACGCCGCCTATGGTCTCGTTCGGCGTGTAGTGCAGATAGGCCGCATGCGGATCACGCTGCCAGCTATCGAAAGCCGGCACGTAGCTGCAGTTCTTGTCCTTGTTGTCGGCGACCACATTCACTCCGCCGAACTTCTTCGCCTCGGCGATGGCTTTCTTGGACCATTCACCTGTATTCACGTAGTCAGCCGATGCCTTGTCGCGCATCAGGTTGAGCGGGATCATGGAAAATTGCAGGTGCGCACCGCCTTGCAGGAACAGCACTTTGTAATTGGCGGGAATACCCATCAATTCGCGCAGATCGGCTTCGGCCTGGGCATGGATACCCATGTATTCCTTGCCGCGATGCGACATCTCCATCACGGACATGCCGCTGCCGTGCCAGTCGGCCAGCTCGGCCTGCGCCTGCAGCAACACTTCCTTCGGCAATACCGCCGGCCCCGCACTGAAGTTGAAAATCGACATGCCGTATTCTCCTTGGAAATTATTCAGCGTCAGTCTCGGACTCGGCGCTTGCATCAGACTCATCTTCCGATTCAGCGATTCGGCTCAGCCCGGCCAACTTCTCGCCCTTCTCCAGATTCATCAGCGTCACACCTTGCGTGGCGCGGCTCATCTCGCGGATCTCGTTGACGCGGGTGCGGATCAGCACGCCGTTGGTGCCGATCAGCATGATCTCGTCCTCGGCATCCACCAGCGTCGCCGCCACCACCTTGCCATTACGCTCGGAGGTCTGGATCGCGATCATGCCCTTGGTGCCACGACCATGGCGGGTGTATTCGGCAATAGCGGTACGCTTGCCGTAGCCGTTCTCGGTCGCAGTCAATACGGACTGCTCACCTTCCTCGGCCACCAGCAGTGCGATCACCTTGCCGCCTGCAGCCAGGTTCATGCCGCGCACGCCGCGCGTCACACGGCCCATGGAACGCACATCGTTCTCGTCGAAGCGTACTGCCTTGCCTTCATCGGAGAACAGCATCACATCGTGTTTGCCGTCGGTCACAGCCACGCCGATGAGGAAGTCGCCCTCATCCAGATTGATGGCGATGATGCCTGCCTTGCGCGGATTGGCGAAGTCGGACAACGGCGTCTTTTTCACCGTACCTTCGCTGGTCGCGAAGAAGATGAACTTGTCTTCCGAGAACTCCTGGATCGGCAGCACCGCGTTGATCTGTTCGCCCTCTTCCAGCGGCAACAGGTTCACGATCGGGCGACCGCGCGAGGCACGCGTCCCCTGCGGCACGGCATAGACCTTCAGCCAGTAACAACGGCCGCGGTTGGAGAAGCACAGGATGTAATCGTGTGTGTTGGCGATGAACAGATTATCGACGAAATCGTCTTCCTTGGTCGAAGCGGCCTGCTTGCCACGGCCACCGCGTTTTTGCGCACGATACTCGTCGAGCTTCTGCGCCTTCATGTAGCCGCCGTGCGAAATGGTGACCACCACGTCTTCCGGCGCGATCAGGTCTTCCATCGACATGTCCTGCGTATGCGTAATGATCTCGCTGCGGCGCTTATCGCCGAACTGGGAACGGATGGTGATCAGCTCGTCGCCGATGATCTGCGTCACGCGCTCTGCCTTGGCCAGGATATCCAGCAGGTCGGCGATACGGTCCATCACCTCGCGGTATTCGCCGACGATCTTGTCCTGCTCCAGACCGGTCAAACGCTGCAGACGCAACTCCAGAATCGCTTGCGCTTGCGCATCAGACAGGAAATAGCCCGTGCCTTTGACCAGGCCAAATTCCGGCGCCAAACCTTCCGGGCGGGAAGCTTCATCGACACGACTCAGCATGTCCTCAACCAGCTGCGAACGCCAGCCGCGCGACATCAAGGCGCGCTTGGCATCCGGCGGGGTCAGTGCTGCCTTGATCAGGGCAATGATCTCGTCCACATTGGACAGGGCAACCGCCAGACCTTCCAGGATGTGGCCGCGCTCGCGTGCCTTACGCAGTTCGAAGATGGTGCGACGTGTCACCACTTCGCGGCGATGACGCAAGAAGGCTTCGATGACATCCTTCAGATTGCACAGCTTGGGCTGGCCGTCCACGATGGCGACCATGTTGATGCCGAAGCTGTCCTGCATCTGCGTCGCTTTGTACAGCTTGTTCAGGATCACGTCGGCGTTCTCGCCGCGCTTCAGTTCGATCACGGCGCGCATGCCGGATTTGTCCGACTCGTCGCGGATCTCGGAGATGCCTTCCAGCGTCTTGTCGCGCACCATCTCGCCGATCTTCATCAGCAGACTGGCCTTGTTCACCTGATACGGCAGCTCGTCGATGATGATCGCCTCGCGGTCTTTGCCGATCTCCTCAAAATGGGTACGGGCGCGCATCACCACACGACCGCGACCGGTACGGTAGCCCTCCTTCACACCCGCCAGACCATAGATATAGCCGGCAGTCGGAAAGTCAGGCGCAGGCACCAGCTCGATCAGTTTCTCGATATCCATGTCCGGTTCACGCAGCAAGGCCAGGCAGGCATCGATGACTTCGCTCATGTTGTGCGGCGGGATGTTGGTTGCCATACCGACCGCGATACCGGAGGAACCGTTCACCAGCAGGTTGGGGAAGCGCGCCGGGAACACCAGCGGTTCTTGCTCGGAGCCATCGTAGTTCGGCCCGAAGTCGACCGTTTCCTTGTCCAGATCTTCCAGCAATTGATGGGCGATCTTGGCCATGCGGATCTCGGTGTAACGCATCGCCGCGGCATTGTCGCCGTCCACGGAACCAAAGTTACCCTGACCATCCACCAGCGTGTAACGCAGCGAGAAGTCCTGCGCCATACGCACTATGGTGTCGTACACCGCCGTGTCGCCGTGCGGGTGGTATTTACCGATCACGTCACCAACGATACGCGCCGATTTCTTGTAGGCACGATTCCAGTCGTTGGAAAGCTCGTGCATGGCATATAACACGCGACGGTGCACAGGCTTCAGGCCATCGCGCACATCGGGCAAGGCACGGCCCACGATCACGCTCATCGCGTAATCGAGGTAGGACTTGCGCATCTCTTCTTCCAGGCTGACGGGGTGGGTTTCTTTTGCGAATTGTTGTTCCATGAGCGACCTGACGAATGAGCCGGTTAGGCAATGAAAACGAAGGCCGCATTCTAGCACAGCGACCACGCTTGCCGACCACCCAACCGGCACCCCACAAGTTTGGCTATTGGCAGTAGTTTTGTTATAAAGTCAGCCACCTTCCTACGAGATTGACAGCATGTCCAACGCAGACCCCATCGAACTTGAAAAATTCTCGCAACTCGCCCACAAGTGGTGGGATCCGAACAGTGAATTCAAGCCGCTGCACGAGATCAATCCGTTGCGGCTGGGCTATATCGATGGCATCGTCAAACTGGCCGGCAAGACCGTGCTGGATGTCGGCTGCGGCGGCGGCATCCTGAGCGAGGCACTGGCCGACGCGGGCGCCACGGTGACCGGCATCGACCTGGCCGACAAGTCGCTAAGCGTCGCCAAACTGCATTTACTGGAAAGCGGCAAGAAAGTGGAATACCGCAAGGTGCCCGTGGAAGAACTCGCCGCCGAGCGACCCGGACACTACGATGTAGTGACCTGCATGGAGATGCTGGAACATGTGCCCGATCCGGCTGCCGTGATCGCCGCTTGTGCGCAACTGGTCAAGCCGGGTGGGCATGTGTTCTTCTCCACCCTGAACCGCAATCCCAAGTCTTACCTGTTCGCCATCATCGGCGCCGAATACGTGCTGAACCTGCTGCCCCGCGGCACGCACGACTACGCCAAATTCATCAAGCCTTCCGAACTGGCGCAATGGTGCCGCGATAGCGACCTGCAAGTACAGGACGTGACCGGCATGAGCTACAACCCGCTGAACAAGACCTATGCGCTGGGCAGCGACACCGGCGTCAATTATCTGGTCGCCTGCCAACGTGGTTGAAGCCGTCCTCCTCGACCTGGACGGCACCTTTGCCGACACCGCGCCCGATCTGGGCGAAGCGTTGAACCATGTGCGCAGCCTGCACAGCTTGCCGCCGTTGCCGCACTCCACCATCCGCCCGCAGGCCTCTCATGGCTCACCCGGCCTGCTCAAACTGGGCATGAATGTCACGCCGGACAGCGAGGGCTACGATGAGATGCGCGCCGCTTTTCTGGAACACTACGAAGCACACATTTGCGACAAGACCAGATTGTTTCCCGGCATGGCGGCGCTGATCAGCGAGTTCGAGGAACGCGACATCCCGTGGGGCATCGTCACCAACAAACCGCACCGCTACACCGTACCGCTGATGGAAAAACTGGGTTATGCCACGCGTGCGGCCTGCCTGGTCAGCGGCGACACCTGCGAGGAAGCCAAACCCCATCCCGCCCCGCTGCTGCATGCCGCCAATCTGATCGGCGTCGAGCCGCAGCGCTGCCTGTATCTGGGCGACGACCTGCGCGACATGCAGGCCGCCAATGCCGCCCGCATGATCGGCATCATCGCCGGCTATGGCTACCTGGAAGCGGATGCCGACACCAGCACCTGGCAGGCGGCAGGCAGCGTACAGACGCCTTTCGCACTATTGCGCTACCTGTCGCTTTGAACGACGGTATGATGCTCGCTTCGATGCACGACTATGCAACATGAGCGACCCGACTGCTAACAACACGCCTGCGACAGGAGATCCGAGTGACGTACAAGAGATCCTGCACAAGGTCATCATCGCTCACCAGCAAGCGCTGGCGTTGCTGCATCAGACCGAAACCGCCTACAGCCGCCTGGTTCCGCATCAGCTGCTGAGCCTGCTGAAAGCCAAGAGCATCGTCGATGTCAAACTGGGCGATCAGGTGGAACGCAAGATGACCATCCTGTTCTCTGACATCCGCGACTTCACGCAGCTGTCCGAATCCATGACCCCATCCGAGAACTTCGAGTTCATCAACTCCTATCTCAGCCAGATGGAACCCGTGATCAGCCGGCACCACGGCATCATCGACAAATTCATCGGCGACGCCATCATGGCACTGTTCGAAAAAGGCGCGGATGAAGCGCTAAAGGGCGCCATCGACATGCTGGAGCGTCTGAGCTACTACAACACCGGCCGCGCCCGCGCCGGCTACCATCCCGTGCACATCGGCATCGGTCTCAATACCGGCATGGTGATGATCGGCACCGTGGGCGGCATCAACCGCATGGACAGTACCGTGATCGGCGACGCGGTCAACCTGGCCGCCAGACTGGAAGAGGCCACCAAGACCTACAACACCCCGATCATCATCAGCCACAACACCTTGTACGACCTGAACGATCCGAGCGCGTATCACATCCGCTTCCTCGATCGCATCCGCGTCAAAGGCAAGTCGCAACCGTTGTCAGTGTACGAAGTGTTCGACAACGACCCGGAAGAACTGCGCACCTTCAAGGACGAAACGCGCAATGTATTCGAGCAGGCGGTCGCCTACTACCACCTGAAGGATATCGACAAGGCCATCCAGTCTTTCAAGCACTGCATCGAGGTCTGTCCGGATGACCTGTGTGCGCACATCTACCTCAAGCGCTGTTACGAGTTCGAAGCCACCAACTATCACCACGGTACCGGTGAACTCGACCTGCTGCAGATCTGGAAAGACGAATTCAAGAGCGGCATTACGGAACTGGATGCCGCCCACCAGTCGCTGCTGGAGCGCATCAACCAGCACGCCACCCGCATCCGCCAGAACGAGAGCGACGATTTCCACGACGTCTATGCCTTCCTCAAACAATACAGCGCAACACTGTTCCCGCTGGAAGAAGCGCAGATGCAAGAGCACGACTATCCCTTCGCCGACAGCCACACGCAGGAACACAAACGGTTCGTAGAGCATTATCTCGACCTGGAAAAGCGTATGCAGGCCGGCAGTGAAGACCCGCGCTATCTAGCCTATCGCACCGAACTCCTGCTACTGGACTGGTTCGCCTCCCACGCCACCCGCGCCGACCGCCACTTCGCCCGCCACCTGCACCAGACCAAGGGAGAATAATCCCTGCTACAATGAACGCGCTTGAAAGCACCCGGGGGCGACTTGGCTTCGACGTGGGTTTCAAAGCAGCGCAGGGCATACCGAGGACCCGCAACCTCGTTAATCAGCTGGAAAACCAATAGTCGCAAACGACGAAACTTACGCACTGGCCGCTTAAGGCCTGCCCTCACACCCCTTAGTCCGTAGAGGGGCTCGAAGCCGCAAGGCGGAGATGAGTGAGGTCATATTACGGAATCGTCATGTGCAGGGTCACTTTGCACATGCCTAAACTTAAGGTGACTCGTCTGTCAGCAGCCTGTCGGTTGGCGTCTGCCGGATCAAATCAAATAACTAGACTAAGTATGTAGAACTGCCTGTAGAGGGCTCGCGGACGGGGGTTCAATTCCCCCCGCCTCCACCAACAAATAAAAACGACACCCTAGCGGTGTCGT
>JAQUAD010000043.1 GCA_028687425.1 Sideroxydans sp.
TGGGGTTGGTTTCGTTGCAGAACACCCAGCGGCGCTTCCAGCATGTTTAATGAACCGCCGTATGCGGAACCGCACGTACGGTGGTGTGAGAGGGCGACGGGGGTAACTCCGTCCCCTACTCGATCCAGTAATGAAATGCCAAAATCCCTAGCCGATTGGCTCCTGCATCTCGAATCGCTCCATCCAAAAACCATCGCGCTCGGCCTTGAGCGTGTCGCGCAAGTCAAACAGCATCTCAATCTCGAACCCGTCTTCCCGGTGATCGTCGTCGGCGGCACCAATGGCAAAGGCTCGGTGTGCGCGATGCTCGAGTCCATCCTGCATGCTGCAGGCTACAAGGTTGGCTGCTATACCTCGCCGCATTTACTGCATTACAACGAAAGGGTGCGCATCGCCAGGCAGCAGGCCAGCGATGCGGAGCTGTGTGCGTCGTTCGAGGCCATAGAACAGGTGCGCGGTGATATCGAGCTGACCTATTTCGAATTCGGCACGCTGGCCGCGATGCAGTGTTTCATTGCGCATGAGGTCGATGTGGCCATCCTTGAGGTCGGTCTGGGCGGTCGTTTGGATGCGGTGAATGTGTTCGATGCGGATGTGGCGATCGTCACCAGCGTGGATATTGACCACATCGATTATCTGGGCGATACGCGCGAGCAGATCGCCTTTGAGAAAGCGGGCATCTTCCGCACCGGCAATGTGGCAATCTGTGCCGACAGCGATGTGCCGCAAGCCTTGCGCGCGCAGGCGCAGCAGATCGGGGCGGAATTATGGTGTATCGGCAATGAATTCGGCCTGCGTGCACATCAGGGACAGTGGGATTACTTCGGCAAGGACGGCGGACGGAGTGCTTTGCCGTATCCGGCATTACGCGGCGCTTTCCAGCTGCAGAACGCCAGCGCGGTACTGGCTGCACTGGATGTGCTCAAGCCGGAGTTGCCCGTCAGCATGGAGGCGGTGCGCCGCGGTCTGATCGAAGTTGAGCTGGCGGGGCGCTTCCAGTTCCTGCCCGGCCAGCCGCAATGGATACTGGATGTGGCCCACAACCCCCATGCGGCGCGCTCGCTGGCGCAGAATCTGACTAACCTGCCGCCGGCCAAAACGTTCGCCGTGTGCGCCATGCTCAAGGACAAGGACATGGCGGGCGTGGTCCAGGCGCTGGATGCGCAGATCGATGTGTGGCTGGTGGCGACCATTGATGCACCGCGCGGTGCGCAGGCGGAGGAGTTGGCTAGGGTTCTGAAGGAGCTCCCGGTCAGGGGCGAGATTGTCGTTTGCGGCGCTATCGAAAATGCGATGAATGAGGCCAGCATCCGGGCAGGTGAAAATGATAGAATCGCGGCCCTCGGTTCCTTCTATACAGTGGCGGAAGTGATGCATCTGCGCAAAGTGCGCGGCGCCTGAGATTCCCGGTATCCAGCATGGCTAAACAGATCAATACGGACGAAGAATTCAAGTTAAAGCGGCAGGCGCGGCATCGCCTGATCGGTGCCGTGGCATTGATGCTGGCCATCGTCATCTTCCTGCCCATGGTGTTCGACAGCGAACCTGGCGTGAATGTGGGCAATATTGAGTTGCGCATCCCGGACAAGAACGAAGCACCCGAATTCCGCCCCGAGCCGGCCGCCGAACCGGTCGTGGAAGCTGCCGCCAGCACCCTGCCAGTCGCTGCTCCGGCACCGGTCGAAGCCCCAGTGGCTGCCAAGACGCCTCCTGTCGAGAACAAAGTCGCAGCACCGGTCCCAGCCAAGGTAGAGAAGCCGGTTCAACCCGTTCCCAAGGCTGTTGCGCCCAAGAAGACTGCACCGCCGTCGGGCTGGGTATTGCAGGTCGGCGCTTATTCACGCGAAGATGCCGGGCGCCAGATGCTCGACAACCTGAAGAAACGTGGTTTCCCGGCTTACACGGAAAAGGTCGCTGGCATGCTGCGCGTGCGTGTCGGTGGTTATCCTTCCCGCGAATCGGCGGAGAAGGTGAAACTCAAACTTGAAGCGATAGGCTTGCAACCCAACCTGATCAATCCGGAATAAGCGGTATGTCGTTTTTTGATATTGCCGTATTGGTCATCATCGCATTGTCTGCGTTGCTCGGTTGGTGGCGTGGTTTCATGTATGAACTGTTTTCCTTGCTGGGCTGGATCGCCGCCTATATCGCAGCGAGCACCATGTCGGACCAGGCCTTGCCGTATATTCCGGAGGCCATCACGGTGGAAGCGATCCGTTCGGCGGCAGCTTTTGCACTGGTATTTGTGGTGACGCTGATCGTGGCAGCCGTGTTCGCATGGTTCTTGTCCAAATTGACGAAATTCGCTGGTCTCAGTGGCCTGGACGGTAAATTTGGTGCCATGTTCGGTGTGCTGCGCGGATTGCTGGTGGTGCTGGCACTGGTATGGATAGGCGGCTTGACCAGCCTGCCGGAAAAATCCTGGTGGAAGGATGCGTGGACCAGCAAGCCGCTGCATCAGGCCGCCATGTATGCACGCGACTATCTGCCAACGCAGACAGCGCGACGCTAAAACGAACGATTAAATTCACAGGAAACGGGAAACGATATGTGCGGGATTCTGGGTGTGGTGGCGAATACGCCGGTGAACCAGGTGCTGTATGACGGTTTGCAGGTGTTGCAGCATAGAGGGCAGGACGCAGCGGGCATTGCCACGCTGGAGGACAGGACGTTCCACCTGCATAAAGGCAACGGTCTGGTGCGTGACGTGTTCCGCACGCGCAACATGCGCGCGCTCAAGGGCAACTCGGGCATCGCCCACGTGCGTTACCCGACTGCAGGCTCGTCGGTCGATCACAACGAGGCACAACCGTTCTACGTCAATTCTCCGTTCGGCATCGTGCTGGCGCACAACGGCAACCTGACCAACACTGAAGAATTGCGTCGTGCCATGTACCAGCAGGACTTGCGCCACATCAACACCGGCTCCGATTCGGAAGTGTTGCTGAACGTGCTGGCTCATGAACTGCAGGCCAATGCCACCGGCTTCAAGCTTGACCCGCAGAAGATATTCGCCGCCGTGTCCGGCGTGCATCGCCGTTGCAAGGGCGCGTATGCCGTGGTGGCGATGATCGCCGGTTACGGTCTGCTCGCCTTCCGCGATCCGAACGGCATCCGTCCGCTGGTGGTGGGCAGCAACCAGCATGCGGAAGGCATCGAATATCTGATCGCTTCCGAAAGCGTGGCGCTGGATACGCTGGGCTTCGAGTTCCTGCGCGACATCGCGCCGGGCGAAGCGGTGTTCATCGACCTGGAAGCGAACTTCTACAGCCAGCAGTGCGCCGAGAAACCGCAGCTCAATCCCTGCATCTTCGAATACGTGTATTTCGCGCGTCCCGATTCAGTGATGGATGGCATCTCCGTCTATGCCACACGCCTGTTCATGGGCGAGTTCCTCGGCGACAGGATCAAGCGCGAATGGCCCGAGCACGACATCGACGTGGTCATCCCCATTCCGGATTCCAGCCGTCCGAGCGCCTTGCAACTGGCCAACCATCTCGGCATCCCGTTCCGCGAAGGCTTCGTCAAGAACCGCTACATCGGTCGTACCTTCATCATGCCCGGGCAGGCCATGCGCAAGAAATCCGTACGCCAGAAACTCAACGCGATCAGCATCGAGTTCAAGGACAAGAACGTGCTGCTGGTGGACGACTCCATCGTGCGCGGCACCACCAGTCGCGAGATCGTGCAGATGGCACGCGACGCCGGCGCGCGCAAAGTATATTTCGCTTCCGCCGCGCCTCCAGTCAAGTTCCCCAATGTGTATGGTATCGACATGCCCAGCCGCCAGGAACTGATCGCCACCGGTCGCAGTGATGAAGAGATATGCAACGAGATCAGTGCCGATCGCCTGTTCTATCAGGACATCGAGGACCTGAAAGCGGCGGTGCACAAGGCGAACCCGACATTGAAAGGCTTCGATTGTTCGTGCTTCGACGGCCAGTACATCACCGGCGATATCACACCGGAATATCTGGACGCGATTGAGGCAGCGCGCGGTTCGGGCAAGGCCAACAAGACGCCGGACGACGACCAGATGGAACTCGATCTGGCGATGTCCGTCTCGTCCATGTAAGTTGACGAAGCAAGTCGGAGAGTGCTACTTTCCGACTGCGCCGATTTGAGGAACAGCTTGCGGGCGCTATACAAATACAGCTAAAGCGGGCGAACCCGGTTTAGCGTCAAGCTTTCCGGGTTTTTTGTTGCGCGAGCCGCAGGCCGCGCGGGAGGTGAAGATGTCTGATTACGAATATCAACCGGAAACGCTGGCCGTCAGGGCGGGACGCGTACAAACCCCTTTCATGGAACACGGCGAGGCGATGTTCCTCACCTCCAGCTTCACGTTCGACAATGCGGCACAGGCGGCCAGGCGCTTCATCGGCGAAGAGCCGGGCAACATCTATGCGCGCTTCACCAATCCAACGACCAGCATGTTCGAAGAGCGTCTGGCTGCGCTGGAAGGGGCAGAGCAATGCGTGGCGACATCCAGTGGCATGTCCGCCATCCTGTCTTGCTGCATGGGGCTGTTGAAGGAGGGCGACCATATCGTCGCTTCGCGCAGCCTGTTCGGTTCGACCATCAACCTGTTCAACAACTACTTCAAGAAGTTCGGCGTGGAGACAACGTATGTCTCGGCGACGGATGTGTCTGGGTGGCAGGCTGCGGTACAGCCGAACACCAGGCTGTTCTTTCTGGAAACGCCGTCCAATCCGTTGACCGAGATCTCCGACATCGCTGCCATCGCGGCAGTTGCCAAAGGATGCGGTGCCTTGCTGGCGGTGGACAACTGCTTCTGTACGCCCATCCTGCAACGTCCGCTGGAATTGGGGGCGGACATCGTGATCCACTCGGCCACCAAATACATCGACGGCCAGGGGCGCGTGCTGGGCGGCGCGGTGCTAGGCAGCAAGAAATTGATGGAGCCGGTGTACGGTTTCCTGCGTACCGCAGGTCCGACCATGAGTGCATTCAACGCCTGGGTGTTCCTGAAAGGATTGGAGACGCTCAAGCTGCGCATGGATGCGCACAGTGCCAATGCTTTGCAGCTCGCACAATGGCTGGAACAGCAGCCGAACGTGGCGCGCGTGCTCTATCCCGGTCTGCCTTCGCATCCGCAACATGCGCTGGCGATGAAGCAGCAGAAGACCGGCGGCGGCATCGTGGCATTCGAAGTGAAGGGCGGCAAGGAGGCAGCGTGGAAGGTGATCGACAACACCAGGCTGCTGTCCATCACGGCCAATCTGGGCGATAGCAAGACCACCATCACCCATCCGGCCACCACCACCCATGCACGCATCACGCCGGAAGCGCGTGCAGCGGCCGGTATCACCGACGGTTTGATCCGCATCGCGGTCGGCCTGGAAGCAGTGGTGGACATACAGAACGACCTCGCACGAGGGCTGTGATGGACGTACTCGCGGCACAGGTCGGCGCTGCGCTCAAATCGCACGGCATGCTGCTGGCGACGGCGGAATCCTGCACCGGCGGCGGCATCGCGCAGGCGGTCACCAGTGTCGCCGGCAGTTCGGCTTGGTTTGACCGCGGTTTCGTCACCTATTCCAATCTGGCCAAGCAACAGATGCTGGGCGTGCAGGAAGCCACCTTGATCGCTTACGGCGCGGTGTCCGAGGCGACCGTGCGCGAGATGGTGGAGGGCGCGCTGCGCAACAGCACTGCACAGCTTGCACTGGCGGTGAGCGGCATCGCCGGACCTGACGGCGGCACGCCGGACAAGCCAGTCGGCACCGTCTGGTTCGCCTGGGCGCTGGCCAACGGCATCACTACGGCGGTGCGTCACCAGTTACCCGGCAATCGGGACGAGGTGAGGGCGCAGGCGGTACGCGTGGCGTTGCAGGGCGTGCTCAAGCGCTTGTCCCAGAATACCCTTCTGGCATAAAAAAGAACGAACGTTCTGTACAAGTCGAAAACCTTGTGCAACAATCCGCCCCGAAATTTTCCCAAGGAGATCGAACATGGATGACAACAAAAGCAAGGCTCTCGCCGCAGCACTGAGCCAGATCGAAAAACAATTCGGCAAGGGCTCCATCATGCGCCTCGGCGAGAATGATGTAGCACGCGACCTGCAAGTGGTCTCCACCGGCTCGCTCGGTCTGGACATCGCACTTGGCGTCGGCGGCCTGCCGCGCGGTCGTGTGGTAGAGATCTACGGTCCGGAATCTTCCGGCAAGACCACGCTGACCCTGCAAGTCATCGCCGAGATGCAGAAGCTGGGCGGTACCGCAGCCTTCATCGATGCAGAACACGCGCTCGACCCGAACTATGCCGAGAAGCTGGGCGTGAACGTGGACGACCTGCTGGTTTCGCAGCCGGACAACGGCGAGCAGGCTCTGGAGATCGCCGACATGCTGGTGCGTTCCAGCTCAGTGGATGTGGTGGTGATCGACTCGGTCGCTGCGCTGACGCCGCGTGCCGAGATCGAGGGCGAGATGGGTGATTCACAGATGGGCCTGCATGCCCGTCTGATGTCGCAGGCGCTGCGCAAGCTGACTGCCAACATCAAGCGCTCCAATACGCTGGTCATCTTCATCAACCAGATCCGCATGAAGATCGGCGTGATGTTCGGCAATCCCGAGACCACTACCGGCGGTAATGCGCTCAAGTTCTACGCATCCGTGCGTCTGGACATCCGCCGTACCGGCTCGATCAAGAAGGGCGACGAGGTGATCGGCAACGAGACCCGCGTCAAGGTCGTCAAGAACAAGGTCGCACCGCCGTTCAAGGAAGCGCATTTCGACATTCTGTACGGGGAAGGCATCTCGCGCGAAGGCGAGATCGTCGAACTCGGCGTGCAGCAGAAGATCGTCGAGAAGTCGGGCGCCTGGTATTCCTACAACGGCGAGAAGATCGGTCAGGGCAAGGACAACGCACGTGAATTCCTGCGTAACAATCCTGATATCGCTGTCGAGATCGAGAACAAGGTGCGTGGCGCGCTGGGAGTCACCGCCATCGCTTCAAGTGAATTCGCAGAAGAAGCCTGAGTTAAGTTTGCGAGTCCGCGCCATGCAGCACCTGGCGCGGCGCGAGCATACCCGGGCCGAACTGCAGCAGAAGCTGCAAGCGCATGTACAGGAAGGTGACGACCTCCAATCTGTGCTGGACGAGCTGGAAAAGCGCAACTGGCTGTCTGATGCGCGTGCAGCCACGCAGCTGGTGGATGCCAAGCGCAGCCGGTTCGGCAGCCAACGCATCGCGCAGGAATTGCGTCAACGCGGCGTCGATGACGATCTGATCGCTGAAGCATTGCCGGACCTCAAAGCCTTGGACCTGGAGACCGCACGCGAGGTGTGGCAGCGCAAGTTCGGCAAAGCGCCGCAGGAAGCCAAGGAAAAGGCTCGCCAGATGCGTTTTCTGCAGTCCCGCGGATTCTCCACTGATGTGATCCTGAAAGTCCTGAAATCGGCCGGCACCAGTCTGCTCGACGAGGAGTGATAGCCGTGCCCTAACTGCCTGTCAAATGGTATGATTCGCGCCGTGATGCCGCCCGTGAGGCGGCGTGTTTATTGAACAATTGCGGCCAGCGGTGACCAGATGAAAAGCAGCGAGATTCGCCAGAAATTCCTAGATTATTTTGCCTCCAAAGGCCACGCTGTGGTCGCTTCCAGCTCGCTGGTGCCGCATGAAGACCCGACGCTGCTGTTCACCAACGCGGGTATGAACCAGTTCAAGGACGTGTTCCTCGGTTTCGACAAACGTCCCTACACCCGCGCCACTTCCTCGCAGAAATGCGTGCGCGCCGGCGGCAAGCACAACGATCTGGAGAACGTCGGTTACACCGCGCGTCACCATACCTTCTTCGAGATGCTGGGCAACTTCAGCTTCGGCGATTACTTCAAGCAGGATGCAATCAAGTACGCATGGGAACTGCTGACCGAAGTCTTCAAGTTGCCCAAGGACAGACTCTACGTCACGGTCTATGCCGAAGATGATGAAGCGTTCGATATCTGGACCAAGGAAGTTGGCGTGCCTGCCGATCGTGTGATTCGCATCGGCGATAACAAGGGCGCGCGCTATGCCTCCGACAACTTCTGGATGATGGGCGACACCGGTCCCTGCGGCCCTTGCACCGAGATCTTCTACGACCACGGCGAACACATCCCCGGCGGCCTGCCCGGCACACCCGAGGAAGACGGCGACCGCTACATCGAGATATGGAACAACGTGTTCATGCAGTTCAACCGCGACGAAGCGGGCGTGATGCATCCGTTGCCCAAGCCTTCGGTCGATACCGGCATGGGGCTGGAGCGCATCTCAGCCGTGTTGCAGGGCGTGCATGCCAACTACGAGATCGACCTGTTCCAGGCACTGATCAAGGCGGCGGCACGCGAGACCAATTGCGCCGATCTGGATTCCCCTTCGCTGAAGGTGCTGGCTGACCACATCCGCGCCTGTTCCTTCCTGATCGCCGACGGCGTGATCCCCGGCAATGAAGGCCGCGGCTATGTGCTGCGCCGCATCATCCGCCGCGCCATCCGTCACGGCTACAAGCTGGGCGCACGCGGTCCGTTCTTCAATAATATGGTGGATGATCTGGTCGAGCAGATGGGCAGTGCCTATCCGGAACTGGTGGCCGAGCATGTGCGCGTGAAGGGCGTGCTCAAGCTGGAAGAGGAACGTTTCTTCGCCACCATCGAGAACGGCATGGAGTTGCTGGAGCTTGAGTTGGATGTGTTGAAACATCTAGATGATGCAGATTACTTGTCGATGCTGATGAAAAGTAAATGGAGGCATAAAGAACCTCCCCGTTCGGAAAAGGGGATGTTGAGCGGTGAAACCGCCTTTATGTTGCATGATACTTATGGATTCCCACTCGACCTAACTCAAGATGTTTGCCGAGAGCATGGTGTGACTGTAGATGTGGCAGGTTTCAACGCTGCCATGGCTCGCCAGAAGGAGCAGGCGCGTGCTGCCGGCAAATTCAAGATGGCCGCCAATCTGGAATATTCCGGCCCGGCGACCACGTTCCATGGTTACGAGACGCTGGAGCACAAGGGCAACGTGCTGGCCCTGTACAAGGACGGCGTGGAAGTGAACGAATTGAACGAAGGCGACATGGGCGTGGTGGTGCTGGATGACACACCGTTCTACGCCGAGTCCGGCGGTCAGGTCGGCGACAGCGGCGAGCTGCGCAGCACGCACGGCATCTTCGCCGTGGAAGATACGCAAAAGATCCAGGCGACCGTGTTCGGTCACCATGGCGTGGTAAAGACCGGCAAGCTGTCTGTGGGCAACGGCGTCAATGCACGTGTCGATATGCTGGCGCGTGCACGCACCGAGCGTAACCACTCGGTGACGCATCTGATGCACAAGGCCTTGCGCGAAGTGCTGGGCCCACACGTACAGCAGAAGGGTTCGCAGGTCGATCCGGACAAGACGCGCTTCGACTTCGTGCAGAACCAGCCGCTGACCGATGCCGAGATCCGCCGCGTGGAAGCGCTGGTCAATGCCGAGATACTGGCCAACAGCGCTACCGAAGCCAGCGTGATGGCGATCGAGGATGCGCAGAAGACCGGCGCGATGATGTTGTTCGGTGAGAAGTACGGCGACGAAGTGCGCGTGCTGACCATCGGCAGTTCCAAGGAGTTGTGCGGCGGTACGCACGTCAAGCGCACCGGCGACATCGGCCTGTTCAAGATCGTGGCCGAGAGCGGTGTGGCGGCCGGCGTACGCCGCGTCGAGGCCGTGACCGGTGAGGGTGCGTTGGCGCTGGTGCAGCAGCAGGAATGGCAGTTGCAGCAAGTGGCCGATGCCGTGAAGGCGCAGCCGCAGGAAGCTGCGACGCGTATTGCGCAGATCCTCGACAACGTGAAGTCGCTGGAGAAAGAACTGGCTGCGCTGAAATCGAAGCTGGCTTCCGCGCAGGGTGACGAGCTGCTCGCTCAGGCGCAGGATTTCAACGGTGTGAAGGTGCTGGCCGCCAAGCTGGACGGCGCGGATGTCGCAACGCTGCGCGAGACCATGGATAAACTTAAAGACAAGCTGAAATCTGCCGTAATTGTTCTGGCAAGCGAAGGCGACGGCAAAGTAAGCCTGATCGCCGGCGTGACGGCGGATGCCACATCCAAGGTAAAAGCGGGTGAGCTGGTGAATTTCGTCGCGCAACAGGTGGGCGGCAAAGGCGGTGGCCGTCCCGACATGGCGCAGGCAGGCGGTACGCAGCCGGAACATCTGGCAAAGGCGTTGGCTTCCGTTCCGGGTTGGGCAAAAGACAAGTTGTAATTCGCTGTCTGGATTCCAGATGGTTCAAGCCGCATCACTGGGCATAAATTGAGGCGGGGAAGGCAGATGTTGAAGCAGTCTGGTGACACGATCTTGCTGGTGGAGAATGAGGAAGCGGCGATCCTGCTGGTGCAGCAGGCTGTTGCCAGCTGCCCCGGTGAGCTCTACCTTGCTGTCGTGCCGGATAGTGTCGCCGCACTAGACTGGCTGTCTGCCGAGACTTCGCATGGTCATCCTGTGCCGCGCCTGATCCTGATCGACCTCAAGTTGCCCAAGCTGATCGGTCTGGCTGTCCTGCGCACCCTGCGCATGGACAGCCGCCTGAAGCATGTGCCCATCGTGGTCTACTCCGAAAGCCACGAACCCTCGGATGTCGTGCTGGCCTACCAGATCGGTGCCAACAGTTTTGTACGCAAGCCGGAGAACCTGACCGAGTTCAGCCAACTGATGCGCGATCTGATCGAGTTGGGCTGGCTGGACGAGAACGGTATGGGCAAAGCGCTGCAGCAGACCATACATTCCTGAGCTGCGTCAGTTTCAGAACGGCAGCGCCAATTCCGGTGCAGCCTCCAGCAACACTTTCCTGAAATCTTCCTGTATGCGCTTCAGCGCAGCGTCATCGTTTGCCTCGAACCTCAGCACGATGGCCGGCGTGGTATTGGAGGGACGCATCAGGCCGAAGCCGTCGGCATATTCCACGCGCAAGCCGTCGATGGTGATGATGTCCTGCGCATCTGCGAAGCGGGCTTCGTCCCGCAGGCGGCTGATCAGGGCATGGTTCTCGCCCTCCGCGGTGTGGATATGCAACTCCGGCGTGTTCACCGAGTCGGGCAGTGCGTTCAGGATGGCGCTCGGATCATCGAACTGACTTAATATTTCCAGCAGTCTGGCGCCGGCATACAGGCCGTCATCGAAACCGTACCAGCGTTCCTTGAAGAACACATGGCCGGTCATCTCGCCGGCGAGCAGCGCACCGGTCTCTTTCATTCTGGCTTTGATCAGCGAATGGCCGGTCTTCCACATCGAAGGGTTGCCGCCATGTTCGTGTATCCAGCGGATCAGCTTGCCCGAGCACTTCACGTCAAAGATCACCTCTGCACCCGGATGGTGTGTGAGCAGATCGGCGGCGAACAGCATCAATTGACGATCCGGGAAGATGATGCTGCCATCCTTGGTGACGAGACCCAACCGGTCGGCATCGCCGTCGAAGGCCAGCCCTAATTCGCTGTCGTTGTTCCGTAGCGCAACGATCAGCTCTGTAAGGTTGTCCGGATCGGAAGGGTCGGGGTGGTGATGGGGGAAGTTGCCGTCCACCTCGCAGAACAATTCATCCACTTCGCAGCCCAGACCGCGATAGAGCGCGGCGGCGAAATCGCCCGCCACGCCGTTGCCGCAGTCCACCGTAAGCTTCATGGGGCGGGCCAGACGGATGTCGCCGATGATGCGTGTCATGTATTCCGGCACGATGTCATGCCGTGTGTAGCTGCCGGCACCAGATGTCAGGTCGCCGAATTCGATGCGTGTACGCAAATCCTGAATGGCTGCGCCGGACAGGGTCTCTCCCGCCAGTACGATCTTCAGGCCGTTGTATTCGGGCGGATTGTGGCTGCCGGTGATCATCACGGCGCAATCGGTCTTGAGCTGGAACGCGGCGAAGTAAGCCATGGGGGTGGTGATGCGGCCGAGGTCGATCACGTTCACGCCGCTTTTCCGGATACCGCGTGCCAGTGCCTGTGAGAAAGCGGACCCGGACAAGCGACCGTCGAAACCGATGGCGATGGTGTGTTGCTGGCGGGCCCGGGCTTCCGAGCCTATGGCGTGGCCGATGATCGCGACGATGTCGTCGGTCAGTGACTTGCCGACGATGCCGCGTATGTCATATGCCTTGAATATCCCGGCAGGTACGGCGGCCATGCGTTAACGGTCGGGCAGGTGTCGCGCTACTTCCTGCGGGGTCAGTTGCAGCATGCAGTTGAAATGCCCCAGCGGACATTCGCGTTTGAAGCAGGGGCTGCACGACAGATCGAGCTTGAGGACGCGAGCCTGATCGGACAGTGGCGGCGTGAACTGCGGGCTGCTGGAGCCGAAGATCGCCAGCATCGGTCTGTCCAGCGCGGCAGCGATATGCATCAGTCCGGAATCGTTGCTGACTACCAGTTTGGCGCAGGACAGCAGTGCGATGGCATCGGCAAGGTCGGTCGCGCCGCACAGGTTGCGGCAGGGTTCGTTACCCAGTGCGACGATCTTGTCTGCCACTTCCTTGTCTTTGGGCGAACCGATCAGCCACACCGCATAACCTTTGCTGCGCAGCCGCTGGGCGAGTTCTGCAAAGTAGTGCGCAGGCCAGCGCTTGGCAGGGCCGTATTCGGCGCCCGGGCAGAACACAGCGACCGGTTTGTCCAGTGTCAGGTCCAGTTTATCCAGTGCGGCTTGGCGCTGTTCCTCGCTGGCATGCAGTGTGGGAGCAGGGATGGGGCGCACGATGTCGGTGCCGCGTTCTTCAGCCAGCGCGGCGAAGCGTTCGACCATCAGCGGCAGCTTGCGTTTGTCCAGTTTACGGGCATCGTTCAGCAGCCCGTAGCGCATCTCTCCGGTAAAGCCGGTACGTAAAGGGATGTCGGCGAACCATGGCGCCAGCGCGGACTTGAGCGAGTTGGGCAGCACGATGGCCTGGTCGTAATTGTTTGCCTGCAGTTGCTTGCCCAGCGCGCGTCGCGCACCAAGCTGCAGTGCGCCATGCGGAAAAGGATTGATGATGATCTCGTCGATTTCGGGGATCTGGCGCAGCAGCTTTTCAGTCCACGGCGGAGCCAGCACATCGATCTGCACGCCGGGGTGACGCTGCGTCAGTCGCTGCAGCATGGGCTGCATCAGGACACAGTCGCCTACCCAGCTAGGTGCGACGACGAGGATCTTGTTCATCTTGATGCTCAGTGGTGTCCGTGGGGCAGCTCGCCCTTGAATTTGTAATGCGTACCGCAGTACGGGCAGACCGCTTCGCCCAGTTTTTCAACAGGAATGGCAACGCGCGGGTGGGCGCTCCACAGGCTTACCGAAGGCGTCGGGCAGAACAGCGGCAGCGCTTCTGCCGTGACTTCAACGTAGCGTTGTGTGATTTGGTCGTTGGACATGCTTCTCCCCTGGATACGTTATACGTGCGCCAGCCAATCGGCGTATTTATCGTTCTTGCCCGCAACGATATCGAAGAATGCGGCTTGCAGCTTGGCAGTCACCGGGCCGCGGCTGCCACTACCGATGGTGCGGGTATCCAGTTCGCGGATGGGGGTCACTTCGGCGGCTGTGCCGGTGAAGAACGCTTCCTCGGCGCAATACACCTCGTCGCGGGTGATGCGCTTCTCGATCAATTCCAGTCCCATGTCCTTCGCTAGGGTGACGATGGAGTCGCGCGTGATGCCTTCCAGGCAGGAGGTCAGGTCGGGTGTGTACAGTTTGCCCTTCTTCACGATGAAGATGTTTTCGCCCGCGCCTTCGGCCACGTAGCCGTCCACGTCCAGCAGCAGGGCCTCGTCGTAGCCGTCGTTCGCCACTTCCTGATGTGCCAGGATGGAGTTGGTGTAGGTGCCGACCGATTTGGAACGGCACATGTTGATGTTCACGTGATGGCGGGTGAAGCTGGATGTCTTGACGCGGATACCCTTCGCCATGCCTTCTTCGCCCAGATAAGCGCCCCACGGCCATGCCGCGATGGCAACGTGCACACTGATGTTGGTGGCGGCAATGCCCATGGCTTCCGAACCGTAGAACACGATGGGGCGGATGTAGCAGGATTCCAGCTTGTTGGCGCGCACCACCTCTTTTTGCGCTTCAATCAGGGTTTCCTTGTCGAACGGCATCTTCATCTTGAAGATATAGGCCGAATTGAACAGGCGGTCGGTATGTTCCTGCAGTCTGAAGATCGCTGTGCCTTTGGTCGTCTTGTACGCGCGTACGCCCTCGAATACGCCCATGCCGTAGTGCAAGGTGTGGGTCAGGACATGGGTGGTGGCATCGCGCCAGGGGACGAGCTTGCCATCGTGCCAGATGAAGCCGTCGCGGTCGGACATGGACATGGTGATTTCCTTGAAAGCGTTGGGTTTGAATTCGGGGTGTGGATTCTAGCTGTTTCCAGGGCGATTATGAAGGTGCGTGGTCGCTATAATCCAACATTCTGGGCATATCGCTTTGATGAGTCATCAGGTAATATCGGCTCATTGTGAATGGGAGGGCCTATAGGGGGCTATATGGCGCAGCACATCGACACGCAACAGATCACTCCGGATGTTCTTGATACGCAGGAAGATAAACTGCGCAAGAGTCTGCTCATATTCGCAGCCTCTTTCATGACCTTTGCCGTTATGTTCTGGCTGGCGATCTACTGGATGATGGGGCTGCAATTTTCCAGCAACGTGCCGCTGATCTACCAGCTCATTTCCGTCGGTTCCCTGGTGCACTACATGAAGAAGCGCAACTTCGAAGTATTGCGCTTCGTACAACTGACCCTGTTCCTGTTCGCCCCGTTCATCATGCAATGGAGTATCGGCAGTTCCATCACTTCCAGTGGTGTGGCGCTGTGGGCCTTGCTGGCGCCGATCGGCGCGCTGGTGGTGTCCGGCTGGAAAGAATCCATACCCTGGTTCGTCGCCTATATGGTGCTGACGGCTGTGTCCGGTTTCTTCGATTTCTATCTGGGGACCGGCCAAACCACCGGTGTTCCCTTGAATACCATCGGTTTTTTCTTTGCGCTCAACTTCGCCGCGATGTCCGCCATCCTGTACTTTCTGGTGCGCTACTTCGTGATCGAAACGGAGAAGATCAAGCATCAGCTGGATGAGCAACATGCTTTGCTGGCAGAGGAGCAGAAGAAATCGGAGCGCGTGCTGTTCAATGTGTTGCCTTCATCCATCGCCGAACGACTCAAACGTAACGAAGGCCTGATTGCGGATGGCTATGCTGATGTGACTGTGATGTTCGCTGACCTGGTGAACTTCACCCAGCTCACCGAGCAGATGTCGCCGGAACAGATGGTCGGATTGCTCAATACCGTTTTTTCGGGTTTCGACGAGCTCTCCGAGAAATACGGCCTGGAGAAGATCAAGACCATAGGCGATGCCTACATGGTGGTGGGTGGCTTGACGCGTGAGCGCCCGGACTATGCCGCCGATGTGGTGAACATGGGCCTGGAGATGATCGAGTTCATCAACAAGCACCCGCTGGCGGCCAAACGTCATTTGGGCGTGCACATCGGCATCGCAACCGGCCCCGTAGTGGCAGGGGTGATCGGTACCAAGCGCTTCATCTATGATCTGTGGGGCGATACCGTGAATATTGCCAGCCGCCTGACAGACGATGCGAAATCCGGCCATATCCTGACCGACCGTCCGACCTTTAATCGTCTTCATCACGACTACCTGTTCGAACCGCCGAATGTCCTGAACGTCAAGGGCAAGGGCGAGATGACATCCTATCGCCTGACTGGTCGGGTGGATGGCGCAGGTGATCCGGGCAAAAACAACATCTACAAGCTGCCCCAGCAGGGCGGCGCCCCCGCCGTCGCCTGATTATTTTCCGAACAGTTCCTTCCACAAGGTTTGCACAGCTGAAATATCCAGCTTCCCCGATTCGATGCGGCACGGGGACTGGTTGTTCAATCTCATCTGGTGCTGCACCCTGCGCAACTCGCGATAGTGCGCTTGCAAGGCTGTACTGATCTCCTGATCGATCAGCCCCAGATCCGCTGCCATCTGCAGCAGCGCAAGGTTGCCGACGTTCCTCGTCAATTGCGGATACCGGGCGGCATGGGCCAGCACTAGGTATTGCACCATGAATTCGATATCTACCATGCCGCCGCTGTCGTGCTTGATGTCGAACAGATCGGTCGTATTCTGATGGCCGTCATGCATCTTCTGACGCATCTCGCGCACTTCTTCCTTCAACTTTTCGGCATCGCGCGGCATGCATAAGATCGATTCGCGTATCTGTTCGAACCGGGCGCCGACCACGGGATCGCCGGCGCAAAAACGTGCCCGTGTCAGTGCCTGATGCTCCCACACCCAGGCTTGCTCCCGCTGGTAGGCTTCGAAAGCCTCGGTCGAACTGACCATCAGGCCGCTGTCGCCGTTGGGGCGCAAGCGCAGATCCACTTCATATAACCGACCGGCGGCGGTGTAGCTGGAGACCAGCGTATTGATGCGCTGTCCCAGTCGCGCGTAGATCTGTCCGGCATCCTGATCGTCGTCCTCGTACAGGAACACCAGGTCGAGGTCGGAGGCATAGCCCAGCTCCTTGCCGCCCAGCTTGCCGTATGCGATCACCGCGAACCTGGGCTGCTCGACGTGTTTCTTGCGCGCATCGCGCCAGCACAGGCGCAACACATGACGCAGGATCAGGTCGGCCAGGTCGCTCAGGTGGTCGCTCAGTTTTTCCAGCGGCAACACGCCTTGCAGATCCATCGCCAGCAGATGGAAGGTCTGCACCTGACGGAACTGACGCAGCACATCCATCTCGCGCTCTGTGTCGCCCTGATGGGCATCGAGTTGTTCGTGCAGTTTTTTGTCCAGTGCCTGCCAGTCCGGAGCCACATACAGTTCGCGCGTATCCAGCAACTCATCCAGCAGAATAGGGTGCTGTGCCAGATAGTCGCCGGCCCAGGCGCTGGCGCCGAGGATGCGTATCAGACGCGGCAAGGCCTGGGGATATTCGGCGAGGAACGCCAGATAGGCCGCACGGCGCGCGATCGCTTCCAGCAGATTGAGCGCACGGCGCAGAGCGGCATCCGCATGGGTTTCGCCCGCGCACAATTTGATGAAGCGCGGCACCAGGCTGTCCATGCGTTGCCGGCTGATATCGGGCAACTGGCGATAGCGTCCGCTGGCGCGCATCTGTAGCAGGATGTCGGCAAGTTCGGTCGCTTCGCCATATCCCGCACTGGCGAGTTGTGCAGCCAGAACGTCGCGGTCGCCGTGCTCGTGCCAAAGACTGTCGTCGGTCTCTTCCTGCTTGCTGCCGAACACCGCTTCGAACTGTGTACTGACGAAATCGCGCAACGGGTCCAGTTCTGCCAGCAATGCGGCATAGTCGGCATAGCCCATGGCATGCGCGATGATGGCCCTTTGTTCTTCGCCCTCGGGCAGCATCTGCGTCTGCTGGTCGTCCAGGTATTGCAGGCGGTGTTCCAGATTGCGCAGAAACACATAGCTTGCATCCAGCCGTTGCACCACGTCTGCCTGCAGTTCGCCTTCCTGCGCGAGCAGTTGCAGCACTTGCCGTGTCGGCTTGATGCGCAGCCGCGCATCGCGCCCGCCGCGTATCAACTGGAACACCTGCGCGATGAACTCGATCTCGCGGATGCCGCCTGCGCCGAGCTTGATGTTGTCCTGACGGTCGCGGCGGATGACTTCCGCGCGGATCTGTACATGCAGCTTGCGCATGGAATCGAATGCGCCGAAGTCCAGATATTTGCGGAACACGAACGGCTGGGCCAGTTGCTCCAGTTCGGCGATGCGCGCATCGCCGGCAGGTGAGATGACGCGCGCCTTGATCCAGGCATAGCGTTCCCACTCGCGCCCCTGTGTCACCAGATATTCCTCGAGCGCAGCGAAGCTCATCGCCAGCGGACCACTGTCGCCGTAGGGGCGCAAGCGCATGTCGACGCGGAACACATAGCCGTCGGCGGTGAGGTCGTTCACCAGCGCGATCAGTTTGCGTCCCAGCCTGCTGAAGAACTCGTGATTGGAAAGCGTGCGCGCGCCGTTGGTCTCACCTTCCTCCGGGTAAACGAAGATGAGGTCGATGTCTGAGGAGACATTCAGCTCGCAGCCGCCCAGTTTGCCCATGCCGATCACCAGCATCTGCTGCGGTTTGCCGCTCTCGGCGCCGATCGGCTGGCCGAATTGCGCGCTCAGTGTCTCCATCATCAGCGTCTGCGCACGCTGCACGGCCAGTTCGGCCAGCGCGGTCATGGCGACCATCACTTCTTCCAGTCCGCACAGCCCGCCCAGGTCGCGCAGGATCAGATGCAGCATGACGCGTTTGCGCAGCATGCGCAGCGCGCGCGAAAGCTGCGCTTCATCGGCAGCGGGCAGCTCGTCCAGCCAACGACGGATCAGCTCGGTATTGGCAGGCAGGCGATGGTCTGCACGCAGGGTTTCCAGCCAGACGGGCTCCGCTTCCAGCAATCTGGAGAAGTAGCGGCTACACAGGCTGGCGTGACGGATGAGTTGCTCGAAATCGTTGGCAGGTTCGGGGTTTTTCATGTCTGGTTTCAGTTAAAATAAGTGCCGTACATCCTGCATCGCATTATAGTCTTCATGTCCCACTGCTTTTCATCTCGTCGCGAAATCCGGCGCATCAACGCACGATGCTGAAACTCGCGCTCCGTTTTACCGCGATCGGCACCTGGAGACTTTCCCGTCTGCTCATTCTGCTCTTCATCCTGCTCGCAGCAGGCGGTCTGCTGACGCTGCGCTACTGGGTGTTGCCCGGGGTCGAGCGCTACCACACCATTATCGAACTCGCCGCCACCTCCGCCGTCGGACGGCCGGTCTCCATCGGTCATATCGAAGCGGACTGGTACGGATTCCGCCCGCGCCTGCTGATGTCCGATGTGCGCATTCTGGACGAGCAGGGCGCCACTGCCCTGCAGTTCCCGCTGTTGAGGAACACGGTGGCCTGGACCACCTTCTTTTTCGGTGAACTGCGCTTCAACAGTCTTGAGATCGAAAGCCCCCAACTGCTGGTAAGGCGTGATGCGGAAGGGCATCGTTACGTGGCCGGTATCTCTTCCAATGGTCAAGGCGGGGTCAGTTCGGATGAGAAAAGTGCGGACTGGCTGCTGCATCAGTCACTGATCGTGGTGCGCAACGGCCGCATCATCTGGCAGGACGACATGCGCAACGCGCCGCCCATCATTTTCGAGAATGTCGATCTCATCATCCAGAATACCCGTGGACGACACCGTCTTGCCTTGAACGCCACCCCGCCGGCCGCCCTGGCGACGCCTGTCGATCTGCGCGCAGACCTGCGCGGCGACAGCTTTGCGGATGCGAGCAGCTGGGAAGGCGAGGTATACACCCGGATGGACCACACCGATGTCGGTGCCTGGCGCACCTGGTTCGACTTGCCCCCGGCCATCAAGAGCGGCAGCGGAGGGGTGCGCCTCTGGCTGGGCATAGCCGATGG
This sequence comes from Sideroxydans sp., assembly GCA_028687425.1. Lineage (GTDB taxonomy): Bacteria > Pseudomonadota > Gammaproteobacteria > Burkholderiales > Gallionellaceae > Sideroxyarcus. The sequence continues at coordinate 19,414 of JAQUAD010000043.1, forward strand.
CAAACCTGTGCGGCTGCAAACCGATCTCTACCTGCATGCGGTCAAAGCACGCCTGGGTGAGCACCTGCCGGAACTTGCACTGCAACGTATGCAGGGGCGTCTGGGTTGGCAGCAGTCGAATACCGGTTTCGAAATATCCAGCGAAAAACTATCGCTGCGTACATACGACGGCTTCAGCATGCAGCCGACCGACTTCCTGCTCAGCCTGACTGCCAAGAGGGGCTACCGTTCCGCTTCCGGTGAGGTAAAGGTGAATGCGCTGGAGTTGTCCGACATCAATCGCTTGCTGGCCTATCTGCCGGTGGCGGAGAACATCAAACAAAAACTCACCGAATTTGCCCCGCAGGGCAAGGTGCGCGATCTGCATCTGAGCTGGCAGGGTGACCTGGAAAAGTTGCAGCGCTACCAGGTGCATGCCCAGTTCGAGAAGGTTGGCCTGAAACAGGTAGGGAACTTCCCGGCTATTTCCAGCCTGAGCGGCACGGTGGATGGCAATGACAGCGATGGCTTGCTGAACATAGACAGCCGCAAGCTGCGCTTGCAGGCACCGGATTTCCTGTCCGAGCCGCTCTTGTTCGACCGCATCTCCGGCCAGCTGGACTGGCAGCGCAACAACCAGCATGGCTGGGACCTCAAGCTGAACAAGGTGCTGGTCTCCAATGCGGATGCGGAAGGCTCCGTGTATGGCAGCTACCAGATCAATGACGGCCCCGGCATCGCCGATCTGACGGTCAGTCTGTCGCGTGTCGAAGTGAAGCACGCGGCGCGCTATATCCCGATGCATGCCTTCAACGACAAGACCTATCGCTGGCTGCAGACCGGTCTGCAAGGCGGGATAGCAGATGCATTCCAGATGCATGTGCGCGGAGACCTCAACGATTTTCCTTTCCCGGACAGCAAACTGGGGCTGTTCCGGCTGACTGCCAAAGCACGGGATGTCGCCATCGAGTTCGACGCCGGCTGGCCGCGCATCGAAAAAGCCAGGGCCGATCTGCTGATACAAGGCCGCCTGCTGGAGGTGAAGGCAGCCAAGGCCGAGACAGTAGGCGCCGCTTTGCAGAACGTACGCGTCGCCCTGCCCGATACCTTGTCGAAATCGCTGGTGATGGAAGTCGACGGTGAGGCGGCCGACCACACCGAGCATTCGCTGAACTACATCCGCAACAGTCCGGTGCGCGGCTACCTGAACGGCTACACGGATGATTTCCATGCCACGGGTCACGGTCTGCTGAAACTGCGTCTGGATATTCCGCTCAACGGTGATGGCAGTACGCGCGTCAAAGGCAGCTATCGTGTCGACGGCAACGAGATCGAACTCGGTGGAAACGTGCCGCTGCTGCGCAAGACGAATGGCACGCTGACTTTCACCGAACAGAACATCAAGGCGGAAGGGGTGAATGCGCAGATACTCGGCGGGCCGGCGCATGTCTCGTTGCGCAATGAAGGCAGTGTGCTCTATGTGCATGCGGACGGCACGCTGGATGCGGACAGTCTGTACGGCACCTATCGCTATCCCTTGTTGCGGCGTCTGCACGGCAATACCGGCTGGCAGGCGGACATTAGCGTCAAGGACAAACTGGCCGATGTGGCTGTCAGTTCCGACCTGCTGGGATTGAGCTCCAGCTTGCCGCAACCATTCGGCAAAACGGCGGCGCAGCTCACGCCCCTGAAGTTCGAATTGAATGATGTCGATGCGCTCAACAATCAACTGAAATTCCATTATGGCGATGTCGTCAACGTCGAACTGCTCAGAGTCAGGAACGATGCCGGTCTATGGGATATCAAGCGCGGCAACATTGCGTTGGGTAACGTAGCGGACATGCCGGACAGGGATGGCATCTGGATCAGCGGACAGCTGCCGTACTTTGGTTTGCAAGGATGGAGCGGCTGGTCGACATTGCCGGACCGGGAAGGCGAGCTGCCCAACATTGCCGGTATCGACGTGAACATCGACACCGTGCAGGGATACGGCAATGCGCTGCATGAGCTGCGCATCCGCGGCAGCGGCCGCAACGGCCTGATCAGCACTCGCCTGAATGCACGCGAAGTGAACGGCGACCTGATCTGGCAACCGCAGGACGAAGGCAAGCTGTACGTGCGCCTGAAGCATCTGATGCTGGGCGAAACGTCGGATATCGAAGAGGTCGAGCTGCCGCAGGATGCTCAACCTGCCGTGGCGCAGGCGATCTCCATGCCGGAGATCGATATGGTCATCGATCAGCTGACCTGGAAGGGGCGGCAACTGGGCAAACTGGAAATGTTGATGGATGACGATGCTGGCGATGCCGTCCTGAAAAGGATGCGTCTGACCAGCCCGGATGGGGTGGTCAATGCCGGCGGACGCTGGCGGCCCGTACAGGGGGAGACAGAGATCAGTGCACGTATCGAGATCGCCGATGCCGGTCGCATCCTGGCCCGTTCCGGTTATCCGGAAAGTCTGTCCGGCGGCAGCGGTTTGCTGGTGAGCGAACTGCGCTGGCGTGGTTCACCCGACGAACTCGATATTCCCAGCCTGAACGGCAGCCTGCAATTGACCACCGGCAAAGGACGCTTCCTGCAGGTCGATCCGGGCGCGGCAAAACTGCTGGGCGTACTCAGCCTGCAATCGATCCCCAAGCGCATCTCGCTCGACTTCACCGACGTGTTCACGCCGGGCTTCGAGTTCAATAGCATCAAAGGCGAAGCCGTCATCCGCAACGGATTGCTCACGACGGACGACTTCGTGATGACCGGCTCGGCGGCCAAGGTCACCCTGCAAGGCGAAGTCGACCTGGCGCGCGAGACGCAGGACCTCAAGGTGCGTGTGCTGCCGGCTATCGGCGACAACGTTTCGCTGCTGTCTTTTGCCGCTGGGCCGGCCATCGGCGTCGGCGTGTTGCTTACAAACAAACTCCTGCGCGATCCGCTCGATAAGCTGGTGTCGTTTGACTACAATGTCAGTGGCAGTTGGGCCGATCCCAAGGTGGAGCGGATCGGCGGCCCCCGTCCGCAGGGCGAGACGGGCAATTGAAAACGGATTACAACCTGAAAGCACTGACAACATGAGCTCTCTTGATTCAACCCAGGCACGTATCGCAGCGCAGCAGAGCGCATTCAAGGTCGCCGCGATCCAGATGGCTTCCGGTCCCAATGTCGAAGGCAACCTGAGCGAAGCGCGCCGGCTGGTGGCGGATGCGGCAGGGCAGGGGGCAAAGCTGATCGTCCTGCCCGAATTCTTCGCCATCATGGGTATGAACGAGCAAGACAAGGTCAAAGTATGCGAACAACCGGGCCAGGGCCCGATCCAGCAGTTCATGAGCGAGACCGCACGCAAGCACAAGGTCTGGTTGCTGGGTTCCCTGCCGATGGTATCGAGCACACCGAACAAGGTGCGCAACAGTCTGCTGGTGTTCGACGAGACCGGTGCACCGGTGTCGCGTTACGACAAGATCCACCTGTTCAACCTGACGCTGGGTAACGAAAGTTACAACGAAGCGCAGACCATCGAGGCCGGCGACAAGGTCGTCGTGGTCGACAGCCCGTTCGGTCGCATCGGTCTGGCCATCTGTTACGACCTGCGCTTCCCCGAACTCTTCCGCGCCATGAAGGATGTCGACATCATCGTGCTGCCGTCGGCTTTTACCGCCACCACCGGCAAGGTGCACTGGGAACCGCTGATCCGCGCCCGCGCTATCGAGAACCTGTCCTACGTCGTCGCCGCCGCACAGGGCGGTTATCACGTGAGCGGTCGCGAGACGCACGGCCATAGCATGATCGTCGATCCCTGGGGGCGCATCATGGACGAGTTGCAGCGTGGTTCCGGCGTGGTCATCGCCGACGTCAACACCTCATACCAGAAGAGCCTGCGCAACAGTCTGCCGGCCCTGACCCATCGCACCATCAGCTGCGCTTGCTGAGACAAACCATGAGCGAAGACACCCTCAAGATCGCCGAACACACACTGCTCGATGCCCATGGCCTGAAAGCGGCCCAGCTGCAGCAAGTGTTTGGCAACATGCTGACACACAAGGTCGATTATGCCGATCTGTACTTCCAGTACAGCCGTGCCGAGAGCTGGGCGCTGGAAGAGGGCATCGTCAAGTCGGGCAGTTTCAACATCGACCAGGGCGTGGGCGTGCGCGCTGTCAGCGGCGACAAGACCGCCTTCGCCTATTCCGACGACATCACACTCGCCGCACTGCAGGAAGCTGCAGTCGCGACGCGCGCCATCGCCCGTCAGGGCGGCAACCAGACCGCACCCATTCTGCACCGCAGCAAGGCGCACGAACTGTATTTGCCGCAAGACCCCATCGCCACGCTGCGTGCCGACGACAAGGTGGCGTTGCTGGAAAGACTGGAACGCATCGCACGCGCACTCGATCCGCGCGTGACGCAAGTCATGGCCAATCTGGCCGGCGAATACGACGTGGTGCTGGTGGCGCGCAACGATGGCTTGATGAGCGCCGACATCCGTCCGCTGGTACGCCTCTCGCTGCAGGTCATCGTCGAAGGTAACGGCAAGCGCGAACAGGGCTCGGCAGGCGGCGGCGGTCGTTTCGGTTACGACTATTTCAGTGAAGAGATACTGCAACGCTATGCGAAGGAAGCCGTGCATCAGGCGGTGACCAACCTCGATGCGCGTCCCGCACCGGCCGGCAACATGACCGTGGTGCTGGGTAACGGCTGGCCCGGCATCCTGCTGCATGAAGCGGTGGGACACGGACTTGAAGGTGACTTCAACCGCAAGGGCAGTTCAGCCTTCTCAGGACGTGTCGGTAAACGCGTGGCAGCCAAGGGCGTCACCGTGGTGGATGACGGCACCATCAAGGACAGACGCGGCTCGCTCAACATCGACGACGAAGGCAACCTCACGCAGCGCACCGTGCTGATCGAAGACGGCATCCTGCGCGGCTATCTGCAGGACAGCATGAACGCGCGCCTGATGGGCGTGCCGGTCACCGGCAATGCGCGTCGCGAATCGTTTGCGCACCTGCCCATCCCGCGTATGACCAACACCATGATGCTGAACGGCGACACGTCGCCGGAAGAGATCATCGCCTCGGTCAAGCATGGTCTGTATGCCGCCAACTTCGGCGGCGGTCAGGTCGACATCACCAGCGGTAAGTTCGTGTTCTCCACCACCGAGGCCTACATGATCGAGGATGGCAAGGTCACCTATCCGGTGAAGGGTGCCACCCTGATCGGCAACGGTCCGGATGCGCTGACACGCATCAGCATGATTGGCAACGACATGGCACTCGACAGCGGTGTCGGCACCTGCGGCAAGGAGGGGCAGAGCGTGCCGGTGGGTGTGGGACAACCGACCGTGCGCATCGACGGTCTCACCGTCGGCGGCACAGCCTGAGGCCACGACGGCGATGACGCTCTACGCATTCCTCGCCGTCGGATGCGGTGCTGCCTGCGGAGCCTGGCTGCGCTGGATACTGGGCGCATGGCTGAATCCTGCCATGGCGGAACTGCCGCCGGGCACATTGCTGGCGAATCTGGTCGGCGGTTATCTCATCGGCGTCGCCATCGCTTTCTTCATGCAGCACCCCGGCCTGTCGCCGGAATGGCGGCTGTTCATCATCACCGGTTTCCTCGGCGGCCTGACGACCTTCTCGACATTCTCGGCAGAGACTGTCACCCTGTTGATGCGCGGGCAATATGCCTGGGCGTCCGGCATCGTTGCAGCACACCTCGGCGGGTCGCTGCTGATGACAATACTGGGGATACAGACTTTCAAGTGGTTCAATGCGGGAGCGTGATATGCAAGGCAATGTCTATCTCAAGTTCTATCTGACCGAGAAACAACTGCATCAAAGCAAATCGATGTCCGAGTGGCTGCTGGAGACGGCTCGCGCACTAGGCGCACCGGGTGGTTCCGTGTTCCGTGCTGTTGCGGGGTATGGACGGCATGGTCGCCTGCATGAGGAGACCTTCTTCGAATTGGGAGCAGACCTGCCGGTACAGGTCGAGTTCGTGCTCGAACCCACGCGTGCCAACCAGTTGCTGGGTGTCATTGCGGCAGAGAACATCTCCCTGCCGTATGTGCGTTACGTCGTCGAATGCGGCAATACCTTGCCGCAAGCCTGAAGCTTTATTTCCCTGACAGCATCGATTCGATCTGGATCTCGGCAGCGATCCAGTAATCCATCGCGCCACCGGCAAAGCCGTTCTTCTCTGCCAGGAAGTAGGCGGCATCCTGCACCATGCGGTAACGCTGTTCCGGAGAAGGAACATACTTGGCAGTCGTCTTGCGCGGGGCAGCCTTCTTGGGGGCAGCAGACTTGGCAGCCGGTTTCTCAGCTGCAGCAGTCTTCTTTGCGGCAGTCTTCGGTGCGGCGACTTTCTTGGCAGCAGCCGGCTTCTTCGCAGCAGGCTTTGCAGCCGTGGTTTTCTTGGTTGCGGCGGAGGCCTTTTTGGTGGTGCTCGCAGATTTTGCAGTAGCCATGATCATTCCCCTTAAAGTGATGTTTCGATACACCGGACTATGCTCTGAAGCCTGTCCCTGTAGCGATTCTACACATTTCTTGTGACATGGAAATTAAATCGTGAGCATGCCACCTTTGCAGGTGCGGGCTTGTT
>JAQUAD010000044.1 GCA_028687425.1 Sideroxydans sp.
GTTCCGGTCAGAGCACAAATCCCAATCTGCTAGACTCGCAATGCAAGAACCACCTGATTTGTCAGGTGGTTCTTGTGTTTTGGTGCGATGAAAAATGTGCGTTTCATTCAGAATAACGAGAACTGATCGGGCGATTTCATGGCGGGTTGTTTGGCTTTTCCTTGAAAAGTGATGATGCGTTCGTATTGCTTATCGGTGAATTGGAGTATGTTCACTTTCCCTCCGGCGGGCAAGGATTTTTCGACCTGCGTGCAATAGGTGTCGATCTGGCTCTGGCTCGTGCAAAAGCGCATATAGACAGAGAACTGAGACATCTCGAATCCCATATCCAATAGTGCATTCCTGAAGTCGGTCGCAGCCTTTCGTTCGGCTTTTTCAACAACGGGCAAATCGAACATCACTACGATCCACATCAGACGGTATCCAGAAAGCATCTCGGCTATTCGTCATCAAATGAAGCGGCAAGGTTGAGGGGTAATCCCGGAAGTGGAAGTTCAAGCTTGTCTTTTTCTCCCATAAAAACTTGTGCCAGTGAAACGGCCAGTTTCTGCGTGCATACCATGACGGGTGTCGCTCCGGCACTGGTTTGCATGTCGTCGTAGAGCGTCCGTACCAATGCACGCTTGCTTTCTGGAGTGACCATTGTTTCACCTTGCTTGCTGAGTTGCCAGACCTTCAAATCGATCATGGGGCGGAAGGGTTCCATCAGATCGTCTACCAGCCGCATGGCATTGCCTTCGTTGCTGTGGTGCAGGCCTATGGTGGGGTGCAGACCTGCCGCAATGACTGCGCGTGCAGTGGCGGCACGCAGTACGGTGTAGCCATAGTTGAGCATGGCGTTGATGCTGCCCCCTTGCTGGTCGCGGCGGAAGTCATCGCCGAACAGTAATCCCCAATATCGCTTTGCACCCTGTGCCTCGAAATTTTCCGGGTCGCCGGAGCGTACTTTTCGTACCAGCGCCTGTAACGGGATGTGAGGTGCGCCCGCTGCTTCAAGTGCAGCGGCCTGTTGCTGGAGTTTGGATTTGACGATATCTGCCCACATGCGTTTTATCACCGGCTGCGAGGCGGAAATCTGGGCATCGAAGCGCTTGGCTTGCTGGTAGTTGCCATCTACGGTCATCACCATGCCAATTGCACTGTGGTTGGCAGCGCATAGAACGAACGGTGCACAGCGCTCGGCCAGTGCCACCAGCAAGTTGTTGGTGTAGCTCAGACCGTGGGCGTTGGCGATAACGGCGGCGATGTCGTCCAGAGGGATCTGTCCTAGTTCCTTGCGTTCCCCTTCCGTGTCCTGTACCACAAGAAACCCTCGCGACAAGAAGAGATGCCGTCTGTCGTCTGCAACTTCGATGATGCGGCCTATCATCTATTACTCCTTGAAACCAGGATCGTGCAGTTCGCCTGTGGGAGAGATTGTTACTCGGCGCCCCTGGGATTTCTGGAGTGAACCAGCGGTCTTGAAAATGTAAGAAATCTCTTTGGCGCGAGTGCGTTTATCTACATTTGCTTCTCGGTGTTCAGCAAAAGCCAAAGTACCAGCTGAATTTGTGTAAGCAAGTCGAGCTATGTACGACTTCCCATCATGTAAAAGTCTAACTGGGTCATCCTTCATCAAACGCATTACCAATGGCTTCCCGCTCATGCTCAATGTCGGATGCCGTAGTCGTTCTATCCCGTGCTGGCGTACCAATTGATAGGCATCGAAGGTCGAAATGACTTCTCCTTCCCATTTACCCTTCTCGTTACGAACGATTTCGATGCAGTAATTGCTGTCTCCCTTATAGCCTTTGTAGGGGCGAGGTTCGCCTGAGGGCAGGATGCCGTGGCGGTCAGTTGCATGGGCGTCACTGATCTCAATGACTTTGAGCTTTTCCATTACGTGTTCGCGTTTGCCATCCACCATCTTGTGGAAGCTGACATTCCCATCTCCGCGCAAGCCGTAAGCCGTATCGTTATGCATCGCCCCTTCATGACTGTGATCGGGTTTATGGCTGACAAGTATGTTGTTGACTGCCCGTTGCACATGTTCGAGGTAGTTATCCCAAGGCAGCGGCATGCTTTCTACCAACCGGCTTAGTTGCTTCTCGCGTGCGCTGGCGCTGGCCTTTGCGAAACGTTGCAGCAAGCCTTGGTCGGTCACAGCGATGACGCAGGCATCCACGGCATGGTGGCGGTGGTCGTTGCGGTTTTTTTCGCCATTCAGTCCGAGCACGTCGTTCAATCCGAACTTGCCGCGCAGCATGGCCGTCATGCGTCCTGGAATGACGCGTGTTGCTTGTGGGCAGATGAGGGTGAGATATTCGCGTGCCACTTTGCTCAAGTGTCGGGTGTCGTTCAAGGCGCGTGCGAGAAATCCTTTGTCTTCTTTGAGCCAACGCTGGTAACCATCCTCGGCGAAGCGATAACGCTTTTCCTTTTTCATGTTGCCCGCACGGGCGAGGATGTCTTCATGCTTCCAGCCTTGTGCTTCAAAGTCCTGCCTTGCTTCCCAAGGTGTGCGGTTGCCCTTGATGCGGTTGGCCTGACGCATTGAAACGGTTTTGTTGTTCAGGCTGTCATCCAGCGTCCTCGAGAAGGGAAGGATGTGTTCGATTTCGACTTCTGGGCTAAGCAGCATGGTTGCACTGATCTGGACGCCGGAGTATGGGCATTTACGATCCGCCTCATCTTTTTCATTGAGCTCTTTCCACAGAATCATCTTCTCGATGTCGTCGCGGCTGACTTGCTCCTCGCTGATTCGTAAAACACCAGCGATGTCGCTGCGTAGCCGTTTGTTGCGCTCCTGATTTTCGGCTTGGCGCTTGTTCTCTTCCTTACGCTGTTCATGGTTTTGCTTCAGTTCGCGGGCAACTTCGACAATCACCTCGCTAGGATGTCCATAGCGCTTGATGAGCGCATTCACGACCAAGCGGACTTGATTCAGGCCGATGTGGACAGTCGGGTTGGCGATCTTGCCGTAGCGTTTCTCTGGATTATCTTCCAGCTTTCCGCTGCCGAAGCCCACGTGCCGTTGCAGATATTCACCGTAGTAGGGCAGTTTACTGTGGATGTGGAATGCTTTGATTTCTCCAGTATCGAGGTCAATGCGTTCTGCCTTGAAGGTGACGCCTGGAATTTCGGCATCCGAGCCAAGCTTGCTGTGGTGCTCGAAACCGGCAGCTTGCACGGCCTTGTCATAGGTCGCGACATCGCGGCGTAACTCTGGAAGGATGCGCGCAAGTGCCTTGGCGCTCAGGCTGCCATAACCTTCTGGCAATCCGACGTTGGCAATGGCCTCAGCAGTTTTTTCATCGACACCGGTTTTACTTTGCAGCCAGCGAACCAAGTTATCTTCGCTTTCCTCGGTGAGAAGCTTCATTACGATGCCATTTTGCTTGGCTTCGTCAAACTTGAACCATGCAGGGCCGAACAAATCCTTCCTGCCCAAGGTGGCGCTGGTTTCGTTGCCCTTGAGTTCCTGTCGTTTCGGGTCTTCAAAATTGAATTGAACCGTCCCTCCCACGCCGAGCAACTTCTTGATTTTGGTGAACGAGGATTTGCGGTTCTCTTCCAGTGCCGCAATCAATGCGTCACGTTGTTCCAGTGTCAGCGCTTCTTCTTTTAGTCCCTCGCGCAGGATGCGCAGGTTATTCACCTCCTGATACATGCGGAACCGTTGTGTACTGGGCAGAGCCAGCGGCGCGCGCTCTTCTGCCGGCAGGAAGGTGCAGCGCCCAGGTTTGACGGGTTTGAGTGGGCGCTGGTGCAGCAGTATGTCTTTAAGTTCTGCGCGGGCGGGCTCGTTGAAGACGGTCGGGTTCAGGTCGGCCTGCTTACTCCAAAGCGCATCGAACTCGTGCTCGATCATGGCGCGGTCGATATAGAGGTCGTAGAACTTGTCGATCTTGGTTTTGCCATCCTCTTTTAATGACTTTTCCTGCCGGTATCGGGCGCGTACGGTTTGTTTTGCTTCATGACGTTTGTTCAGCCACTCGCCTACAGTGCGGCAATTCTCTGCTTGTAGAGTCTCGTGCAGTTTCTTGATTGCAGATTTCAATGCTCCGCTATCGTTCTCTTTCTTGTCAGTCTTTCGATTGCTCTTGAAACCGCGCCGCTGGTTGATATGGAACATGGCTCGGGCAAACTCGGCTGGCGATAGCGCTTTGTCCAAGCCTTTGGCGCGTAATGTGTAGGGGTTCAGCGTTTCCAGTGCCTTGCGCTCGGCTTCACCGGCAGGGAAGAAGCCAAGTTTGACGAGTGCGTTCATCATGCGCTGCTTGCGTTTCAGTAAGCGGTCGCGGCGGCGGCGCATGGCCCGGGCGGCTCGGCGCGTAACTGCCAAGGATGATCCATCTTTCGGATTGCGCCCGTCCGAAAAGATACGCACGCCAGCCTTGATGACGGCGCAAGGCTGGTTGTCTTTGTTAAGACGAAGCATCGCCCATCCAAGTGAAGTCGATCCCAGATCAAGTGCCAGGCGGTAACGCATTTTTCCGAACATGGATTTCTCCCGATTGTTGTTTTTAGTTGACTGATTCAGGTTTGCCAATCTACGATGCGCGCACCAATAGATTGGGATTTGTGCTCTAGACCGCTAACAAGCAGAAAGATGCACCAAATGCGGGGCCGCTACATGCGGCCCCTTTGTATTTGTCAGTATGGATATGAATCAACTTTGGAGTGGCGTTCGCACTTCATTGAATCCCCTTTGCAGAATCACAAGAAATTACTGTGCGCGTCTACGCGCGCTGGTTGTGTACTCTCCTCGTGCTTCCATGGGGAAGGGGCTGCCTGTTATGTGCGCGGTGCGCTGGTTGTGATGGCGGCTTGCAACGGATTGTAACCGAGCACCGCAGGGCGGCAAGTGCTATCTGGATGAGATGGCGTGGAACAGCTCCAGCCTTCTCTTATCTATCATTCCTTCTTCCGTCGCCTTGCGTATCGCGCAGTCCGGCTCGTGCGAGTGGCTGCAATTGGCGAAGCGGCATTCGCCGAGGTAGGGGAGGAATTCTGGGAAGTTGCGTTCGAGGGTGGCGAAGTCGAGGTGGTGCAGGCCGAACAGTTGCACGCCGGGGCAGTCGATGAGGTGGCTGTCTGCGTTGAGGTGGTAGAGGGTGGCGTGGGTGGTGGTGTGTTTGCCTGAATCGAGTGCGTTGGAGATCTCGCGTGTGGCGGCCTGTGCTTCGGGGATGAGTGCGTTGGTGAGTGTGGATTTGCCCATGCCGCTTTGGCCGACCAGTACGCTGGTGTGGCCGTGCAATAGGGCGCGCAGCGGCTCGACGTTCTGTGTGGCGGAGAGTTCCAGCACGCGGTAGCCGATCTTTGCGTAGGGGGCGAGCCGTTCTCGGGCGGCGCTGACTTGCGGCAGGTCGCTTTTGTTCAGCACGATGAGCATGTCCAGATGCTGTTCGTGTCCGGCGAGCAGGCAGCGCGCCAGCAGTTCATCGTTGAACGATGGTTCGCTGGCGACGACGATGATGAGCTGCGTGACGTTGGCGGCGATGAGTTTCTGTTTGTATGCGTCGGAGCGGTACAGCAGGCTGCTGCGCGGTGCGATGCGTTCGACCACGCCCTGGTCGGTACCGGTACGCGTGAATTCGATCGTGTCACCGCAAGCGATCTCGCTCTTTTTGCCGCGCGGCACACATTCGATGACTTCGCCTTCCGGTGTCTCTGCCAGATAGTGCCTGCCGTATGCGGCGATGATCCGTCCGTGCAATCTTTCGCTCAAGATAGGTACAGTGCGTCGACTTTCGCTGCGCAGATGAAATCGTTTTCGGACAGGCCGCCGACGGAGTGCGTGGAATATTCAATCACGCATTGGTTGTAGCCGACCTGCATGTCCGGATGGTGGTCTTCGCGATGCGTCATCCAGGCGACGGCGTTCACGAAGGCGATGGTCTGGTAATAGTTCTTGAACGCGAAGGTTTTGCGGATGTTTTTTTCCTGCAGCGTCCAGCCGTCAAGGCTCTTGAGCAGCTCTGCTGCCGCGTTCGCGCTCAGCGCGGGATCGCCTTCCTTGCAGGGTTGGCAGTGTTTGTCAGTCAGATCATTGTGGTTTGTCATGATGGGCCTCACTTGAAGTGGTAGTAGCGCTGGTTGAGCCAGGCGGCCAGATCCTGTTTTTCCTGTGACGTGAGTTGTTTGCCGATGGCGCCCGAACAACGCTGCATCTGCACGATGAGGTCGTCCGCCGAATGCACGGTGCGGTCCGCGCGAGTGAAGATGGCGCTGCCATCGCCGCCGACGCGGGCTTCATGGCAGCTGCTGCATTGGTATTTTTCGAACAGTTCGCCGCCGCGCTTGGCGTTGCCGTCTGAGAAGGGGGTAGCTTGCGCGTTCAGGGCAATGAAAGTGAGCAGGAACAGTATGGTCTTCATTTGCTTCCTCCTATTCTTTGCAGGTGGGCGATGCGCATGGGCGCCGGCGGATGTGATTCGTAGAACGTAGCGTACACCGGGTCGGGCGTCAGCGTCTTGGCGTTGTCCTGATACAGTTTGACCAGTGCGCTCACGAGGTCTTTGGCATCGGTGTGCGCGGCGGCGTAGGCATCGGCTTCGTACTCATGTTTGCGCGACCAGGCCGAGGTGAGCGGGTGCAGGATGAAGGTGAACACCGGCATTACCATGAAGAACAGCAGCAGGGCGGTGGCGGTCGTTTGCGTGCTGACGCCCAGTCCGGCGTAGAACCATTCGGTCTGCATCAGTTGCGCCAGTCCCCACAGGAAGGCGAGGCTGACGGCGAAGGTGGCGACGATACGTTGCAACACATGGCGGCGTTTGAAGTGGCCGAGTTCGTGCGCCAGCACGGCGTCCATCTCGCCCGGGCTGAGACGCTGCAGCAGGGTGTCGAAGAACACGATGCGCTTGGTCTTGCCGAAGCCGGTGAAGTAGGCGTTGCCGTGCGTGCTGCGCTTGCTGCCGTCCATCACGAACAGGCCGCTGGCCGAGAAGCCGCAGCGTTGCAGCAGCGCTTCGATGCGCGATTTTGTCTCTTCATCCTGCAATGGTTCGAACTTGTTGAAGATGGGCGCGATGAAGCTCGGGTAGATGAATTGCAGGAACATCGCAAAAGTCACCCACACCAGCCACACATACAGCCACCAGTTGTCGCCCATGCCGTCCATCAGCCACAACACGGCGAACAGCAGCGGCAGACCGAGTGCGGCGCCGAGCAGCATTTGCTTGAGCATGTCGCTGAAGTAGAGCTTGAGCGTCATCTTGTTGAAGCCGAAGCGCGCTTCGATGTTGAAGGTGCGGTACAGGTCGAGCGGCGTTTCCAGCAGCGATTGCAGCATCATCACCGCCGCGATGAGCAGCGCGCCCTGCAGCAGACGGCTGTCGAACAGCGGCGCGATCAGATCGTGCAAGGTCTGGATGCCACCACCTACCGTGAAGGCTAGCAGCAGTGCGGCGTCGAACAGGATGCCGAGCAGGCCGAAGCGCACCAGCGTGCTGGTGTAATCGGCAGCCTTGTGATGTGCGGCGATGCCGATCTGTTCACGGAATACCGGCGGCACTTCGGCGCGGTGCGAGGCGACATGGTCGAGCTGGCGCCAGGCCAGCCATGCCTTGACGACGACATTGGTCAATAACAGGGAAACGAAGATGGCGGAGAATTGACTGGGGAGCATGGATAGGAAGGCCTGGCTGTGCGACAATCGCCGCAATTTCAATAACAAAACTGCGGTGGATTATGGCACAGAATCAGAACAACCTCGTCTGGCTGGACATGGAGATGACCGGCCTTTTACCCGACTCGGATCGCATCATCGAGATCGCCATGGTGGTTACGGACGGGGATCTGAATACGGTCGCGGAAGCGCCGGTGCTGGTGGTGCACCAGTCCGATCTGGTGCTGGACGGCATGGACAACTGGAACAAATCCACACACGGTAAATCCGGCCTGATAGACAGGGTCAAGGCTTCGACGCTGGACGAGGCGGCAGTGGAAGAGCAGATGTTGGCTTTCCTGAAAGAGCACGTGCCGGTGCGCACCTCGCCCATGTGCGGCAATTCCATCTGCCAGGATAGGCGCTTCATGGCGCGCTGGATGCCCAGGCTGGAAGACTACTTCCATTACCGCAATCTGGACGTGAGTACGCTGAAGGAACTGGCACGCCGCTGGAAGCCGGAAGTGGCCAGCGGCATCAAGAAGCACGGCAAGCATGAGGCGCTGGCCGACATCTACGAATCCATCGAAGAAATGAAGCATTACCGCGAGCACTTTATAAAACTATAAAGCTGGGAAGTACGCCGCATTCCAAGGGAGGAGGGCTCCATGCAGTCTGTGCGAAAAGTATGGCGCGCGATCGGTGTGCAGGAAAAACTGCACATCCTGATTCAGGGGGCCTTGCTGTTGCTTTTTTTCGTGCTGATGGAGTGGGTGGTCGATCACTTCGAGATGCAGATCGATCAGTCGGCGGAGTTGCGCGCGGAAGAAGCGGCTGACGGACTGATCAACGGCATGAACATGCTGATGCTGACCGGGCAGATATCGGAACCGGAGAACCGTCGCCTGTTCATCGAAAAGATGTCGAAGTCGCGGGGCATCCATGAAGTGCGCATGATCCGCGGTGAGGCAGTAAAAGCGCAATACGGCCCGGGCCTGCCCGAAGAGCAACCGCGCGATGCGCTGGACCTGCAAGTACTGTCCACCGGCAAGCATGTCTTCCAGCACATGACCGCAGCGGATGGCCGTAGGCTGTTGCGTGTGGTGATGCCCTTCATCGCCAGCGAGAATTTCCGTGGTACCAATTGCCTGAGTTGTCACCATACCAAGCTGGGCGGCGTGAACGGCGCTGCCAGTGTGACTATCGATCTGTCGGTGGGGCAGCAGCAGCTGGAGGAGATGAAGGACCGGCTGTGGATCGGCCACCTGATCGTGCAGTTGCTGTTGCTGGTGTTGATCACGCTGTTCGTGCGGCATGTGATCGTGCGCAACATCACCCGTCCCGTGAAGAAGCTGCAGCAGGCGATGGCGAGCATCGAACATGACATGGATCTTTCGCGCCGGGCAGCTGTCGATGCCGACAATCCGGACATTGGCGAGATGGCGAAGAGCTTCAACCTGCTGGTTGAGAAGCTGGAAGAGGCGACGGAACGTTTGCAGTTGTTCGCCAAGATGTTCGAGAACAGCGGCGAAGCCATCCTGATCACCGATGAGAAGCGCAACATCCTGACCGTCAACCCTGCGTTCGAGCACATCACCCAATATTCGGCAGAGGAAGTGCTGGGCAAGAACCCCAAGATACTCAGTTCCGGCAAGCAGACGCATGAGTTCTATGCGCTGATGTGGGGGACGATCGAGATCGCCGGCAAGTGGTCGGGCGAGATATGGAACCGGCGCAAGAACGGCGAGATATATCCTGAGTGGCTGTCCATCGCGGCGGTGAAGAACAGCAAGGGCGAGGTCATCAACTACATCTCGTCTTTCTCCGACATCACCAAGCGCAAGGAAGCCGAGCAACGCATCGAGTTCATGGCGCACTACGATTCACTGACCAAGCTTCCCAACCGTGCGCTGTTTGGCGACCGCCTGCGCCGAGCGTTGCTGCTGGCCGATCGCAACAAATACAAGGTCGGTCTGATGTTCCTCGATCTGGACAAGTTCAAAGAGGTCAACGACACGCTCGGCCATCTGGCGGGAGACCAGTTGCTGCAGTCGGTCGCGGAGCGCCTGCGGGAGTGTGTGCGCGCTTCGGATACCATCTGCCGTCAGGGTGGTGACGAGTTCCTCATCATGATCGAGGAGATCGATTCAAACATTGAGCTGACCCGTATCGCAGACAAGATCATGGATAGCATGTCGCGACCGCATCTGCTCGGCGAGCAGTCGCGCACGGTCAGTTTCAGCATCGGCGCGGCCATGTATCCGGACGACGCGGATGACGAACAGTCGCTGGTCAAGCACGCCGACCGTGCCATGTATCTGGCCAAGGAAAACGGCCGCAACAACTTCAAGCTCTACGAGCACAAGGATTCTTGAAACATCTGCTGGTCGACATCTCTGCCCATGGCTACGGGCACATCGCCCAGACGGCGCCGGTACTGAACCTGCTGGCGCAGCGCTTGCCCGGGCTGCGCATCACTGTCCGTTCGCATGCAAGTACTGAATATCTCCGGCAGCGCATACTGGTTCCGTTCGAACACCAGCAGCTTTCGCTGGATTTCGGCATGGCCATGTTCGATGCGGTCCGGGTGGATGTGCCGGGCAGTCTGGCTGCCTATCGCGATTACCATGAGCACTGGTCGCAAAAGGTGGAGCAGGCGGCGCAAGCGATGCATGCATTGCAGCCCGACCTGTTGCTGGCGAATGTGCCTTACCTGTCGCTGGCGGCGGCCAGTGCCGCCGCTATTCCGTCGGTTGCGATGTGCTGCCTCAACTGGGCCGATATCTATCGGCACTATGCGCGGGATGATGAGGAAGCAACGACCATCCATGCGCAGATGCTGGCGGCATATAACAGTGCCGGCATATTCCTCAAGCTGAGTCCGACCATGCCTATGCCTGACCTGTGCAATACGCGCGAATTATCTTGTGTCGCCCAGGTTGGAGAACGGCGCCTCGAATTGCTGCAGGCGCGCAGCGCTGCTTGCGCTGAGGACAAGCTGGTGTTGGTGGCGATGGGGGGAATCGGATACCGGTTGCCGATGGAGAACTGGCCGCATGTTGCAGGCGTGCGCTGGCTGGTTCCTGAAGCCTGGGGGGTACTGCGCAACGATGTGTCTGCCATAGAATCATTGAATATGGGCTTCAGGGATGCCCTGGCATCCTGCGATGCCATATTGACCAAGCCGGGCTACGGTACGTTCACCGAGGCGGCCTGTGCCGGCATTCCGGTCATGTATGTGACACGCGGTGATTGGCCCGAGGCCCCGTATCTTGTGGATTGGTTGCAACAGCATGGCGTCGCTGTCGAGGTCGATCCGGACCGCCTGCATGCCGGAAAGCTGGACGAAGCGTTGGCGGCTTTATCTGCAAAGTCGCGTCCCGCATTACCGTCGAACACCGGTGCACTGGAGGTGGTCGAGACTCTGTGTAAAATGCTGTCCTGAAATCAGGGATATATCCACCAACGCTCCGAACCGGCCGTCATGACGCAACACGAAATAAATTCACAGTTCGCGATCCACAATCACGTGGAGATCGTGCACATCCTGAACGAGCTGGCGAAGCATCGTGTGCTGATCAATCTGCAAACCCATGAAGGCGATGCACTGGTGACTACCGTGTTGTATGTCAGCGGCGACAGAAAATTCGTGTGTATCGATGTGAGTTCGGACGAGGCGCTCAACCAGAAGATCACCGACAGCAAGCGCGTCTCGTTCGAGACGCAGTCCGAGATCAAGGTGCGCTGGCATTCTGCGCATCTGCAGCTGGTGACAGCCAGGGATGGCCTGGCTTTTTCGCTGCATGTGCCGTCGGTGATCGAGCGCGTGCAGCGCCGCGAATATTTCCGTTTATATACGCCGCAGGGCAGCAATGCGCTGACATGCCGGATACCGACAGGTGAGGACGAGGTGCTGGAAGTGGTATTGGTCGATATGAGCGCGGGCGGCATCGGCGTCACCTATCGCGGCGCTGCGAACGATGTGTTCGTGCAGGGCGCGATACTGGAAGGTTGCAGCATCGATTTTCCGGAGATCGGACGAGTGCCCATGAATCTGCGCGTTTGCGGCATCTGGCAGTCGACGTCGACCAAGAGCGGTGAGCAGATTCACCGCATCGGCATGGAGTTCGTCGGTTTGAGCCGCGGTGTGACCAATGTGATCCAGCGCTACATGATCCAGCTCGAGGCCGAGCGGATCACGCCGGGCTGATTGCTTTATCGGCTGGCGCCAGCTTGCCTGGCGCGCTCCTTCGATTGTTCAAGTTCCGCTGCATCTGCCGCGACCAGCCAGCCCTGCAGATTGTCCATCACCAACTCCGTCAGTGCATGCATCCAGTCGTCGCGTGCGTTGAGACAGGGAATGTAGTGATATTCGCCGCCTCCCGCATGCTGGAATTCTTCCTTGCCTTCCATGGCGATCTCTTCCAGCGTTTCCAGACAGTCCGCCACGAAGCCCGGGCATACCACGTCCACGCGCTTGAGCTTGTCTGCACCCCACTGTTTGAGTGTAGCGCTGGTGTACGGCTGCAGCCATTCGGCCTTGCCGAAGCGTGACTGGAAAGTCACGGCATACTGTTCGGGCTTCAGACCGAGTTCCTCCGCCAGCAGGCGTCCTGTCTTCATGCATTCGCAGTGGTACGGGTCGCCCTTTTCCAGCGTGTATTTCGGCAAGCCGTGGAAGCTCATCAGCAGCTTCTCGGGGCGTCCTTTCTTCATCCAGTACTCGTTGATGTTCGCTGCGAGCGCCTTGATGTAACCGGCATCGTCGTGGAAATGCTTGATGGTGCGGATGGCCGGTGTATTGCGCATCTGTTGCAGTTCGCGATATACGATGTCGGTCGCCGTGGCGGTGGTGCTGGCGGCGTACTGTGGATACATGGGCACGATCAGGATGCGCTGGCAGTTCTGTTCTTTGAGTTTGCGCAGTGCAGCCGGGATGGAAGGCTGGCCGTAACGCATGGCGTATTCGACTGCGAACGGTGTTTGCGTCTTCTGGCTCAGATAGCCTTGCAGCAACACCGCCTGCTTCTCCGTGTACACGCGCAAGGGCGAACCTTCCTTGAGCCAGATGGAGGCGTACTTGGCCGCGGATTTCTTCGGGCGCACATTGAGGATGATGCCGTTCAGGATCAGCCACCAGATCAGGCGCGGGATCTCCACCACGCGCGGATCGCCGAGGAATTCTTTCAGGTAGGGCCGCACGGCCTTTGCGGTCGGCGCATCGGGTGTGCCGAGGTTGATCAGCAGGATGCCGGTCTTTTCCGGGGTGCCGTGGGTGTACGTAGGTTCGGGCTGGTATGTCATATTGGGTAAAAGCAAAACCCACCACAGAGACACAGAGACACAGAGAAAAACCAAGACCTGACCTGCGCACAACAATTAAGGTTCAGCTTTATTTTTGACTTGCTCTGTGTCTCTGTGTCTCTGTGGTGAATGGTTCTAAGGTTCATGGTTTTAATGTTGTGAGAGCGCGTTGCTCAATAGCTTGGCGGTGATGTCCACGATAGGCACCACGCGTTCGTAGTTCATGCGCTTCGGCCCGACCACGGCCAGCGTGCCGACGATCTGTCCGTCCGCAGTGTAGGGTGCGCTGACCACGCTGCACTCGTCCAGCCCGGCCAGTCCGGACTCGTTGCCGACGAAGATGTGCACGCCCTGCGCGCGACGTCCGGCATCCAGCAGATGCAACAGATCGGTCTTCTGTTCGAACACGTTGAACAGTTTGCGCAACTGTTCCATGTTGGTGGACAGGTCGTTCACGTGCAGCAGGTTGCGCTCGCCGCTGATCACATAATCCTCGTGCTTGCGCGCCATGGCTTCGTCGCTGGCTGCCATCGCTGCGCTCATCAGCGCGGTCATGTCGTGCTGCAGCTGGCGCAGTTCGCTCTGCATGCGCTGGTGGATGTCGCCGAAAGCCAGGTCGGCGTAATGCTGGCTGAGGAAGTTGCCGGCCTCGGTGAGCTGCGACTGGCTGTAATCTTTGGGTGTCACCAGCACGCGGTTCTCCACCTCGCCGTCCGGCATCACGATAATGAGCAGTACGCGTTTCTCGGACAGGCGCAGGAACTCGATCTGGCGCACCTTCACCGAACTTCGTTTGGGCGTGGCGACTACACCGGCGAAACGTGTCAGCTCAGACAGCAGGTTGGAAGCCTGAGTCACCAGACGTGACGGGTTGGATGGTTGTAACTGGCTCTCCAGTTGCAGAACGCGCGATTCGGATAATGGCTGCACCACCATCAGCTTGTCGATGAACATGCGGTAGCCGAGCGCGGTGGGGATGCGTCCGGCCGAGGTGTGCGGGCTGGCGACCAGGCCGATGGCTTCCAGGTCGGCCATCACGTTGCGGATGGTGGCAGGGCTGACTTCCAGTCCGGAGAACTGTTGCAGGGCGCGCGAACCGACCGGTTGGCCGTCACTTACATAGCGTTCTACCAGGGTTTTCAGCAGGATCTGTGCGCGATCATTGAGCATGGCGGTGATTCTAGCATCACACACCATTCGAGGCCGTTGACAGGCAGGAATCGCCTCGCATACATTACTGACCGGTCAGTCAGTAATGAGAGCCATGAATCCAGTTGCAACAACAAACCCGTTGTCCCGCCAACGACGCAAAGAAGCGCGTCCCGCCGAATTGACAGCTGCCGCACTCGAACTGTTCGTCGAGCGCGGTTTTGCCGCGACCCGGCTGGACGATGTGGCCGCGCGTGCGGGGGTGTCGAAAGGAACGCTGTATCTTTACTTCGCCAGCAAGGAGGAATTATTCAAGGCGGTGATCCAGCAAGGTTTGCTGCCGGTGCTGGCGCAGGGCGAAGAGATGATGGCGCAGCATCGCGGCGACGCGTCCACCCTGTTGCGCGAACTGATCCTGCGCTGGTGGGCGTTGGTGGTGAATACGCCGCTGTCTGCCATCCCCAAGCTCATCATCTCCGAATCGGGCAACTTCCCCGAAGTGGCGCGCTACTTCCAGGAGCAGGTGGGCAGCCGCAAGGATCAGTTGCTGGGCAATGTCCTGCAAAAAGGCATGCAGAGCGGCGAGTTCCGCCAGCTCGACATTCCGGCCACCATAGACCTGATCTCCGCCCCCATCCTGATGCGCGTGCTGTGGCGCTATTCGCTAAAGCCCTGCGGCAGCGGGCAGCAGGATGATGAAACCTACCTGAACACCTACCTCGATCTGTTGTTGAACGGCCTGCGCACCAAAGGAGTTAGAACATGAACAAAGTATGGCTAATCGCACTCCCCATTCTGCTGGCCGCCTGTGGCAAGGAAGCGCCGCCAACCACCAAGGTGGAACGTCCGGCTGAGACCATCGTGGTGGGCGCGCTGGCGACCGACGGCGGCAACCTCTACAGCGGCGAAGTGCATGCGCGCTACGAGACGGTGCTGGGTTTCCGCATCGGCGGCAAGATCATCGAGCGGCTGGTGGATGCCGGCGCCGTGGTGAAGAAGGGGCAAGTGCTGGCGCGACTGGATGGTTCCGATACCGGCCTGCAGGCAAGTGCGAGCAGCGCCCAGTTGCAACTGGCAGTCGAGGAACTGAAGCGCTATCGCGAATTGCGCGCACAGGGCTTCGTCAGCCAGTCGGCGCTGGATGCGAAAGAGACCGCACTCAAATCGGCCGAAGCGCAGGCCGGGCTGGCACGCAACCAGGCCGCCTACACCAGCCTGACCGCAGACCGCGACGGCGTGGTGTCGGCGACCTACGCCGAGGTCGGGCAGGTGGTCGGTGCCGGGCAGTCGGTGTTGCGCGTGGCGCAGCACGGTGAGCGTGAAGTGCTGATCTCCATTCCGGAATCGCGCTTCACTTCCGTGCATGTCGGCATGCCGGCGGAAGTGGTGCTGAGCGCGACCGGCAGCGGCGAGCAGGTGCTGAAAGGACACGTGCGCGAAATATCGCCGGCGGCCGATCCGGCCAGCCGCACCTATCCGGCACGCGTGGCTTTCGATTCCAACAGGGCGCAAGTTGCGCTGGGCATGACCGCGAATGTGAGATTGCTGAAGAGCGCAGGCAAAGGGGCGGCCCAGATTGGCAGCGCTTTTCTGATCCCGATGACCGCCGTGTTCCAGCAGGGCGACAAAGCGGCGGTGTGGGTGGTGACGGCGGATCGCAGTGTGACCTTGCGGACGGTGACTGTTGCCTCGTATCGCGACGACGGTGCGGTAATCAGTAGCGGCATTCAGGCAGGTGAGCGCATCGTCAGGGCGGGCGTACACAAACTGGCCGAAGGCGAGAAGATCGTGCCCATCGAGAACGGGCGCGCACTATGAACTTCCCCAACCTTTCCGAATGGGCGCTCAAGCACCAGCAGATGGTGGTGTACCTGATGGTGGTGCTGTCGGTTGCCGGTGCGCTCTCCTTCCTCAATCTGGGGCGTGCGGAAGATCCCGACTTCACGCTCAAGATCATGGTGGTGCGTACCCTGTGGCCGGGAGCGACCGCACAGGAGGTCGAGCGTGAACTGACCGAGCGCATCGAAAAGAAATTGCAGGAGACGCCTTGGGTGGATGTGCTGAAGTCGGCATCCAAACCCGGGGAGTCGATGATCTTCGTCAACCTCAAGGATTACACGCCCAAGGCCGAGGTGCCGGAATCATGGCGGCAGGTGCGCAAGAAGCTGGACGATATCCAGCACACCCTGCCGGAAGGCGTGCGCGGACCGTTCCCCAACGATGAGTTTGGCGACGTGCAGGTGAACATCTTTGCATTGACCGGCGATGGTTTCGATCTGGCCGCCCTGCATCGTTATGCCGACCGCATCGCGCTCGAGTTGCGCCGCGTGAAAGATGTGAAGCGCGTGGAACTGATCGGCGTGCAGGACGAAAAGATATTCATCGACGTGCAGCCCGCGCGCATGGCCTTGCTCGGCATCTCGCCGCTGGTGCTGGTCGATGCGCTGCAAAAACAGAATACGATCAAACCCTCCGGTTTCATCGAGACCGAGCACGACCGTATCCGCATGCGCGTGAGCGGGGCTTACGACAGCGTGGAGCGCGTGCGTAACACCGACCTGCAAGTGAACGGACGCCATTTCCGTTTGGGCGACATCGCCAAGGTCAGTCGCGGACTGGTCGAACCGCCCGGGCCGCAGATGCGTGTGGACGGGCAACCTGCCATCGGTATCGGCGTGGTGATGGACAAGGGCGGCGACGTCATCAGCCTCGGCGAGAACCTGCATGCGGCGATGGAGCGCCTCGGCAACGAATTGCCGGTGGGCGTGGATGTGCACGAGGTCGCCAACCAGCCCAAGGTGGTGGAAGGATCGATCAGTCTGTTCCAGCGTTCGCTGGGCGAGGCGATCCTGATCGTGCTGGCGGTGTCCTTTCTCAGTCTGGGCGTGCGCACCGGCATGGTGGTGGCGTTGTCCATCCCGCTGGTGCTGGCGATCACCTTCTTCGCCATGAAGGTGTTCGGCATCGACCTGCAGCGCATCTCGCTGGGCGCGCTGGTGATCGCGCTGGGTCTGCTGGTGGACGACGCCATCATCGCAGCCGAGATGATGGTGGTGAAGATGGAGCTGGGCTGGGACCGCTTCAAGGCGGCTACCTATGCTTACACCTCGACCGCTTTCCCCATGCTGACCGGCACGCTGATCACCGCGGTCGCATTCACGCCGGTGGGTTTTTCCAAGTCCGCCGCCAGTGAATACACCGTGTCCATCTTCCAGGTGGTGACCGTGGCCCTGCTCACCTCGTGGGTGGTGGCGGTGGTATTCACACCCTATATCGGCTACAAGTTGCTCGACCCGAAAGCGCTGATCGCCAAGGCGCAGAAGCACGGCGAGGACATCTACGATTCGCCGTTCTATCGCCGCCTGCGCGCGCTGGTTGTATGGTGCCTGCGCAACCGTTGGAAGGTGATCGCCGCCACGGTGCTGACCTTCGTGGTGACCATGGGCATGTTCGGCAAGTTCGTGCAGAAACAGTTCTTCCCGCCGGCCAGCCGTCTGGAGATACTGGTGGAGGTGCGTCTGCCGCAGGGCGCGTCGATCAAGGCGACCGGCAACGAGGTGCAGCGCATCGAGAAGTTGCTGAAAGACGATCCGGCCATCGACTACTACTCGTCCTACATCGGCAATGGCGCACCGCGTTTCGTGCTGTCGCTGGACCAGCAACTGTTCGCCGACAACTTCGGTCAGTTCGTGATCGTCACCAAGGATCTGGGCGCGCGCGAGGATTTGTTCAAGCGGCTCAACGAGAAGCTGGGCGGCCCCGAGTTCTCCGCGATCCGTGTGCGTGTGTCGCGCATGGAGAACGGTCCGCCTGTCGGCTACCCGGTACAGTTCCGCGTGCTGGGCGATGATCTGACGCAGTTGCGCAGCATCGCGGAACAGGTGGCGGGTGTCATGCGTGCCGATCCCAGCCTGGACAACGTGCATTTCGACTGGAACGAGAAGATCAAGAGCGTGCGTGTCGAAGTGGATCAGGACAAGGCGCGCCAGCTGGGGACATCCAGTCAGGAAGTGTCGAGGACCCTGCAGGCGTTCTACAACGGTATCGCGATGTCGCAATACCGCGAGGGCGATCGCCTGATCGACGTGGTGTGGCGCGGTGGCGAGAGCAAGGATGTGCGTTCGCTGGACCGTCTGCCCGATCTGGACATCCCCTTGCCCGGCGGTATGCATGTGCCGCTGGCGCAGCTGGCCCGACTGGAGCCGGTACAGGAGGAGGGCATCATCTGGCGGCGTAATCGCTTGCCGAACATGACGGTGCGCGCCGACATGGCCGACAAGACGCAACCCGCCACCGCATCGACGCGGCTCAACCAGCAGCTGGATGCGCTACGCGCCAAACTGCCTGTCGGTTATCGCATCGAGATGGGCGGCTCCATCGAGGAATCCGCCAAGGGTTCGACCGCCATTGCGGCCGTGATGCCGGTGATGCTGGTCGGCGTGATCACACTGCTGATGATGCAGCTGCAGAGCATCAGCCGTACCGTGATGGTGCTGCTCACCGCGCCGCTGGGATTGATCGGCGTGACGCTCGGCCTGCTGTTGTTCCAGGCGCCGTTCGGCTTCGTCGCCAACCTGGGGTTGATCGCGCTGATGGGCATGATCATGCGCAACTCGGTGATCCTGGTCGACCAGATCCGGCAGGACGAGGAAGCGGGCAAGGCATTGTGGGAAGCTATCGTCGATTCCACCGTGCGCCGCTTCCGCCCCATCGTACTGACTGCCGCCGCTGCCATCCTGGCCATGATCCCGCTGTCGCGCCAGGTGTTCTGGGGGCCGATGGCGGTCACCATCATGGGGGGGGCTGATCGTGGCGACGCTGCTGACCTGTCTGTTCCTGCCCGCGCTGTATGCGGCCTGGTACAAGGTGCGCGAGGGCACGCATCCGGAACAGACAACGACATGATTCGCAGGTTTTTCCTGGCTGTCTGTTCGGCCGTTGTGTTGTTGACTGTGCAACCTGCAACCGCTGAGCCGGGATGGATTATGGCGACGCATGACGAAACGCTGCGCAGCGGCGAGCCGATCACGCTGGAAGTCATCCGGCCGCAAGGGAATGAAATGTGGCCGGCCCATCTCAGCCTGCGCCTGGAGCAGGGCTATCGGATCGTGCGGATCGATCTTGCTGCGGTCGAGCCGCTGACGCCGGAGGATGGGCGGCGCATGTATCGCGGAAAATTGCCCGACAAACTGTCCGGGGTGGTGCGCGGAGAATTGCAGGGTATCCATGCGAACCGGCTTGCGCTGGTGATCCGTGAACCTGATACGCTGGAACAGATGATGGTGCCGTCCGGGGAGACATCATCGTCCGATCGGATCATCAGCATCGTTGTCCCGGAAGATGAGCCGGCGCTATCGGTTAATGATCCGATGTATTTTGCGATCGGCAACGCAGGCGTGGCACGGTTCCAGTTCAGCTTCAAATACCGCATCCTCGATCCGGATAGTCGTCTCGTCGAATGGTTCTCGCCGCTGTCCAATCTTCATTTGGGGTATACACAGACTTCGATGTGGGATCTGGGCGGTGAATCGAAACCCTTTCGCGATACCAGTTATCGTCCCAGCCTTTTCTGGCAAGGTACGTCCTATCGGGATGGCTTCAAGCCTGACTTGATTCGTGCCGGTTTCGAGCATGAGTCGAACGGGCGCGCCGGCCCCGATTCGCGCAGCATCAATATCTTTTTCTTTCAGCCGGGTTGGGTCAATCGTTTGTCCGGTGGTCGCATCGTGGGATTTTCGTCCAAGCTCTATGCCTATCAGGACAAGACCGATAACCCCGATATCGAGCGTTACCGCGGTTATGCGGACTGGGAGTTCGGTGCCGGCCGGGAGGACGGCGCGGTGTGGATGGCCAAATTCCGCTCCGGGACGGGCGGATACGGCAGCGCTCAGCTTGAATATTCCTATCCCCTGCGCAACCCGCTGTTTGCGCGTACCGGCGGCTTCGTCTATGTGCAGATGTTCAACGGCTATGGCGAGACGCTGTTGGATTACAACCGCAAGCAATCGACACAGTTGCGGATCGGCTTCGCTATCGTCCGCTGAGCTCTGCCGGGGTGACATGGCGGGCACAGGCCCGATATGGTTTAATCGCTCCCCATGAGCACTACCTTCAAAACCATCGCGATCATCGGCAAATACAAGACGCCGGAGATCGTCGTGCCCGTCCTTTCGCTGGCGGAATTCCTTGCTGCGCAGGGCTACGAGGTCGTGATCGATAGTCTCACGGCAGAGAACGCCAAAGGTTCGCCCTATCGTTCGTTGCCGCTGGAAGAGATGGGGCTGGAGATCGATCTGGCGGTGGTGCTGGGCGGCGACGGCACTTTGCTCAACATCGCGCGCACGCTGGCGCCGCATCACATTCCCTTGATCGGGGTCAATCAGGGGCGCATCGGCTTCCTCACCGACCTGTCGCTGGAAACGATGAAGAAGACCTTGTCGGCGATGTTGAAGGGCAAGTACGTCGAGGAAGAACGTTTGCTGTTGCAGGCCTCCGTGGTGCGCGACAGTCGTGAGGTCTATCACGGGCTGGCATTCAACGAAGTGGTGGTGCACCGCAGCAATGTCAGCAGCATGGTGGAGTTCGAAGTGCGCATCGACGGCGAATACCTGTACAACCAGCGCGCCGACGGACTCATCATCTCCACGCCTACCGGCTCCACTGCGTATGCGCTGTCTTCTGGCGGCCCCATCCTGCATCCTTCGCTGGACGTGCTGGAACTGGTGCCGGTGTGCCCGCACTCGCTGAGCAACCGTCCGCTGGTGGTGAAAGGCTCTTCCGTAATGGAGCTGCTGATGCATCGCAACGGCGATATCCATGTGCGCTACGACAGCCACTCGCATGTCGATTTGCAGCTGCACGACAAGGTCATCGTGTCGCGCTATCACCAGCCGGTGTTGCTGCTGCACCCGGAAGGCCACAGCTACTACCACACCCTGCGCGAAAAACTGCTCTGGACGCAGACACTTTAAGAAGAACATGCTGAAGCACCTCCTCATCCGCGACTTCGTCATCGTCGATACGCTCGAACTCGATTTCTCGTCCGGCTTTACCGCGCTTACCGGCGAGACCGGCGCGGGCAAATCCATCCTCATCGATGCGCTGTCGCTGGCGCTGGGCGAGCGCGCCGACAGCGCCATGGTGCGCGCCGGTTGCGACAAGGCCGACATCAGCGCCGAGTTCGACATCGCCGAGCTGCCGCAACTGCAAGCCTGGTTGCGCGAACAGGAACTGGAAGGCGACGAAGGCGTCTGCATGTTGCGCCGCACACTGGATGCTGGCGGGCGTTCGCGTGGCTTCATCAACGGCAGCAGCGCCACGCAGCAGCAGATGCGCGAGGCCGGCGCGATGTTGCTCGACATCCACGGCCAGCATGCACACCAGTCACTGTTGCGTGCCGACGCGCAGCGCGACTTGCTGGACAGCCAGGCCGGATTGACCGGACAGGCCGACGAGGTCGCCGCAGCATGGAAGGCATGGCAGACCCTGCATCGCCGTCGCGTGGAACTGGAACAGAATGCAGAGTCCATCGCCGCCGAACGCGAGTTGCTCAACTTCCAGCACAACGAACTGCAGACGCTGAACTTCAGTGAGACGGAGTGGAGCGAATTGCAGGCCGACCACGCGCGCCTGTCCCATGCCGCGAGCCTGATCGAGACCGCGCAGTTCGGCGTGGATGTGCTGAGTGAATCCGACACGGCCTGTCTGGCGCAACTCAACGCGCTGACCTCGCGCATGCGGGCAGGGCTGGAATTCGATGCCGGCTTGCAGGACACGCTCACCATGCTGGAGAGCGCGCAGAACGAATTGCAGGAAGCGGTGTATGCGCTACGGCATTATCAGGAGCGGCTGGATGCCGATCCCGAGCGCATGCGCCAGCAGGAGCAGCGTATCGCGGACGTGATGGAAGCCGCGCGCAAATATCGCGTAAAGCCGGAGCATCTGCCAGAGAAGCTGGAAGCATTCGCGCAGCGGCTGGAAGAGCTGGGTGGCAGTGCCGATCTGGACGCGCTGGCGCAACAGGACGAAGCCGCGAAGCAAAGCTATCTTGCTGCTGCGAGGAAACTCAGTGCCGCGCGCAGCAAGGCCGCGCAGGCACTTTCGGAAGAGATCACCGCCGCCATGCAGACGCTGGCCATGCAGGGCGGCCAGTTTGCCGTCGCGCTGCTACCTCTGGCGGAAGGCAATGCCCATGGATTGGAAAGCGTGGAGCTGCAAGTCTCAGCCAACCCGGGCTCGCCTTTGCGCAGTCTGGCCAAGGTGGCCTCCGGTGGCGAACTGTCGCGCATCAGCCTCGCCATCCAGGTCGCGGCCAGCCGTGCTGCCAGCGTGCCCACGCTGATCTTCGACGAGGTGGACAGTGGCATCGGCGGGCGCGTGGCCGAGATCGTCGGCAGCCTGCTCAAGAAACTCGGCCAGCGCCATCAGGTACTTTGCGTCACCCATCTGCCGCAGGTCGCCGCGCAGGCCGACCATCAGTGGCAGGTGAGCAAGGCCGCGCAGGACGGCAAGACATCGAGCAGCATCCAGGTGCTGGACGAGGCGCGCCGCATCGAAGAGATCGCGCGCATGCTGGGTGGCGCGACCATCACCGACACCACGCGCAAACACGCCGCCGAGATGCTGGGTGCGGCGGCTTGAGCGCCGGCCCTTGCTGTTTTTGAAAGCATCTCGGATAAACCGGCCGCAAGCCCTTGAGGTATCATGCCGCCTGTTTCCAAGTAACTGACCCGAATCATCCCATGCGCATTATTCTGATCCCGCTCTCATTGTTGCTCGCCTCCTGCAGCAACTTCACCAATTATCTGCCGACCTTCACGCCGCACAAGATCGAGATCCGCCAGGGCAATCTCATCACACAAGAGATGCGCGAGCGCATCAAGATCGGCATGAGCGAAGCACAGGTCAAAGCCGTGCTCGGCGCGCCGCTGATCATGGATACATACCATGCCGGTCGCTGGGATTACCTGTACCGTCTGGACAAGCAAGGCAAGACGGAAGCGAACCAGCGCCTGACACTGTATTTCGAGAATGGCACGCTGGCGCGCATCGATGATGCCACGCCGCTGTTGCCTACGGCTGTACCCATTCAGGAGGTGAAGGAATGAAGATCAAAGTCGCTATCGCCGGTTGCGGCGGACGTATGGGCAAAGTGTTGCTGGACTGTGTGGCGCAGGCTGATGACCTGCAGTTGCACGCCGCGCTGGAACACAAGGGCAGCCCCTTCATCGGCAACACCGTTGCCGAGGGCGTGAAGATCACCGACGACATCGAAGGCGCACTCAAAGGCGCAGATGCGCTGATCGACTTCACCCGCCCCGAAGGCACCATGGTGCACCTCGACATCTGCCGCAAGCTGGGAGTCGGCATGGTCATCGGCACTACCGGCCTCAATGCGCAGCAGAAAGCCGCACTCGGCGCCGCCGCGCAAGACATCGGCATCGTGTTCGCGCCCAACATGAGTGTGGGCGTGAACCTCGTATTCAAGTTGCTGGAAACCGCCTCGCGCGTGTTGAGCGAAGGTTACGACATCGAGATCATCGAAGCGCATCATCGCCACAAGGTCGACGCGCCTTCCGGCACCGCGCTCGGCATGGGCGAGGTTGTCGCGCGTACCTTGGGGCGTGATCTGGAGAAGTGCGCGGTGTATGGTCGCGAAGGTGTTACTGGTGAGCGCGATTCTTCCACTATCGGTTTCGCTACCGTACGTGGTGGCGATATTGTTGGCGATCACACGGTGCTGTATGCGGGTGTCGGTGAGCGTATCGAGATCACGCACAAGGCCAGCAGCCGGGCGACGTTTGCGATTGGGGCGTTGCGGGCGGCACGGTTCCTGAAGGTGAATCGGGCGGGGATGTATGACATGCAGGATGTGTTGGGGTTGAAGTAAGGGGTTTCAGCTATCGGCCAGAAGCGGGCGGTCATATATAGGCCAAATGGCATATTGACCCTGCCGCAAGGGCGGGATAGGTTTCGGTATCACCTATTCCGAATAGTCACTTTCCATGAATATCATTCCAATGAATCATTCGAAGCCGCCCCCTTTGATTGCGGCACTTCTGGGGGGAGTACTGCTGTCAGTACCTGCGCAGGCGGCAAGCTTTGAGTGTGCGAAGGCGGGGACGAAGGTTGAGCACATCATTTGCGATAACCCGGAAATATCGAAGCTGGATGATGAGTTGGCTTATGCCTATAAAACGGCATTACAAGATCAATCGAAATTGATTGGACTCAAACAAGAGCAGAAGCAGTGGCTGAATAAGCGTGATGGCTGCCAAGACAAAGAGTGTGTGAAACGAGCCTATGAAACCAGATTGGGTGATCTTCAATCCATATATTCATCGCAGAAAGGCAGCACAGCGCGATCAGACTACAGCACAATACCATTGAACGCCGGAGGCAATGCTCTGCTACAGGAATGGCACTGTGAACAGGAATCAATCCCTGAACAAAAAGCTATCTGCGAAGACGCGCGAGACGCAAAACCTTATCGCTACGAAATCAAATCCATACTTCCGGGGAAAGGGTACAGCTTGTGTGAGCTCATGCTGGAAAACATGCAGGCGCAGGACGAACCCATGTCCTGCGATCTGAAGATTGCCCCTGAATACCAGAAGTATTTCAGTCTGCCCGACTGGGAAGATGTCGATCCATGGGCTGATGTTGATCTGCTGTGGAAAGTGGATGTAATGAGTTATGGATATGGTCCTGTGTATGAAGCGCGCAAGAAGTTAACAAAAGAGGAGTGGCTAGCTCAGGTAAAAGAAGAGAGCTCAAAAGCAAACACTAGACGGATTATGCGTCGAGCTCGTTTTGATCTGGACGGTGATGGTAAAGCAGACTGGGTGCTTGCGTACGCTATCAAATGGAATCAGCCATGTAATCCATGGCGTTCACCATACAGACAGGGCTATACGCATTACATACTAGACGAAAATGGTAAGTCTGTTGCAAAGCCGTCCCCCATGAATATGGGGCATATTTTTTTCTTTAGTTTGAAAGAACCTGGATTTCTAGGTGCGCATACCTACAGTCTCACTTTTTATGATGTTGGTAAGTATGCAGATCATGCTCCGCGCCAAATTGAAATTTCTGGAATTTTGGGAGGTGGCTTGGGATATATGCCTGCCTGTCGTTTTGACTTGTTGAAACTTAAAACACGCGCTACAGACCATTAGGAGATAAAAAATGTTGACGAATTTGAATGCTTTTCCAGATATGGCAGAATCAAAATGGTCAGCATCGCATTTGCTTTGAACTGGCCAAACGTCTCTTATGGGTTAGAAGCCGCCGTTGTTGCCCCACCATCATTTTTGTGAGTCATCATCTGTCGTGTTAAGTCAAAACCGTCGGGGGTTGCCCGACAGCAAGTTACTTTCTTTTGTTCGCCAAAAGAAAGTAATCAAAGACAACGAAGTTGCAGTGAAGGCTAACCTTTAGGTTATGCCGGAACTAAAAGGCGACCCTGGTTTGCCGCCCCTATGGGGGACCCTGCGTTGCTCGGCAAGTCAGGCGGCTGCGGAACTCGCGCTGCGCGCTCAGACAGTCCTCGCCGACTACCCCTGACTCGCCTGCGATACTCGGCGGCGCTCAAGGGAAAGAAAATCCACTGCGGTTTTGTGTGCGCTTTGC
>JAQUAD010000045.1 GCA_028687425.1 Sideroxydans sp.
ATCCCCGACCTGCTGGAATTCGCCAGCCTCACCAACAAGAAGGACGCCAAGGTGCCGACCCTGTCCGGCGGCATGAAGCGCCGCTTGACCTTGGCGCGCGCACTGGTGAACGATCCCGACGTGGTGTTCCTGGACGAACCGACCACCGGTCTCGATCCGCAGGCGCGCCACCTGATCTGGCAGCGCCTGAACACGCTGACGCAGCAGGGCAAGACGCTGCTGCTCACCACCCACTTCATGGACGAAGCGGAGCGGCTGTGTCACCGGCTGGCGGTGATGGATAACGGCAAACTCATCAGCCAGGGGTCGCCGCGCGAACTCATCGAAAGCAACATCGAGCCGCAGGTGGTTGAAGTGTTCGGCGAAACGGCCGGGCAATGGGCGGGCGAGCACGCCGCAACCTATTCGCAGCGCCACGAAGTCAGCGGCGAATCGGTGTTCTGCTACGTGCAGGATGCGCAGCCGCTGGTGGCGCATCTGCAGGGGCAGGGCGCGTTGCGTTATTTGCATCGTCCGGCAAACCTGGAGGACGTGTTTCTGAAACTTACCGGCAGGGAGATGCGGGAGTGAACCTGATCTTCCGCATGTTGTGGATCATCATCCGTTCATTCTTCAAGGCGCGGCTGGAGCAGCCCTTTACCAGCGTACTTTCATTGCGTGTGCTGCCAAACGATATCGACATCAACCTCCACATGAACAATGGACGCTACCTGACCATCTGCGACCTGAACCGGGTGGATGTGTTCGCGCGCAGCGGCTTGTTGAAGGCGATGTTCAAGCGCAACTGGATACCGATCATCGCGGAACACACCATGACTTATAAAAAACCGCTGAACATATTTGAGCGTTACGAGGTGAAGATGGAAGTGCAACGCTGGGACGAGAAATTCTTTTACATGACGCATACCTTCATCTGCGGTGACCGCATTGCAGCCGAAGGCACCT
This sequence comes from Sideroxydans sp., assembly GCA_028687425.1. GTDB lineage: Bacteria > Pseudomonadota > Gammaproteobacteria > Burkholderiales > Gallionellaceae > Sideroxyarcus. Next base: position 946 of record JAQUAD010000045.1, read on the forward strand.
CGAAAGGCTGTGTGTATGCCCGTGGCAAAGGAGTGGTGGCCCCGGCTGATGCATTGGCCGCCGTAGAACAGGATAGATCGAAATGAGTATTCAATATTTTGCATTGCCGCGCCTGACGCTGCGTTTCTTCCCCATCTGGCGTCGCCAGTGGCTGGTGTGGCGCAAGGTCGCCGTGCCCGCCATCCTCGGTCATCTGGCCGACCCCGTGATCTACATGCTGGGTCTGGGTTACGGTCTGGGCAGCCTGCTGCCGGAGATGGGCGGCACTTCCTACATCGCCTTCCTCGCCGCCGGTACCTTGTGCTACAGCAGCATGAACAGCGCCAGTTTCGAATCGCTGTACGGCGCCTTCGCGCGCATGCACGAGCAGCGCACCTGGGAAGCGATCATGAACACGCCGGTGACGCTGGACGACGTGGTGCTGTCGGAGATCCTGTGGTCGGCGACCAAGAGCCTGATGTCGGGCGTTGCCGTGTTGGTCGTGATCTGGATACTGGGGCTGACTGATTCGCTGATGTCGCTGTGGATGATCCCGCTGGTGCTGTTGATCGGCCTGGCCTTCTCTTCGGTCGGTCTGATCATGACCGCGCTTGCGCCGGCATACGATTTCTTCATGTACTACTTCACGCTGGTCATCACGCCGATGATGCTACTATGCGGCGTCTTTTTTCCGGTCAGCCAGTTGCCCGAGGTATTGCAGGCACTGGCCGCAGCATTGCCGCTGACGCATGCCGTGGATCTTGCGCGGCCATTGATGAATGGCACCGTGCCGGCGCAGGCCTTGTTCCATATTGGCGTGTTGCTGGCTTATGCGCTGGCCGGTTTCTATATTTCCCTGATTTTGTTCAGACGCAGATTGTCGAGGTAATCCAAATGTTGTGGCTTAAAGCATTCCATATCTTCTTTGTCGTGAGCTGGTTCGCGGGTCTGTTCTACCTGCCGCGCATCTTCGTCAATCATGCGATGGCGGAAGAGGCGGCGGTGAAGGAACGCTTGAAACTGATGGAGCGCAAGCTGTACAAATTCGTCACGCCCATCGGTGCGCTGGCCGTCATCACCGGTCTGTGGCTGTGGTTCGGCTATGGTTTCTCCGGCGGCTGGCTGCATGCCAAGACCACTTTCGTGGCCGGTCTGGTCGCATACCATCTGTACTGCGGCCATCTGGTGAAGGTGTTCGCCGAGGATCGCAACACGCGCAGCCATGTGTGGTTCCGCTTCTTCAATGAAGTGCCGGTGCTGGTGTTGCTGGCGGTCGTGATCCTTGTTGTTGTGAAGCCTTTCTGAAATGCCTGACTTTTTCGCTACCTGTCCGCGCGGACTGGAAAAACTGCTCTCTGATGAATTGACGTCATGCGGCGCTGCTGACGTACAGGCGACGGATGGTGGTGTCGGCTTCTCCGGTGACTGGCCGACCTGCTACCGCATCAACCTGCAAAGCCGATTGGCATCGCGCGTGCTATGGCGTGTGAAAGCACCGTCCGCCTACCGCACAGAACAGGAGGTGTATCAGGCTGTCTACGATCTGCCGTGGACGCGCTGGTTCGATGTGAAGCACACCATCCTGGTCAAGGTCACGGCGATCAAGAGTCCGCTGACCAGCCTGGAATTCATCACGCTCAAGATCAAGGATGCGGTGTGCGACAAGTTCCGCGCCGAGAAGAAGGAACGGCCCAGTGTCGCCAAGCTGGAGCCGGACATGCGCATCCATGCTTTCTTTCAGGGCGACCAGTTCACCTTGTATCTGGATACCTCGGGCGAGGCTTTGTACAAGCGCGGTGTGCGCACGCATACCAATATCGCGCCGCTGCGCGAGAACCTCGCTGCAGGCATCCTGAAGATGACCGGCTGGCAGCCGGGCGTGCCCTTGCTGGACCCGATGTGCGGCAGCGGTACCTTCCTGATCGAGGCGGCACAGATGTCGCTGAATATCCAGCCGGGCATAGGCCGTCACTTCGCTTTCGAAAAGTTGAAGAACTTCGATGCCAAGGTGTGGAACGAGATGCGCGAGGCGGCCATCGCTGCGCAGAAGCCGGTATGCGAATTGCCGATCCATGGCAGCGACCTGTACGGCGATGCGCTCAAGGCGGCGCACATGAATCTGGAAGAAGCGGGCATACGCCAGACCGTGGACCTGAAGCAGTGCAACGCGCTGGAAGCCTCGCCGCCGGAAGCGACGGGCATCCTCGTCGCCAACCTGCCTTATGGCGAACGCATGGGCGACGAGGACGAACTGGCGGCACTGTATCCGCAACTGGGCGATGCGCTGAAGAAGAAGTTCGGCGGCTGGAACGCCTATCTGTTCACCGGCGACCTGCGCATCGCCAAGCTGATGCGGCTGACGCCGTCGAAGCGGACGCCGCTGTTCAACGGCGCGATCGAGTGCCGACTGTTCGAGTACAAGATCGTGGTGGGCAGCAACCGGCCACGTTAGACGACCCGCCGTCAGCCTTTCGTTTTCTTCTCAGCGTCGCTGCATGTGTTGATGCCCAGCATCGCGTTGGCCGGGCAGAAGCGCACGAATGCGGTGATCAACGCGACGGCTGCGATGATCAGGGCGACGGCCTGCCACACGGGCCCGACCGGAGTGAGCAAGCCGATGAGCAGCAAGACGATGCCCACAACGATGCGTAGAGTGCGATCGATTCCACCGACATTGCAATTCATGATGGCCTCCTGACAGTTGGACTTGCGTTGAAGAACCGGAACAGTCATGCAACGCAGCATACAAACAAGCATGGTGTTTGTTGAATAAGCAATTCACTGTATTTCCCGGGCGTCAGGATGCCGGGCAGGCAGACGAAAAAAAACCGCCCTCGGGGCGGTTTGTCGTTGAATGAAGGACATCAGGTCAGCTTGAGGTGCTCGGTGCCGCTCATCACGTCGCGGTCCTTGGTCTCATTGCTTTCCAGTTTGATGCGCAGGCGCAGGTCGTTGACCGAGTCGGCGTTCTTCAATGCTTCCTCGTAGCTGATCAGGCCCGCTTCGTGCAAGTCGTACAGCGCCTGGTCGAAGGTCTGCATGCCGATCTCGCGAGACTTGGACATCACTTCCTTGATCTGGTGTACCTTGCCCTTGAAGATCAGGTCGGAGATCAGCGGCGAGTTGAGCAGGATCTCGAACGCGGCGGCGCGCCCCTTGCCGTCCTTCTTGGGGATCAGGCGTTGCGAGATGAGTGCCTTCACGTTCAGCGACAGGTCCATCAGCAACTGTTCGCGACGTTCTTCCGGGAAGAAGTTGATGATGCGGTCCAGTGCCTGGTTGGCGCTGTTGGCGTGCAGCGTGGCCATGCACAGGTGACCGGTCTCGGCGAAGGCGACGGCATACTCCATGGTTTCGCGGTCGCGGATCTCACCGATCAGGATCACATCCGGCGCCTGACGCAGGGTGTTCTTCAGTGCATTGTGCCAGTTGTCGGTATCCACACCCACTTCGCGGTGGGTGATGATGCATTTGTTGTGCTCGTGCACGTATTCCACCGGGTCTTCGATGGTAATGATGTGGCCGAAGCTGTTGAAGTTGCGGTAGCCGATCATGGCGGCCAGCGTGGACGACTTGCCGGAGCCGGTACCGCCGACCAGGATCACCAGACCGCGTTTGGTCAGCGTGACTTCCTTCAGTACTTCAGGCAGGCGCAACTCTTCGAAACTGGGGATCTTGGTGGTGATGGTACGCAGCACCATACCGACCTTCTGTTGCTGCATGAACACGTTCACGCGGAAGCGGCCGATGCCCGGCGGGCTGATGGCGAAGTTGCATTCGTGCGTGGATTCGAACTCGGCGGCCTGGCGGTCGTTCATGATGCTGCGTGCCAGTTCCTGCGTGTGCTGTGGCGACAAGATCTGATTCGAGACCGGCGTCATCTTGCCGTCCACCTTGAACGCGGGCGGGAAGCCGGCGGTGACGAACAGGTCGGACGCTTTCTGCGAGATCATGCCTTTCAGCAGATTGTGTACGAGCTCGGTGGCCTGACTTCTTTCCATGGTTTACTCCTGATTCGGTGATGCCCTGCAGCAGCTTAAGCGGGGAACAGATCCTTGTTGGCTGCCTTGCTGCGTGCTTCGCCGGAAGCGACCACGCCGCGTTTGACCAGATCGGTCAGGCACTGATCCAGCGTCTGCATGCCGAGGTTGCCGCCGGTCTGGATGGCGGAATACATCTGCGGCACCTTGGCTTCGCGGATCAGGTTACGGATGGCCGGGGTACAGATCATGATCTCGTGCGCGGCGGCGCGACCGGCGCCATCCTTGGTTTTGAGCAGTGTCTGCGAGATCACTGCACGCAGTGATTCGGACAGCATCGCACGCACCATCTCTTTCTCGTCGGCGGGGAACACGTCGATGATACGGTCGATGGTCTTGGCGGCAGAGCTGGTGTGCAGCGTGCCGAACACCAGGTGGCCGGTCTCGGCTGCGGACATGGCGAGGCGGATGGTTTCCAGATCGCGCATTTCACCGACCAGGATCACGTCCGGGTCTTCACGCAGCGCGGAACGCAAGGCGTTGTTGAACGACAGGGTGTGCGGGCCGACCTCACGCTGGTTGACCAGACACTTCTTGGACTCGTGTACGAATTCGATCGGGTCTTCCACGGTCAGGATGTGGCCCATGTCGTTCTCGTTGATGTGGTTCACCATCGCCGCCAGCGTGGTCGATTTACCGGAGCCGGTCGGGCCGGTGACCAGCACCATGCCGCGCGGGTTCTCGGCGATGCTTTTGAAGATGGGTGGCGCGTTCAGGTCTTCCAGTGTCAGGATCTTGGAAGGAATGGTACGCATGACCGCACCGGCACCGCGGTTCTGGATGAATGCGTTGACACGGAAGCGGGCGAGATTGGGGACTTCGAAGGAGAAGTCGACTTCCTTGTTCTCTTCGTAATGCTTGCGCTGGCCGTCGTTCATGATGTCATACATCATGGCGTGCACTTCCTTGTGGTCCATCGGCGGCAGATTGATGCGACGCATATCACCATGCACGCGGATCATCGGTGGCAAGCCTGCGGAAAGGTGCAAGTCGGAGGCTTTGTTCTTCACGCCGAAGGCGAGCAGTTCGGTGATATCCATATATAATTCCCCAGTCGTTAAACAACCGCCAACATCGTGCAGGCCGCCGGATTATGACTGCAATCCTTTCCAACTTGCAAGCCGTGAGGCGGGCTGTAACAGAAGCTGCAACAGCCGCAGGGCGGCCGCTTGGTGCGGTGCATCTGCTGGCAGTCAGCAAGACCTTTTCGGCCGCAGCGGTACGCGAGGCCTACCAGGCGGGACAGACAGCTTTTGGTGAAAACTATCTGCAGGAAGCATTGGACAAGATCGGGGCTTTGCACGACTTGCCGCTGGAATGGCATTTCATCGGGCCGATCCAGAGCAACAAGACGCGCCCCGTCGCCGAGCACTTCGCATGGGTGCACGGTGTGGACAGGTTGAAGATCGCAGAGCGCCTGTCGGCACAGCGTCCGGCAGCCATGCCGCCCTTGAACATCTGCCTGCAGGTCAATGTGAGCGGTGAAGCGAGCAAGAGCGGCGTTGCACCGGAAGCCGTGTTGCAACTGGCAATGGATGTTGCACGGTTGCCTCGATTGAAGTTGCGTGGTCTCATGGCGATCCCCGCGCCGACCGACGATCCGGCGCGACAACGCGCACCGTTCGTGCAGATGCGCGAATTGCTGGAAACAATGAATGCGCAGGGCATGCGTCTGGATACACTCTCGATGGGGATGTCGCATGACTTTGCAGTGGCGATACAGGAAGGCGCGACCATCGTGCGCATCGGTACCGCGATCTTCGGTGCCAGAAACTACGGAGCTGAACAATGAACATCTGTTTTGTCGGCGGCGGCAATATGGCCAAGGCACTGATCGGGGGCATGCTCAAGCGCGGTTATGCCCCGTCCAAGATCCGCGTGGTCGAGGTGGATGAGGCGCGATGCCAGGAACTGCATCATGATTTCGTGGTGCGTGCCACGACGGACATGAGCGATGCGATCCCGTTCAGCGAGATCCTGCTGCTGGCCGTGAAGCCGCAGCAGTTGCAGAGCACATGCCGCAATCTGGCGCCGTTGCTGACCGGGCAGATGGTCATCTCCATCGCAGCCGGCATCCGTGCGCGCGACATCGCGCGCTGGCTGGGAACCGGCAACATCGTGCGCGCCATGCCGAACACGCCTGCCTTGATCCGCCACGGTGTGACCGGTCTGTATGCGCTGGAAGCGGTCAGCGCCACCAGCCGCGAACGCGCCGAGGCGATCATCGAGGCGGTCGGCTCTACATTATGGGTAGAGGAGGAGTCGTTGCTGGACAGCGTGACGGCCATTTCCGGCAGCGGCCCGGCCTATGTGTTCTATTTCATCGAGGCGATGCAGCAGGCGGCACGGGAGCTGGGGCTGGATGAATTGCAGGCACGGCAGCTGGTGCTGGACACATTTATTGGCGCCGCCAAGCTGGCGGACAGCAGCCAGCAGGATGTGGCTACATTGCGTGCCAATGTGACTTCCAAGAACGGTACGACCGAACGCGCGCTGGCAAGCATGGAGTCGAACAATGTACGCGCGCATATCGTTGCCGCAGCGCAGGCGGCAGCGGCGCGCTCGAAAGAGCTGGGCGACGAACTGGGCAAGGATTGAAGATGCTGAGCGAAGCTTTGTTGTTCCTGGTCGATGCGCTGCTGCAACCGTTTGCGGCCGTGTTGCTGTTCCGCTTCCACGCCGTGTGGCTGCGCGTGCCGATGCGCAATCCGCTGGGCGAGTTCGTGCTGGCGATCACCGATTTCATCGTGTTGCCGCTGCGCCGCCGTCTGCCTGCGATTGCTGGCATGGATAGCGCGACATTGTTGCTGGCCTTTGGCTTCGAATTTATCTATCTGGTGGCCTTTCTCGGTTTGCAGGGCTATCCCTTCGATACTTTTCCGCTGATCGGCTTGGTGCTGTGGACGCTGGTCAAACTGTTGAAGTTGAGTCTGTATCTGTTGATGGCCAGTTTGCTGCTGGAGGCCGTGCTGTCCTGGATCAATCCCCGTACTCCGCTGGCGCCGCTGCTGTCGGCTGTCAATCAGCCGTTCGTACACCCCTTGCGCCGCCGCATACCCACGGTCGGCAGTCTGGACCTGTCCATTCTGGTATTGCTGTTGCTGTGCCAGCTGTTGCTGATCGTACTGGTCGGCGGGCTGGAACAGGCTGCGATGCGATTGCTGTGAGCGAGTGGTATCGCCGCAATGGCGACGTGCTGACGCTGACCTTGCACGTGCAGCCGGGGGCCAAACGCAGTGAAGTGGCAGGCTTGCATGGCGATGCGTTGAAGGTGCGCCTTGCTGCTCCGCCCATAGAAGGCCGGGCCAACAGCGCGTTATGCAGATTCATCGCCGATACCTTCGGCGTGTCGTTGAAACAGGTGGAACTCAAGCAGGGGGCGCAATCACGTCACAAGGTGGTGGCGGTCACCGGCAGCAACATCGATCCGGAAAGCTGCCTGAAACCCTGAGAGGTGTGTGTCAACGCAGGCGCAGGCGTTTCTCGGATAACAGCGCTTTCACGTTCTCCAGCTTCTTGCGGTCACTCTCGCCGTTCACGTTGATGATATGCAGTTTGCCGGCGCCGCTGTGCATGTCATCGGCGAAGTCCATCACCGCGCCGATCACCACCAGCTCCCCCTTGCGCATCTCTTCCCCGAATTTGATCATCGCCGCGCTGACCTGGTTGTGCACATTGGCGTGCACGCCATCCATATTGTTGAGGTTGGAGGAGATGTTGATGGTGTCCAGCTCGCGCCGGATGGCTTCCGATTCTTTCGAGTAGTTGCCGCTGACGGCTGCGATGGCGCCGCAACGCGAATGGCCGACGAACATCAGCACAGGCGAGTGCAGGTGATGTACGCCGTATTCCACGGAACCCTCGGCCGTCGTGAGCTGGTTGCCGATGTTGCGGATCATGAACAGCTGTCCTTCGGGCGCACGCGAGAACATGTTGGTCTGCACGCGCGAGTCTGAACAAGTGACGACGGTAGCGAACGGCTGCTGTCCTTTCGCCAGGTCGGAGAAGAATTCGATGCGGCGGATCGACATGTAGATGCCGTTCTTGGCAGCCAGGTCATTGATGAATGAATTGATGGCGGCGGCTTCCACCTTCGCGCTCTCATGTGCCGGCTGGGCGTGGGAGAGTGGGGTGATGCTGATCGCACACGCAAGCAGCAGGAAGGAATAACGGTTCAACATAAGTCACCTGTACATGGATTCGAGGCTAAAGGATAAACGGCGATACGTCCGCTCCAACAAGTGAAAAGAGCGTGATATTGCCCCTATTCCTCATCGAACAGCATCTGCAGACGCAGCCAGAGCAGCGGATCCATGTCGTAGCTCTGCGAGTGACGGAAATGCAATTGCGGATTGAATTCGAAGAACAGCCAGCGCCGGTGCAACTGGCGACGGTACAGCACTGACAGCACGGCATCGTCCAGTCTGGACTGGGGTTTGCTCACGCCGATCAGGCTGAGCTGGTATTGCAGTGCGCGTTTTTCGTCCAGCGTGTGGAAGATGGTGAAGTCCTGTTGCAGGTCGAAGCGTTGCGGCAGATGCAGCCAGGTGACACTGCTGGTGGCGCGGAACAGGGTCTGTTCGGCCAGCGGACGTTCGAAGTCGATCTGCGTGGTCTCGCCCAGTCCGGATTGGCTGAACCAGTACAGCGATTGCGCAGGCTTCATGCGCCATTCGCCCAGCGGGATGACCAGGCTGGCACGTGCGCGTGCAAAGGGTTCCAGCGGTGTATGCAATTTGACGCCGACGTCGGTGCTGGTGTGCCAAACCTGTTCTTCGCTTTCCTCGACACGCAGCGCCAGACCGTATTCTCCCGGCGCGCGGAAAGGTCCGATGCGTTGCGCCTGATTCTGGGCGGCACCGGGGCCGGCGGTATTCTGCTCGGGATCGCTCTCCAGCAGCAGGTGCAAGCGATGTTCGGTCGAAGGTAGGTGCAGTTTGATACGACCTGACAGTGTGGTCTCACGCTGACCGCCGGCCATGAATTGCTCGTTGAGGTCGAGCTGGAGCACGCTGTGATTGCTTTCCTGGAAATTACGTTCATCGCCGAAGAAGCGATCCAGTCCGGTGATCAGGGTCACGAATTTTTGCGAGACGTATTCTCGTGTGACGTCTGCCTGCTGAATGCCGCTGGTGGCCAGCTCGGGTAGCGGGTTGTTGAGCTCGGCCGATGCCGAACCCGGCAGGCTCAGAATGGCCAGCAGGCATGTCGAATACAGCAGGGATTTATGGTGCGTCTGGTGCATGCGGGAATGATACACACAAAAAAAAGCCGGCTCGCGCCGGCTTGAAATCGCACTGTTGCTGTTGCCTTGAGCCCGGGTTCCTGTAAACAAAAAACCGGAAGGCTGACCAGTAACGCGCGACCCCTACATCAGGATGACATCGTATTGCTCTTGATTGTAAAGATTCTCCACCTGCAGCGAGACGGGCTTGCCGATGAAGTCGGACAGCTGCGCCAGACTTTGCGATTCCTCATCCAGGAACAGGTCGATCACCTGCTGTGAGGCAAGGATGCGGTATTCGCGCGCATTGAACTGGCGCGCCTCGCGCAGGATCTCGCGCAGGATCTGGTAGCACACGGTCTGTGCGGTCTTGACCTCGCCGCGTCCCTGGCAAGTGGGGCAGGGCTCGCACAGCACATGGGCCAGACTCTCGCGCGTGCGCTTGCGGGTCATCTCCACCAGGCCGAGGGCGGAAAAGCCGTTGACGCTGATGCGCGTGCGGTCCATCGCCAGCATCTTGCTGAATTCCGCCAGCACGCCGTCGCGGTGCTCCTGACTGTCCATGTCGATGAAGTCGCAGATGATGATGCCGCCCAGGTTGCGCAGGCGCAGTTGGCGCGCGATGACCTGTGCCGCTTCCAGATTGGTCTTGAAGATGGTGTCGTCGAAGTTGCGGCCGCCGACGAAGCCGCCGGTGTTCACATCGATGGTGGTGAGCGCTTCGGTCTGGTCGATGATCAGGTAACCGCCCGACTTGAGATTGACGCGTTTGGACAGCGCCGACTCGATCTCATCTTCGATGCCGTACAGATCGAACAAGGGGCGCGTGCCTATGTAATGGCTCAATTTATCCAGCGCCGCGCTGCTGAAGTCGGTCGCGAATTCCTGCATGCGCTGGTGGGTGTCGCGCGAATCCACCAGGATGCGCGAGGTCTCCTGACCGACGAAATCGCGCAGTACGCGCAGGCTGATATCCAGTTCTTTATAGAGCAGGGCGGGCGCGCCAAGTTGTTTGGCACGCTGTTGCAGCTTGCTCCACAGCTTGTCCAGATAGGCCACATCGGTGCGCATCTCTTCGTCGGTCGAGCCCTCAGCCATGGTGCGGATGATGTAGCCGCCGTTGTGCTCCGGCGGCAGCAGTTGCTGCAGGCGGGCACGCAGCGTCTCGCGTTCCTCCTCGTTCTCGATGCGTTGCGATACGCCGATATGCGCTTCCTGCGGCAGGTAGACCAGCAGGCGACCGGCGAAGCTCAATTGTGTGGAAAGGCGCGCGCCCTTGCTGCCGATCGGATCCTTGATCACCTGTGCCAGCACGCTCTGGCCTTCGAACAGCACTTTTTCGATGGGCTTGGCCGCGTCGCCGTTGATGCGGTTCTCCCAGATATCGGCCACATGCAGGAAGGCCGAGCGCTCCAGTCCGATGTCGATGAAGGCGGACTGCATGCCGGGCAGCACGCGCTTCACCTTGCCGACGTAGACGTTGCCGACCAGACCGCGCTGGCTGCCGCGCTCGATATGCAGTTCCTGCACGACGCCCTGTTGCATCACGGCGACGCGCGTTTCCTGCGGGGTGACGTTGATCAGTATCTCTTCATTCATGAGGTGGAGACTCCGAAAGATTGCAGCAATTCTACCGTCTCGCACAGGGGCAGCCCCATCACGCCGGTATAGCTGCCGTCGATATGTTTCACGAATGCGCCGGCTGCGCCCTGGATGCCGTAGGCGCCCGCTTTGTCGTGCGCCTCGCCGGTCAGCAGATAGCGGCGGATGCGGCCTTCGTCCAGTTCGGCGAAGGTGATGTGGGTGGTCGACAGTCTCATTTCCACGCGACCGTGTAATGCTATCGCAACTGCGGTCAGCACCTGATGGCGGGTGCCCGAGAGTTCGCTCAGTATCTGGAACGCATGCTCGTTGCCTTCAGGTTTGCCGATGATCTTGCCGTTCAGGGCGACGGTGGTGTCGGCAGCCAGCACGGGGTAGGTGCGCAATTTCCGCAACAGCAGCGCTTCCCAGCCTGCCTCGGCTTTTGCGCGGCAGATGCGCTGCACGTAGTCGACCGGCAGTTCCCCCGCGAGCGGTGTCTCATCCACGTGCACTTCGCGGCGCGGGTCGTTGCGCAGCAGCAGCGGATCGAAATGCACGCCGATCTGCTTGAGCAGTTCGCGGCGGCGCGGACTTTGCGAGGCGAGATAGATGCGTGTGTGGCTGATGCTCATGACTGACTCTGTCTTATTCTCTGTGATAGGGGTGATTGTGCATCAGCGAGTGCGCACGATAAAGCTGCTCGGCCAGCAGTACGCGCACCATGCCGTGCGGCAGGGTGAAGGCGGACAGTGCCATCAGCTGCCGCGCGCGCTGTTTGACGGACGGATGCAGGCCGTCGGCGCCACCGATGATGAAGGCGACGTCGCCGCCCTGTTGCATCCAGTCCTTCAGCTGCTGTGCCAGTTGTTTGGTGGTGGGTGTCGCACCATGTTCGTCGAGCGCGATGCAGTGTGCAGAAGCGGGCAGGGCAGCCAGGATGCGCTGCGCCTCGGCTTCCATGATTTGCGAGGTAGTCTTGCCGGTAGTGCGCGGTTCCGGTTTGATCTCGAGCAGCGAGATGCTTGCCTCACGCGGCATGCGCTTGGCGTATTCGTTGAAACCTTCTGTGATCCACGCAGGCATCTTGTTGCCCACCGCGAGGATCAGCAGTTTCATTTGCCTGTGCGGTCGCGACGCGGTGGGGCGGAGCCCTCCGGTGCGGGAACGACCGCTGGACGCCCCCTCCCGCAATCGGCTGGCTTCGCCAGTAACGTGTCGGGGGCGTGGGCGCGCAGCTTGGGTTGGACGCCCCACAGTTCTTCAAGGTTGTAGTACGCGCGTACGGCCGGCTGCATGATGTGCACCACGACGTCGCCCAGATCGACCAACACCCATTCGCCGCTGTCGCCGCCTTCGACGCCGATCACGTCCTCGCCGATCTCCTTCAGCTTTTTCTCCACTTGGTCAGCCAGCGCCTTGGTCTGGCGTGTGGACTGCGCACTGGCGATCACCATGGCCTCGAACAGCGAGTTGAAATTGCGCGTGTCGATGATCTGGATGTCCATCGCCTTGATGTCTTCCAGTGCCGCGACAACGGCGGCGGTCTTGTCTTTTACGTTCAGCATGATGAGTAAGTCTGATTGGTTTGGATATGGTGTGCAACGGCATCCGGTACCAGATAACGGATGGATTTTCCGTCGCTGCAACGTCTTCGGATGTCGGTGGAGGATATCTCCAGCGCCGGCATGTCGGCGACGAAGATGGATCCGGCTGGGGTCTCGTGCAGTGCCTGTGCACCGGGCGCGAGACGGGCACGGTATTCGGCTTGCAGTGCTTCGTCGGCTTGCGCCATCGCATTGCCCAGCGGCAATCCGCCCGCGCGCTGCAACACCACGATGTGCGCCAGAGTGAACAATTGCTGCCATTCGTGCCAGGTATGCAGTTGCAGGAATGCGTCGCCGCCGAGGATGAGACAGAGCGGCTGCTGCATGCCCAGTTCCGCGCGCAGTGCGGTGAGCGAATCAACGCTGTAGCAAGGATCGGTACGGAACACTTCACGCACATCGACCATGAAGTCGGGATGCCCGTTCACTGCCAGTCGCACCATCTCCCAGCGTACCTTGGCGGGTGCCTGCGGCGCGGCGCGATGCGGCGGTGTGCCGCTGGGCATGAGGCGCACTTGCGACATGCCGCATTGTTCCAGCGCTTCCTGGGCGATACGCAGATGCCCATGATGGATGGGATCGAACGTACCGCCGAGGATGCCGATGGGTTGGGTCACTGTTTAGACTGCCATTCTGCGCACGTCCGCCAGCACGTGTGCAAGGTAGGTGGTGAAGCGTGCACCGGCTGCGCCGTCGATCACGCGGTGATCGTAGGACAGCGACAGCGGCAACATCAGGCGCGGCACGAACTCGCCGTCTTTCCATACCGGCTTCATGCTGGAACGCGATACGCCGAGGATGGCGACTTCCGGCGCATTGATGATCGGCGTGAACGAAGTGCCGCCGATACCGCCCAGGCTGGAGATGGTGAAGCATCCGCCCTGCATATCGGCCGCGGTGATCTTCTTGTCGCGTGCGCGGGCGCTGACTTCCATCAATTCCTGCGCCAGTTGGGCGATGCCCTTCTGGTCCACGTCGCGGATCACCGGCACCATCAGGCCGTCCGGCGTATCCACGGCGACGCCGATGTGGATGTATTTCTTCAGCACCAGATTCTCGCCGTTCGCATCCAGCGAAGCGTTGAAGTCCGGGAAGTGCTTCAGGGTCACGGCCACGGCCTTGAGCATGAAGGCCAGCGGTGTGATCTTGATGCCCTGCTTGGCGTATTCGCCATTGAGCTGTTTGCGGAAGGCTTCCATCTCGCTGATGTCGGCTTCTTCGAACTGCGTGACATGCGGGATCATCACCCAGTTGCGATGCAGATTGGCGCCGGAGATCTTCTTGATGCGCGACAACGGCTTGGATTCGATCTCGCCGAACTTGGCGAAATCCACTTCCGGCCAGGGCAACAAGCCGGGCAGCGAACCGCCGCCATTGTTGCTCGCACCGCCGCCTGCCAGCGATTGCTTGACGAAGTTCTGTACGTCTTCCTTGGTGATGCGGCCTTTCTCTGCGCTGCCTTGCACGCGTGTCAGATCGACACCGAGTTCGCGTGCGAAGCGGCGGATGGAGGGGCTGGCATGTGCTTTGCCACCTGTGCTGGCAACTGCGGGCGCGGGTGCGGGTGCTGCAACAGGGGCCGGTGCAGGTGCTGCTACTGGCGCTGCAGCAACAGGCGCAGGGGCTGCAGATGCCGCGGGTGCAGATGCAGCAGGCGCTGCACCGGCACTGGCCTCGACCAGCGCGATCAGATCGCCTTCGGAAACCTTGTCGCCGACCTTGATCTTCAGTTCTTTCACCACACCGTCGAAGGGCGCGGGCACATCCATGGTCGCCTTGTCGGTCTCCAGTGTGATCAGCGTCTGTTCTGCACTGACTTGTTCGCCAGCCTTCACGCCGACTTCGATGACCTCGACGCCCTTGAAGCCGCCGATGTCCGGTACCAATACGTTCTTGATTTCTGCCACGTCGTTCTCCTCGCTTACACCGTGGTGGGATTCGGCTTGTCAGCGTCGATCTGGTATTGCTTGATCGCCTTGCTGACCACACTTGCGTCGATGCTGCCTGCGTCGGCCAAAGCCTTCAGCGCAGCGACTGCGACGTAGTAGCGATCCACTTCGAAGAACTGGCGCAGTTTCTTGCGGAAATCGGAACGACCGAAACCGTCCGTGCCCAGGGTCTTGTAGCTGGCCTTCACATAGGGGCGGATCTGGTCGGCGTAAGAACGGATGTAGTCGGTCGCGGCCACCACCGGGGTCTTGTCGTCCAGACATTGTTCGACGTAGCTGGCGCGTGCCTTGGCTTCCGGATGCAGCATGTTCCAGCGTTCGCAATCGATACCGTCGCGGCGCAGTTCGTTGAAGCTGGTCACGCTCCAGATGTCGGAGGAGATGTCGAAATCGCGCTCCAGCAGTTCGGCCGCTGCGATGACTTCGCGCAGGATGGTGCCGCTGCCCAGCAACTGTACCTTGGTCTTGGATTTGGCCTTGGTGCTGCTGAACTTGTACATGCCCTTGATGATGCCTTCTTCTGCACCCTTGGGCATGGCCGGGTGGGTGTAGTTCTCGTTCATCACGGTCAGGTAATAGAACACGTCTTCCTGATCCTGATACATGCGGCGCATGCCGTCCTGCACGATCACCGCCAGTTCGTAGGCGAAGGTCGGGTCATAGGAAACGCAGTTCGGGATCATCGCGGCTTGCAGATGGCTATGACCATCCTGGTGCTGCAGACCTTCGCCGTTCAGCGTGGTGCGTCCAGCGGTACCGCCGACCAGGAAGCCGCGTGCGCGCAGGTCGCCCGCTGCCCAGGCAAGGTCGCCGACACGCTGGAAACCGAACATCGAGTAATAGATGTAGAACGGGATCATCGCCGTGCCGTGGTTGGCGTATGAGGTCGCGGCAGCGATCCAGTCAGCCATGCCGCCGGCTTCGTTGATACCTTCCTGCAGTATCTGGCCGGATTCGGATTCCTTGTAGTACATCAGCTGGTCGGCATCCTGCGGGGTGTACAGCTGGCCCACCTGCGAGAAGATGCCGAGCTGGCGGAACATGCCTTCCATGCCGAAGGTGCGGGACTCGTCCGGCACGATGGGCACGATCTGCTTGCCGATGGCCTTGTCCTTGACCAGTGTGCCGAGCAGGCGCACGAAGGCCATGGTGGTGGAGAACTCGCGCTCTTCGCTGGATTTCAGCAGCGCATCGAATGCATCCAGTGTCGGGATGTTGAGCGGGTGTGCCAAGGGGTCGCGGGCAGGGATGTTGCCCATCGCCATGCTGCGTTCCTTGAGGTATTTCGCTTCCTGGCTGTCCGGCGCCGGGCGCACGAACGGCAGGTTGGGCAGATCGGCATCGGACACCGGGATGTTGAAGCGGTCGCGGAAACGACGCAGCGATTCCTCATCCATCTTCTTCTGCTGGTGGGTCGGGTTCTGTGCTTCGCCCGAAGAGCCCATGCCGTAACCTTTCACGGTCTTGGCCAGGATCACGGTAGGCTGTCCCTTGTGCTTGGTAGCTGCTGAGTAGGCTGCGAACACCTTGAACGGATCGTGGCCGCCACGGTTCAGGTGCCAGATCTCGTCGTCGGACATGTCGGCGACCAGCTCCAGCAGCTCGGGGTATTTACCGAAGAAGTGTTGACGCACATAGGCGCCATCCCTGGATTTATAGGTCTGGTATTCACCGTCCACCACTTCCATCATGCGCTTGGCCAGCAGGCCGGTTTTGTCCTTGGCCAGCAGGCGGTCCCACCAGCGACCCCACACGACCTTGATCACGTTCCAGCCTGCGCCGCGGAACACGCCTTCCAGTTCCTGGATGATCTTGCCGTTGCCGCGCACCGGGCCGTCCAGACGTTGCAGGTTGCAGTTGATCACGAAGATCAGGTTGTCCAGACCTTCGCGGCCGGCCATGGAGATCGCACCCAGCGATTCCGGCTCGTCGGTCTCGCCGTCGCCGAGGAAAGCCCATACCTTGCGGCCGTCGGTCTGCGCCAGACCACGGTGCTGCAGGTAACGCATGAAGCGCGCCTGATAGATCGCCATCAAGGGGCCGAGGCCCATGGACACGGTGGGGAATTGCCAGAAGTTCGGCATCAGCCACGGGTGTGGATAGGAAGACAGACCGTCGCCGTCCACTTCCTGGCGGAACTTGCGCAGCTGGTCTTCGGTCAGGCGGCCTTCGAGGAAGGCGCGTGCATACATGCCTGGCGAGCAGTGGCCCTGGAAGTACACCAGATCACCGCCGTGGTCCTTGGAGTGGCCGTGGAAAAAATGGTTGAAACCGACGTCATACAAAGTAGCGGCCGAGGCAAAGCTGGCGATGTGGCCGCCCAGCTCGGAAGACACCTTGTTCGCGTTCAGGATGATGGCCATCGCGTTCCAGCGTGTCAGCGCGCGGATGCGGTGCTCCAGCTCATGGTTGCCGGAAGAACGCTCTTCCTTGTCTACCGGAATGGTATTGATGTAGGGGGTGGTGGCGCTGATCGGCATGTCGTCGCCAGCCAGTCGCGCATGGTTGATCAGTTGATCCAGCAGGAAGTGGGCGCGTTGTGCGCCTTCTTTTTCCAGTACGGACTGGAGTGATTCCAGCCATTCCTGGGTCTCTTGCGGATCGTAGTCAGGTATCTGTGTCGCCATCGCTTACTCTCTCTCTCGGTTACAACATATTGTTTCGTTCTCTGTCACCAGCCAATCCATTCTTTGGTCGGTGTCCTCCAGCGGGATTCCTGCGACGACCTGCAACGCGAATGCGGCAGCGACCAGAGCAGGTCGGTGCGGCAAGCGTGCCAGCAGTTTGTCGTAGAAACCGCCCCCATACCCCAGACGTCCCCCGTCCCGGGTGAATGCGACACCGGGTAACAAGATGAGATCTATCGTTCCCGGTGCTTCTTCTTTAATACATCGTTCTGGCAGCGGTTCGCGTATACCCCACGAACCTGCTGCCACGTCTTGTTGCAGTTCGCTGACCTGATACAGCTCCAGCTGTTTGCTGGCTTTGTTCACGCGCGGCAGCAACACACGCTTGCCGTCGCGCAGGGCATGTTCCACCCAGTGTTCCGTATCCAGCTCCGCTCCGAAGTTCAGATATGCCAGCACCGTCGAAGCTTGCTGGTATGCAGGCAAGCTGCTGACCGAGCTCAATATCTTCTTGCTCAGATGCAGGCGATCAGAGGCGGCCAGATTTTCGCGGGCGGCGATTATACGTTGCCGGAGGGTCTGCTTCCTAGCTTGGATGTCCATAAGCCCCTACTAGATTGTCTACAAAGCGGCGAACGTTCGCCATTATTAACGGAACAGAGATCAACTTCGAGTTAATGCTGGCAAATCATGAGAAAAAGCGCGGCACGGATATGCGTCGCGCGCATCGCTCATCCCAGGAACAGGCGGTAAGCCGGATTGTCGCTCTCGTCCCAATAGCGGTAACCGAGCGCATCAAGGAAGGTCTTGAGCGCCTTCTTGTCCTGACGCGGCACCTGCATGCCGACCAGCACGCGACCATAATCAGCGCCATGGTTGCGGTAGTGGAACAGGCTGATGTTCCAGTTGTGGCTCATGCTGTTGAGGAAGTTCATCAGGGCGCCGGGGCGTTCCGGGAACTCGAAGCGGAACAGGATCTCGTCCTTCGCATCGGGCGCGTGGCCGCCGACCAGATGGCGCAGATGCAGTTTGGCCATCTCGTTGTCGGACAGGTCCAGTGCCGGCAGCTTGTTGCGCTGGAGCTTGTCGATCAGGTCGCTGGTTTCGGACTGATCCTTGACCTGGATGCCGACGAATACCTGCGCCGCCGACGGATCGGCATAGCGGTAATTGAACTCGGTGATATTGCGCTTGCCCAGCAGCGAGCAGAACTTGCGGAAGCTGCCCGGCGTCTCGGGGATGGTCACGGCCAGGATGGCCTCGCGCTTCTCGCCGATCTCGGCGCGCTCTGCCACGAAGCGCAGGCGGTCGAAGTTCATGTTCGCACCGCTGCATACGGTGACCAACGCCTCGCCTTTGAGACCTTCGCGTTTGGCATAGGCCTTGGCACCCGCCACGGACAGAGCGCCCGCCGGTTCCAGGATGGAGCGTGTGTCCTGGAACACGTCCTTGATCGCGGCGCACACCTCGTCGGTGTTCACCAGGATCACTTCATCCACGTATTTCTTGCATACGCGGAACGTCTCTTCGCCCGCAAGCTTCACCGCGGTGCCGTCCGAGAACAGGCCGACGTCGTTGAGCGTGACGCGCTTCTTCGACTTCAGCGAACGCGCCATCGCGTCCGAGTCGGTGGTCTGCACGCCGATCACCTTGATGTCGGGACGTACCTGTTTGACGTAGGCGGCCACGCCGGCGATCAATCCGCCGCCGCCGATGGCGCAGAAGATGGCGTGGATGGGTGCCTGACGCTGGCGCAGGATTTCCATCGCGACCGTGCCCTGGCCGGCGATCACATCCGGATCGTCGAAGGGGTGCACGAAGGTGAGCTGTCTTTCCTTTTCCAGTGCGTAAGCGTGGGAACAGGCATCGCTGTAGCTGTCGCCATGCAACACGATCTCCACAGCGCGCTGGCCGAAATGCTTGACCGCGTCGATCTTCACCTGTGGCGTGGTGGTGGGCATCACGATGGTGGCCTTGCAGCCGAGGCGGTTTGCGGACATCGCCACGCCCTGCGCGTGGTTGCCTGCCGAGGCGGCGATCACGCCGCGCTGCAATTGCTCGGGGGTGAGTTGCGCCATCTTGTTGTAGGCGCCGCGCAGCTTGAACGAGAACACGGGCTGCATGTCCTCGCGTTTGAACAGGATGCTGTTGCCGGTTCGCGCCGAAAGATCGGACGCGAGTTCGAGCGGTGTTTCAACGGCCACGTCGTAGACGCGGGCTGTCAGGATGCGTTTCAGATAACCTTGCATGGTGATTCACGGACAATTGAAATTGTCCGCAAGATTAGCAGGAAACCGGCGGAATGCCTAAAGCGGCAGGCCAGCCAGGCGGTAGAACGCAGGCAGATCGCTCAGGTCGTCCAGCACGGCGGCGGCATCGACGAAATCCTGTCGGTGGGTGTATGGGTTGGTGGTGACATAGGTCTTGATGCCGGCCGCCAGCGCAGAGCGCAGTCCGTTGTTGGAATCTTCCAGCGCGATGCAGTCCTCGGCCTTGAGACCCAGTTTGTCCAATACCCAGATGTAGATGTCGGGAGCGGGTTTCTTGTGCGGCACGATGTCGCCACAGCCATTGGCTGCGAAGTATTTCTCCCAGTCCTTGCCCAGTCCCACTTCCAGCAGGGCAGTCACGTTCTCCGCCGTGGTGGTGGTGGCGATGGCGAGTTTGATGCCGGCCTGGTGGGCGTCCTGGATCAGTTGCTTGATACCGGGGCGCAAGGGGATCGCACCTTCGCGCAACATGGCGGTGTAGTGGCCGGTCTTCACCTTGTGCAGGTGTTTCACGAACTCCTCGAAATCGGCCGGTTTCTCATAGCCGGTCAAAAAGTCGGAGACGAAATACTTGATGCGTTCCTTGCCGCCGGTCACCTTCAGCAGCTTGTCGTACAGCGCGACATCCCAGTTCCAGTCCAGCCCGTTCTCGGCGAAGGCCTTGTTGAAGGATTTGCGGTGGCCGTCCTCGGTGTCTGCCAGTGTACCGTCTACGTCGAATATGATTGCTTTGATGGTCATCGTTTCTTTCCTTGCTTATCTCATTCCCGGGAATTTTTTGCCTGCCATGGACTTCATCATCTTGCTCATCATTCCCTTGCCGCTGAACATCTTCATCATCTTTTGCGACTGCTCGAACTGGTTCAGTAACTGGTTCACATGCATCACCTGCACGCCGGAGCCTGCCGCGATGCGCTTCTTGCGCGATGCCTTGATCTGCTCGGGATGGCTGCGCTCCCAGGGGGTCATCGAGTTGATGATGCCTTCGGTGCGGTTGATCTGACGCTCGTCGACCTTGGCGCCTGCCGCAGCTTGCGCGAGTTGAGCGGGCAATTTATCCATTAGCGCGGACATGCCGCCCATCTTCTTCATCTGCACGATTTGCATCTTGAAGTCGTTGAGGTCGAAGCCCTTGCCGCTGTGCATCTTCTTGGCCAGCTTCTCGGCTTCACCCAGATCCACGTTGCGTTGCGCTTCTTCCAGCAGCGACAACACATCGCCCATGCCGAGGATGCGCTGCGCCATACGTTCGGGGTGGAACGCTTCGAGGCCGTTCGGTTTCTCGCTGACGCCGACGAATTTGATCGGCTTGCCGGTGATCTGGCGTACCGACAGCGCCGCACCGCCGCGAGCATCACCGTCCAGCTTGGTGAGGATGACGCCGGTCAGCGGCAAGGCCTCGCCGAAGGCCTTGGCGGTATTCACGGCGTCCTGGCCGGTCATCGCATCGACCACGAACAGGGTCTCGATCGGTTTTAACGCGCCGTGCAGGTCCTTGATCTCGGCCATCATTGCTTCGTCCACGGCTAGGCGGCCGGCGGTGTCGACGATCAGGATGTCGTGATGATGCTTCCTTGCCCAGTCATGCGCGGCAAGCGCGATGGCCTGCGGCTTTTGCGTGACGTCTGAAGGGAAGAAGTCGATCTTGAGCTGGTCGGCCAGCGTGCGCAGCTGCTCGATAGCGGCGGGGCGATACACGTCGCAGCTGACCAGCAGCACTTTCTTCTTGTTCTGCTCGGAGAGCAGTTTTGCCAGCTTGCCGCTGCTGGTGGTTTTACCTGCACCCTGCAAACCTGCCATCAGGATCACGGCGGGCGGTACGGTAGCGAGATTGATGCCGACATTGGCTTCGCCCATCAGCTTGGTCAATTCGCGATTCACCACACCGATCAGCGCTTGTCCCGGTGTCAGGCTGCCGATGACTTCCTCGCCCAGCGCGGCTTCTTTCACCTTGGCGATGAATTCCTTCACAACTGGTAGCGCGACGTCGGCCTCCAGCAGCGCGAGTCGCACTTCGCGCAATGCGTCCTGGATGTTGCTTTCAGTCAGGCGGCCCTGTCCGCGCAGGTTCTTGATGATGCCTGTGAAACGTTGTGTGAGATTGTCGAGCATGATGCCTGAGTGACTTGGTGTAGAATCCGCACAGTCTAAAACATCCTCACTCTTCATGTCGAACCAAGCTCTGCCTCTGCTGACTTTCGCCCTGTACGCTGTATTGGCTTTCCTGTTCTGGCGCGCCCAGGCAGCTGGAACCGCCGAACAGAAGAACCGTGGTGCGCTCGGGTTCGCGGTGATCCTGCCGTTGTTGCTGCACGGTGGTTTGCTTTATCAATCGTTGTTCGTGTGGGGTGCGCTGAATCTGGGTGTGACCTACGCCTTGTCGTTGATCTTGTGGCTGACCGTGATGATCTACTGGGTGGCGCGACTGTTCTACCCGCTTTCGGGTTTGCTGGCATTGATGTTGCCGCTGGCTGCTGTCAGCGTGCTATTGCCGGCCTGGTTCCCGGTCGGGCACATCCTGTCACAACCGCCATCCGGCCTGTTCGACACCCATGTGCTGATGGCGATGCTGGCGTACAGCTTGTTCACTATCGCAGCCTTGCATGCCGGGCTGATATCGCTGGTCGAAAAGCGTTTGCATCACGCCAGGTTACCCGGGGTGTTGAAGAGTCTGCCGCCGCTGATGACCATGGAGTCCCTGCTGTTCCGCGTCATCGGTATCGGCTTTGTGATCCTGACCGTGACTGTAGTCTCCGGCATCCTGTTCTCGGAAGAGGTGTTCGGGCAGCCGTTCAAATTCACACATAAAGTATTGTTTGGACTGCTCTCGTGGCTGGTATTCGGCGGCTTGCTGGTGGGACACCACTTCTACGGCTGGCGCGGTCATACTGCGGTGCGCCTGACCCTGAGCGGCTTCGCTTTCCTGCTGTTGGCCTATCTGGGCACCCAATTCGTCCTGCAGGTCATCCTGCAGCGCTGATTTCTCTGAAAAATTCTGTCCTTGCCTTACTTCGGCAAGGTGTCGTAGAATTCGCGCCCTTTGGCACGGGCCAGATCAACTTTTTATATCGGAAATCATTATGGTAGTCATTCGTCTTTCTCGCGGCGGTTCGAAAAATCGTCCGTTCTACAACGTGGTCGTTGCGGATTCCCGCAACCGTCGCGATGGCCGTTTCATCGAGCGCGTCGGCTTCTACAACCCGCTGGCCGTTGAAGGCTCCGAGGGTCTGCGTATTGCGCTGGATCGCGTGACGCACTGGCAAGACAAGGGTGCACAGTTGAGCGAGACTGTAAGCCGTCTGGTTAAAAAAGCCGGTGCAGCTGCAAAGGCCTGATGAGGCAAGTCCCATGGTTGTCATGGGAAAGATCGTAGCGGCACAGGGCATACAGGGCTGGGTGAAGGTACAGACTTTCACCGAATATCTGGATAGCCTGCTTGATTACGACATTTGGTATGCAGGAAACGAAGCGGCTTGGCGCCCAACAAAGGTGCTGGATGCAAAAGTGCACGGCAAGGTGCTCGTCGCCAAGCTGGAAGGCGTGCCAGACCGTACTGCAGCTGAAAAGCTGAAGGGCCAGTTGATCGCAGTGCCCCGTGCGGAGTTGCCGGAAGAGGATGAGGACGAGTATTACTGGTCCGACCTGATCGGCATGACGGTGCGGAACCTGCAGGATGAGATGCTGGGCACAGTGGAGAACCTGCTGGAGACCGGTGCCAATGATGTGCTGGTGGTGCAAGGCGAACACGGACAGCTGCTGATCCCGTTCATCGACAGCGTCGCGCAGGATGTCGATCTGGCCGGCAAACTGATCAGGGTGGATTGGCAGGCGGATTACCTTAAATGAGGTTCGACGTCATTACGTTGTTCCCCGAGATGTTCGAAGCGATCACCCAATACGGGGTGACCCGGCGGGCGGCAGAAAAGGGGCAGTTCGCGTTGCAGGCGTGGAATCCGCGAGACTTCACGACCGACAACTACCGCACCATCGATGATCGGCCCTATGGCGGTGGTCCAGGGATGGTGATGTTGGCGGAGCCGCTGGAAAAAGCGATCAGCGCAGCGAAAGCAGCGCAGGCCGCAAGCGGTGCGAAGAAGAGTCGTGTGATCCACCTCTCGCCGCAGGGCAGGCAGCTCACCCATGAAGTGGTGATGGAACTGCTGGCGCGGGATGAAGGGTTGATCTTGCTGGCGAGTCGTTACGAAGGCGTGGATGAGCGCCTGTTGCGCAGCCAGGTGGATGAAGAGCTTTCCATCGGTGACTATGTGTTGTCCGGTGGTGAGTTGGCGGCAATGGTGGTGATGGATAGTCTGGTGCGACAGATTCCCGGTGTATTGGGTGATGATGCATCGGCGCAGCAGGATTCCTTCGTGGAAGGGCTGCTGGATTGTCCACACTACACACGGCCCGAGGTTTATAACGGCGAGGGCGTTCCGGAAGTGTTGATGTCCGGACATCACGCTGAGATAGAGAAGTGGCGATTGAAGCAGTCATTAGGCAGGACTGCGGAACGTCGTCCGGATTTACTGGCAGACCGCCAGTTGACTAAACAGGAAGCTCGGCTGCTGGCTGAGTATCAGCAGGAACAAGCTTCCGTAAAAGAAAAGGAAACAAAATGAATCTGATCGAAATTCTTGAGAAAGAAGAAATCGCCCGTCTGAACAAGACCATCCCCGACTTCGCACCTGGCGACACGATTGTCGTTGGCGTGAACGTTATCGAAGGCGAGCGCAAGCGTGTGCAGTTGTTCGAAGGCGTGGTGATCGCCAAGCGCAACAAGGGCTTGAACTCCAGCTTCATCGTGCGCAAGGTATCTTCCGGCGAAGGCGTCGAGCGTACCTTCCAGAGCTACTCTCCGCTGATCGCCAGCATCGAAATCAAGCGTCGCGGTGACGTACGCCGCGCCAAGCTGTACTACCTGCGTGATCGTTCCGGCAAGTCGGCACGTATCAAGGAAAAGCTCCCTGCTCGCAAGGCTGCTGTATAAGCAAGCTGTACGGCAAGGAAAACGGGAGCTTCGGCTCCCGTTTTTTTTTGGTGCGCCCGGCAGGGCGCACTTACTTGGAGGTGAAAGTCCTCTACTCGCCCGGCAAGGGGAAGAGTTAGCTGAACGGCAAGGGTGTTCCGGGCGACTGGAAATCTGAAGGAAGCCTG
>JAQUAD010000046.1 GCA_028687425.1 Sideroxydans sp.
TGCCGTCTGATGCGCTGCTGTTGCTGCACCTGTTCCTCGTTTTCGCACTCCTGGCGCTCTTCCCTCTAAGCAAGCTGTTACATGCACCAGGAGTCTTTTTTTCGCCCACCCGCAACCAGACCGACGATTGTCGCGAGCATCGCCACCTGAGTGCCTGGGCCGGCAAGTTGGAATC
Organism: Sideroxydans sp.; assembly: GCA_028687425.1. Lineage (GTDB taxonomy): Bacteria > Pseudomonadota > Gammaproteobacteria > Burkholderiales > Gallionellaceae > Sideroxyarcus. The sequence goes on from JAQUAD010000046.1 coordinate 176, forward strand.
GGAGAAATAAGATGGCTGACTACACCGCACCAGCCTATCGCACCATCCCCATCGTCCCCGCGCTGAAGCCGGGCGCGATGGAAGGCAAGGGCCCCTTCATCGCCAACGACAAACACCAGGAAGCGCTGGGCTTCCCCGGCCAGCTGGTGGAAGACTGGCACGACAAGGCCATCGCCAAGATGGGCGATCTGCTGGGCAAGTTCCGCTCGCTGCGGGTCTACATGGACGCCTGCGTGCATTGCGGTGCCTGTTCCGACAAGTGCCACTACTTCATCGGCACGCAGGATCCGAAGAACATGCCGGTGGCGCGTCAGGATCTGATGCGCAGCATCTACCGCCGTTACTTCACCTTCGCCGGAAAATATTTCCCGAAACTGGTCGGCGCACGCGACCTGACTCGCGAGGTGCTGGACGAGTGGTACAACTACTATCACCAGTGTTCCGAATGTCGCCGTTGCTCGGTGTTCTGCCCGTACGGCATCGACACCGCCGAAGTGACCATGGCTGCGCGTGAGATCCTTGCCTCGGTCGGCATGGGCCAGAAGTATTCCAACGAGATCATCGGCAAGGTGCACAAGATCGGCAACAACCTCGGCCTGCCCGAGCCGGCCCTGCGCGACACGCTGGAAGGTCTGGAAGAGGACGTCAAGGAAGACACCGGTCTGGACATCAAATTCCCGCTGGATGTGAAGGGCGCAGAAGTGCTGCTGATCACACCGTCCGCCGATTTCTTCGCCGAACCGCACATCGACGGCCTGATCGGCTATGCAAAGGTGTTCCACGCCACCGGCACCAGCTGGACGCTGTCCTCGATGGCTTCCGAGGGCGCGAACTTCGGCATGTTCATCGGCAGCTATGAACAACTGCGCAAGATCGCGCTGCGCATCCGCGAGGCCGCGCTGGAACTGGGCGTGAAGCGCATCGTGGTGGGTGAGTGCGGCCATGCCTGGCGCGTCGCGTACAGTTTCTGGAACACGCTGAGCGGCGTGGGCGACGGTGCGGACGAAACGGACAAGTTCGCACAGATGCTGCAGAAGCAACTCGACCACCGTTACAAGCAGCCGACGCACATCTGCGAGTTCACCTGGGACCTGATCCAGCGCGACGCGCTCAAGTTCGACAAGTCCAAGAACGACAGATTCGTCATCACCATGCACGACTCGTGCAACGTGGCGCGCGGTTCGCGCATGGGCGACCTGCCGGGCGGACAGTTCGAGATTCCGCGCAACATCATCAAGGCGGTGGCCAACAACTTCGTCGAGATGGACGCGAACACCACGCGAGAGCGCACGTTCTGCTGCGGCGGTGGTGGCGGTTTGCTGACTGACGACCTGATGGACTTGCGTGTGAAGGGGGCCCTGCCACGCATGGAGGTGTTGAATCAGGCCGTGCAGGAACATGGTGTGAACTACATGGCAGCCATCTGCGCCATCTGCAAGACACAGTTTTCAAAGATCATGCCCGTCTACGGTTTCGACCGCAGGATGGTGGGCGGTGTACACCAGTTGGTCAGTAACGCGATCATCTTGGGCGATAAGTAACTTCAATCTGGAGGCATAGCGATGTCGGCAACAATCGAAACCCCAAAAAATCTGACCTTCCGTCGTTACAAGGACGGCGATAACAAGGTGAAGCGCTGGAACGAGAAGATCTTCCAGTCCAGCTATTCCTACAAGTGCCCGACCTATATCCAGTCCACACCGCCGTGCCAGGGCAGCTGCCCGGCCGGTGAAGACATCCGAGGCTACCTCGGCATCGTGCGCGGCACCGAGAAAGTGCCGATGGGCGCAGACGGCAAGACACCGATCATGCCTTGGCAGGAATATGCATGGCGCCGCCTGACCGAAGCCAACCCGTTCCCCGCCGTGATGGGCCGCGTGTGCCCGGCACCGTGCGAGAGCGGCTGTAACCGCAACGAAGTGGAAGACCATGTCGGCATCAACTCTGTCGAACACTTCCTCGGCGAATATGCGATCGCCAACAACCTGAAATTCAACAAGCCCGAAGTGGCCCCCACAGGCAAGAAGATCGCCGTGCTGGGCGGTGGCCCGGCTGGTCTGTCCGTTGCCTATCAGCTCACGCTGAAGGGCCACGAAGTCACCATCTTCGACGACCACGAGTTCCTCGGCGGCATGATGCGTTACGGCATCCCGGGTTTCCGTACCCCGCGCGACGTGCTGGACGCAGAGATCCAGCGCATCCTCGATCTGGGTGTGAAGACCCGCATGAAGTGCCACGTGGGCAAGGACATCACCATGGAACAGATCCGCAAGGAGTTCGATGCGGTGTTCCTCGGCATGGGCGCACAGGCTGGCCGCGCGCTGCCTATCGCGGATTCCGATGCACCGAACGTGGTGACCGCGACCGCCTTCCTGAAGGCGTTCAACGATGGTCGTCTGCAACACGTGGGCAAGCGCGTGGTGGTGGTGGGCGGTGGTGACACCTCCATCGACGTGGCGACCGTGGCGCGCCGTCTGGGCCACATCAGCCAGGCCAACCCGACCGACACCGAGCTGGCCATCACGGGTCAACTGGCACACGACGTCGCTGAGATCTCCGCCAAGGAAGGCGCAGATGTCACGCTGACCTCCGTGTTCCCCATCGACAAGATGCAAGCCAACAAGCACGAGATCGAGCAGGCGCTGGCTGAAGGTATCGCCATCAAGGGCGGGCTGGTGCCGGTCGGCATCGTGCGCAGTGCCGATGGCCGCGCCACTGCACTGCGCGTGATGCAGTGCGAAGCCAAGTTCGTCTCTGGCCGTCTGGAGATCAACAACGTCGAAGGCAGCGAGCAGGACATCGAAGCCGACCTGATCGTGTCCGCCATCGGTCAGGCCGTGGACTTCACCGGGCTGGAAGAATTCAACAACGGCAAGGGTGCAGTCTCCACCGACCGCAACTATGTGGTGAGCGGCCAGTCCGGCGTGTTCGCCGGTGGCGACGTGATCCGTCCGCACCTGCTGACCACCGCCATCGGTCATGGCTCCATCGCCGCCGACGGCATCCACAACTTCCTGCTGGGCATGGACCTGGAGAAGCGTCCCAAGATCGACGCGCACCAGTTCGACCTGCTGCGCAAGATGGCGGAGAAGGGCCTGGATCCCAAGCCGATGGAAGAACCGACACGCGGCACCTGCTTCACCAATCAGGCGGTGCACAACTTCGACAACCGTTCGGACCGTTACATCATCCCGCACGACAAGTTGTTCCTCGGCCATTTCGGCTTCACACCGCGCAACGTGCGCAATGTGATCACGCTGGACAAGGAAAGCGCGCTGGGCAACTTCCAGGACCGTCTGGGTGTGCTGGGCGAGAAGGAAGCCGTAGCAGAAGCCAAGCGATGCATGAGCTGCGGCATGTGCTTCGAGTGCGACAACTGCGTGGTGTACTGCCCGCAGACCGCGGTCTACCGTGTGAAGAAGACCGAATCCACTCTGGGCCGTTATGTGGCGACCGACTACGACAAGTGCGTCGGCTGCCATATCTGTGCTGACGTGTGCCCGACCGGCTACATCCAGATGGGCTTGGGTGAGTGATGAAGTTCCTCGTATCCCTGTTGATGACGCTGTGTATCTCGCTGGCCTGGGCCGGCGAGGCGGCATCGCCCAAGCTGGATATCGGCAAGGGCGGGCAGTGCGTGGAAGATACGCAGTGGATGCGCAAGAACCACATGCATCTGCTCAAGCACGGACGCGACGATGCGCTGCGCCGTGGTATCCGCGACGAGAAGCACAGCTTGAAGAACTGCATCGAATGCCACGCCAGCACCAAGGACAACAGCGTGATCGCGCGTGAGGACAGCTTCTGCGTGGGCTGCCATAAATACGAGGCGGTGAAGCTGGATTGCTTCGAGTGCCATTCCGGCACCCGCAAGAGCGCATGGCTGGCGCAAAGGAACAAGAAATGAGCGAGATCGATATCCAACGCCGCCAATTCCTGAAGACCTCGGTGGGCGCGGCGGCTGTCGCCATCGCATCGGGCATGATGCTGTATTCCGTGGCGCAGGGTAAGAGCGAAGGCGCCAGCAGCAAGGTGCGCTGGGGCATGCTGATCGACACCAACCAGTGCAAGCCGGGCTGTAACGATTGCGTGACTGCCTGCAACAACGAGAACGGTCTGTCCGGCGGTACGCTGCCTACCGACTCGCAATGGATACGCAAGATCGAGATCAAGGACATCAGCAGTGGTCGCGAGCTATCGCTGCCGATGATGTGCCAGCACTGCGAGCATCCGCCGTGTGTGGATGTGTGCCCGACCAACGCTTCCATGAAGCGTGCGGACGGTATCGTGCTGGTCGACAAGCACCGCTGCATCGGTTGCCGTTACTGCATGATGGCGTGCCCGTACAAGGCGCGTTCCTTCGTGCACGAAGCGCAGCACGACCAGAACCCGGACGTGCCGCGTGGCAAGGGCACCGTCGAGAGCTGCACGCTGTGCGTGCATCGCATCGATGTGGGCGGCAAGCCGGCATGTTCCGAAGCCTGTCCGAACAAGGCGATCATCTTCGGTGACCTGAACGATCCGAACAGCGAGATCGCACAGAAAGTACATAGTGTCGCTTCGGTACAGATCCGTGCCGATCTGCGTTTGAACCCCGGCGTCCGTTATCAGGGACTATGAACATGGCTTCTTCTACACCTACACTCGAATCGCTGCGCACCAAGAACCGCTTGTACTGGTTGCTGCTCGCCATCGGCGGCCTGGTCGCCATGGCCGGCATGTATGCCGTACACATGATGGAATCGCACGGTCACATCATCACTGGCATGAACAACCAGATCGTGTGGGGCATGCCGCACGTGTTCGCGATCTTCCTGATCGTGGCCGCTTCCGGCGTGCTGAACGTGGCCTCCATCGGCTCCGTGTTCGGCAAGGCCATCTACAAGGCGCGCGCACCGCTGGCCAGCCTGCTGTCCATAGCCATGTTGTCCGGCGGCCTGACCGTACTGATGCTGGATCTGGGCCGTCCCGACCGCATCATCGTGGCCGCGACCAACTACAACCTGACCTCGGTGTTCGCCTGGAACGTACTGCTGTATTCCGGCATGGTCGGCTTGGTGGTGGTCTATCTGTGGACCATGATGGAACGCCGCATGAACCCGTACAACAAGATGGCCGGTATCGGCGTGTTCGTGTGGCGCTTCGTGCTGACCACCGGCACCGGTCTGATCTTCGCCTTCCTCACCGCACGTCAGGCCTACGGCTCGGCCTTGCTGCCGCCGATGTTCATCGTGCTGTCGTTCGCGTGGGGCATGGCGGTGTTCCATCTGGTGCAGACCAGCATCTACATGTGGAACGAGAAGGAGATCGCCCCGGCCATCCTGCAGCGCAAGAAGCATCTGCTCGGCGTGTTCGTGCTCGGCTCGTTGTACATGGTCGCCACCTATCACTTCACCAATGCCTATTTCTCGCACCAGCAAGGCTTCGAGCGTTTCATCCTGATGGATGGCGGCGTGTATCCGAGCCTGTTCTGGTGGGGTTACATCGTGCTGGGCAACATCGTGCCGCTGGTGCTGCTGTATGCGCCGGGCATCCAGCGTGACCGCTGGACGGCGCTGGCTTCGTTGCTGGTGGTCACCGGCGGCTTCGCGCTGCTGTACGTGTTCATCATCGGCGGACAAGCCTGGCCGCTGCAGTTGTTCCCGGGCTACGAAGTGAGCAGTACTTTCGCCGACGGCCAGATCAGCGCCTACAGCCCCTCGATCTACGAGTTCCTGCTGGGTCTGGGTGGTCTGTCCATCGCTTTCCTCATCACCACCGTCAGCGTACGTGTGCTGAACTTCATGCCGCAGGACAAGCCGTATATCGCGGACTGATCCTGCAAGAAAGGCTGCCATGAACCGTATGCTGATCTCGGCAGCACATAAATCCTCTGGCAAGACCATGGTCAGTATCGGCCTGTGTGCGGCGCTCGCCGCACGCGGTCATGCCGTGCAGCCGTTCAAGAAAGGCCCTGACTATATCGACCCGATGTGGCTGGGCCAGGCCGCCGGCCATGCCTGCCGCAACCTCGACCTGTACCTGATGGAGAACGATGACGTGGTGGCGACCTTCGCGCGCCATGCGTCGGAAGTGAATCTGGTCGAGGGTAACAAGGGCTTGTACGATGGTCTGGCGCTGGACGGCAGCAACAGCAACGCCGCACTGGCCAAGCTGCTCGACCTGCCGGTGATGCTGGTCATCGATGCGCGCGGCATGACGCGCGGCATCGCACCGCTGATCCTCGGCTATCAGGCCTTCGACAAGGACATCAACATCGCAGGCGTGATCCTCAACAACCTCGGCGGCAAGCGTCACGAATCCAAACTGCGGCAGGTCATCGAGCACTACACCGACGTACCGGTGATCGGTGCCATCCAGCATGATGAACGCCTGTCCATTGTCGAGCGTCATCTGGGGCTGATGCCCAGCAATGAATCGCATGTGGCGAATGCCAAGATCAAGCAGATCGGCGAAGCCATCGCCGAGCAGGTCGATCTGGACAAACTGCTCGAACTGTCGCGCAAGGAACCTCTACCGACACCGCACAAGGCATCGGTCAGCGCATTGCCTTATGGCGACAAAGTGCGCATCGGCATCGCGCGCGACCGCGCTTTCGGCTTCTACTACGCGGACGATCTGGATGCGCTGGAAACGGCAGGGGCCGAGTTGGTGCCGTTCGACGCCTTGCGTGACGCGCATCTGCCGGAAGTTGACGGTCTGTATATCGGCGGCGGCTTCCCCGAAACCTGTGCCACTGAATTGGCAGCCAACACGGCCATGCGCGGCGAGATCAGGCAGGCTATCGCCGGTGGCATGCCGACGTATGCGGAGTGCGGCGGGCTGATGTACCTGTCGCGCAGTCTCACTTACGAAGGCCGCACTTTCGACATGGTCGGCGCCATCCCCGGCGACGTGCAGATGCATGCCAAACCGATCGGTCGCGGTTATGTGCACCTGAAGGAAGACGCTGAACATCCCTGGCCGCGTCCCGGAACGAACCCTCACCCCAACCCTCTCCCAGAGGGCGAGGGGGCGAACGTGAGAAACAATTGTTTGATTCGCGCACACGAGTTCCACTATTCGAGTCTGGAGAACCTTCCGCCTGACAGTCGCTTCGCTTACCATGTTGAGCGCGGCCACGGCATCAACGGGGATAGAGACGGCATCATCATCAACAACCTGTTGGCCTCATACACGCACCTGCGCACCATCGGCAGTTGCTATTGGGCGACCCGCTTCGTCGGATTCATCCGCCGTTGCAAGGGCGAGGCTCTGAACTCAACATCCATGAAAGAGAAAGCACTATGAACGCAAGCCTGTACCAGGCCGCCATCGCGGCATTCGACAAAGCCAATTCCGAAGATCCCAATCTGGAAGTGTTCGAAGGCAAGACCTACCCGAAAGAATTGCTGTACGCACAGCGCATGACCGAGATGCAGGAGCGTTTCGCCCCGGACGCGTCGCAAGCGGTGAAGCTGGCCTGCCGCGCGCAACACATCCAGCGCTGGAAGAGCCCGCGTAGCGACTACCCGATGGACAAGAAGGGTTACATGCTGTGGCGCACCAACCTGTACAAGTTCCACGCCGAAACTGCCGGCACGCTGATGAAGGAAGTCGGCTACGACGACGAGATGATCGCACGCGTGAAGACCATCGTCGGCAAGAAAGACCTGAAGAGCAATCCCGAGACGCAGTTGATGGAAGACGTGGTCGACCTGTGCTTCATCGAGCATTACATGCTGCATTTCGCCGAGATGAAGCCGGACTACAGCGAGGAGAAGTGGATCCTCATCATCAAGAAGACCTGGGACAAGATGTCCGACAGCGCCCACGAGTTCGCTCTGGCTGGCAAGATCAAGCTGCCGGAAGCGCTGGTGCCTTTGATCCTGAAGGCGATCCAGTAAATGGATTACCTGCCGGTATTCCAGAACGTCAAAGGCCGCCTGTGTCTGGTGGTCGGCGGTGGCGTGGTCGGTGCACGCAAGGCGGGCGTATTGCTCGATGCCGGTGCCAAGGTGCGCGTGGTCGCGCCGGAGATCGACGAAGAGCTGAAAGCGAACGCCAATGTTGAGGCTGTCATCGCGCGTTTCGATGCGTCGCATCTGGAAGGTGTTGCACTGATCATCGCTGCGACCAATGACAGGGAAGTGAACAAACAGGTGTCCGAACTGGCGCAGGCGCGCAACATCCCGGTCAACGTGGTGGACGATCCCGAGCTGTGCAGCTTCATCATGCCGGCCATCATGGACCGTTCGCCGCTGATGGTGGCGTTCTCCAGCGGCGGCGCATCACCGGTGCTGACGCGCATGATGCGCGGCAAGCTGGAAACCGTGATCCCTCAGAACTACAGCAACCTCGCCGGTTTCGCCGAGCGTTTCCGCGAAGAGGTGAAGCAGCGCGTGACCAACCCGGCCAAGCGCCGCATCTTCTGGGAGAACGTGTTCGACGGCGTGGTCGCGGAGAAGGTGCTGACCGGTGATGAAGCCTCTGCGGAAGCCATGCTGCAACAGATGCTGGCCGACGAGGACAATATCGTGCGCGGCGAGGTGTATCTGGTCGGTGCCGGTCCCGGCGATCCCGATCTGCTCACTTTCCGCGCGCTGCGCCTGATGCAGAAGGCCGATGTGGTGGTGTACGACGCGCTGGTGTCCAAGCCCATCGTCGAGATGACGCGCCGCGATGCCGAGCGTATCTATGTCGGCAAACGCCGCGCCGACCATGCCTTGCCGCAGGAAGAGATCAACCTGCTGCTGGTGCGTCTGGCCAAGGAAGGCAAGCGTGTGCTGCGCCTGAAGGGCGGCGATCCGTTCATCTTCGGTCGCGGCGGCGAAGAGATCGAAGAGCTGGCGGAACACGGCATCCCGTTCCAGGTGGTGCCCGGCATCACGGCGGCGGCAGGCGTCGCGTCCTACGCGGGCATCCCGCTGACGCACAGAGACCATGCGCAATCCTGCCTGTTCGTCACCGGCCATCTCAAGGACGGTTCAATGAACCTGGACTGGGAGCAATTGGCTCGTCCGCGTCAGACCGTGGTGGTGTACATGGGCTTGCATGGCCTGGCTGAGCTATGCGGCAAGCTGATCGAACACGGCATGCCGGATACGACGCCCATCGCCATCGTGCAGCACGGCACGCAGCCCACACAGCGCGTTTTCACCGGCACGCTGGCCACGCTTCCCGGCATCGCCGAGCGTGAGAAGCCTGTGGCGCCCACCCTCATCATCGTCGGCGGTGTGGTCACCCTGCGCGACAAACTGGCGTGGTTCCATCCGCAACAGAACTAGTTTCGCTTTGCAGTCCAACTACAACAGGGAGAGAGAAGATGGTGCAAGGGATGAGTAGGGTGTTGTTGTCCATAGCGTTGCTGTGTGGTGCATGGGTTGCGCAAGCAGCCGATGTGAAGCTCAAGCCTTTTGTGCTGGCTTCCACCAGTGCAGGCACGGTTGCCGAAAAAACCGTTCAAGTGAAGAACGCGCTGAGCGCAGCGGGTTTCACGGTGGTCGGCGAATACGCGCCTTACCCGTCCGCGAACATCATCGTCGTCACCAATGACGCGCTGAAACAGAATGCCGCAGCCTCCGACTTCGGCGGCTACGGCGCGGTACAACGCGTCTCGGTGACGGCTGCCGGTAACGATGTGCAGGTCAGCTATACCAATCCCGTGTACATGTCTTACGTGTACCGCATGAAGGGCGATCTTTCCGATGTGTCTGCTGCACTGGAAAAGGCGCTGGGGCGTGTTGAGGAATTCGGTGCCAAGGGCCTGACCGAGAAGCAGGCGCGCAAGTATCACTACATGTTCGGCATGGAGTATTTCGACGAGCCGAGCAAGCTGGCGACCTACGATAGCTATGAAGCAGCCGTGAAGGCGGTGGATGCGAAACTGTCGGCCAACCAGAATGGCGTGAGCAAGGTGTACCGCGTCGATGTGCCGGGCAAGGAAGAGACTGTGTTCGGCGTGGCGCTGAAGAGCGACGACAAGTACAAGGACGACACCTTCATCATGTCCGAGATCGATTTCCACGACGTGAAATCGACCGCGCACCTGCCGTATGAAGTGCTGGTATCCGGCAACAAGGTGTATGCGCTGTATGCGCGTTTCCGCATCGCCATCAATTTCCCCGACCTGTCCATGATGGGCAAGAACAGCTTCATGAACATCATGAAAACACCCGAAGCTGAACGAGGGGCACTGGAAGGGGCAGTGAAGGAATAAGCAGGAGGGGAAGCATGACTGAATTGATGACGGCCGCTTACGCGGGCGACCTGGAGAAAGTGAAGCAGCTGCTGGCCGCAGGTGCGGATGTGAATGCAAGCGACGAGGCGGGCTGGACCGCGCTGATGAAGGCCTGCTACAACGCCGAGCAGAAGAAAGGTTTTGCCGATGTGGTGCAGGTCTTGATCGACGCCGGGGCGAACATCGAGGCGCCCATCGGTTATGGCGTGCGGCCGCTGATGCTGGCCGCAGGTTATGGCGAGACGGCCGTGGTCGAAGCCTTGCTCAAGGCCGGAGCCGATGTGCTGGCCAAGAACGAGGGCGGATTCACTGCCTTGATGATGGTGAAGCAAAAGTTCTATGTGGACGTCATCAACCTGCTGCACGAAGCCGAGCAACTGGCCGGCGTGGGCGAGAACAGCTGCGAGAGCAAGAACGCGCCCGGCAGCAACGTCGTCACCTTCATGAAGAAACCCGGATAAGCGAGCACGCCATGCCTTATTACATCTACCGCATCACCGAACGTCCGCTGCGCATGCTGGAGAAATTGGAGCAGCACGAGGTGTACAAGGAAGCCTCCGCGCGTGCCAAGGAATTGCGCAAGGCGGAAACCACAGGCGCGCACGGCATCATCAAGATGATCCATGCCGAGAACGAATTGCAGGCCGAAGATCTGCTGAACGAAGTACGCGAGCCGGCGCCGCAACTGGGCGACGATTAGGTTTTCAGGCAGGAGGCTGGTGCGATGGACGAAGCAGCCTACAGAAAGACACTGCAAGCGACGCATCCTTTGCTGTGCCCATTCGGCAAGGCATTGTTCTCGGCGTGTGTCGCGTGCAGCCAGGCGAGCCGCATGAACCTGGCGGAACGCGAGCTGATCGTCTGCCGCGAAGCCGCGCTGCAAAGTCGCTGCGTGCGCATGCACGATGCCTTGCGCCACAACTTCGGTTTCGCCATCCACACCCTGCATGACGACGCACCCATCCCGCACGGACAGGAGATGCGCATCCAGTGCGGCGGCCTGCGCGGGTTGCAGGATGTGTTACGAGGCAATGCCGAGGTGCGGGATGTGGATGAACTGATGCGGTCGGCATTGCAACGCTGGCCGGAAGAGGGGGATATCCCGTTCTCGGAAGTGGTGCATGCAGCGCGCTTGCATTACAAGGGAAGACACGGCTGACGCTACAATGCAGGCCCATTACGACAAGACAATATGACGACAGCAAGCACACTGCAGGATCGCTTCAATCGCCGCATCGACTATCTCAGACTGTCGGTGACGGATCGTTGCGACCTGCGCTGCAGTTACTGCATGCCGCAGGGCTTCAGCGACTACGAGCAGCCTGCCGACTGGCTGAGCTTCGACGAGATCGAACGCGTGGTCGCCGCCTTCGCGCGTATGGGCACCTCACGCTTCCGCATCACCGGCGGCGAACCTTTGCTGCGGCGTGACCTGAGCGGGCTGGCTGCCCGACTGTCTGCCTTGCCCGGTGTGGAAGACCTGTCGCTGAGCACCAACGCCACCCATCTGGCCAAACATGCCCAAGCCCTCAAGGCGGCAGGCGTGACCCGACTCAACATCAGCCTCGATTCCCTGTGCGCCGAACGCCTGCATCAGATCACCCGCCGCGATGCACTGGACGAGATACTCGATGGCTTGCTGGTCGCCAAGGCCAGCGGCTTTTCGCCGATCAAGATCAACATGGTGGTGATGGCGGATGTGAACGAAGACGAAGTGGAAGACATGGCTGCGTTCTGCTTCCGCCACGGCTTCGTGCTGCGCCTGATCGAAGCCATGCCCATGGGCGAGACGGGGCGCAACACCGCCTATGTCGATCTGCAACCGATACGCCAGCGCTTGCAGGAACGTTTCGGATTGGTGGACGGCATCGTGGGCGGCGGCGGCCCGGCGCGTTACCTGGTCACGCCAGATGGCAAATCCAGTATCGGTTTCATCACGCCGCTGTCGCAGCATTTCTGCGAGACCTGCAACCGCGTGCGCCTGTCGGTGGATGGCACGCTGTATCTGTGTCTGGGGCAGGAACACAGCCTGCCCTTGCGTCCTTTGTTGCGCGCAGGGTGTGGCGATGCGGAACTGGAAGCCGCGATCCGCAACGCCATCGAACTCAAACCCGAGCGGCATGAGTTCCGCGAACAACCCGGCAAGATCATACGCATCATGTCGATGACAGGAGGATGAGATGAGCCTCACCCATTTCAGCGAATCGGGCCGCGCGCGCATGGTGGATGTGTCCGGCAAGGAGTCCACGGTACGCGTCGCCATCGCCAGCGGCACCATCCGCATGCACCCGCAGACCTTGCAGCGCATCCGCGACGGCAAGATCGGCAAAGGCAACGTGCTGGCCGTGGCTGACGTCGGCGCAGTGATGGCCGCCAAGCGCACGCCGGACATCATCCCCATGTGTCACGCCATCAGTCTTTCCGGCGTGCAGGTGGAATTCAGCGAAGTGCTCGAAGCGGACGCGCATGGCTGCGTCGGCCTGCAAGCCGTGGTCACCGCCAGTTGCGTCGGCCAGACCGGTGTCGAGATGGAAGCGCTGACCGCTGTCAACGTGGCGCTGCTCACCGTCTACGACATGTGCAAGGCCATAGACCGCGGCATGCGCATCGAGTCTGTGCAGCTGGACGAGAAGCGCGGCGGGAAGAGCGGCGTGTGGAAACGCGGGGAAGGCAAATGATCAAGGTGCTGTTCTTCGGCCCCGTTGCCGACCGCGTGCAAACACGCGAGATGGACATCGAATATGCGACAGGCATGACCCTGCACGACATCACGCACAAGGTTGGCATGCTCTATCCCGGTGCGCTCAGCATTGTCAGCTTCATCGCCGTCAATCAGGAGCAGGTGCACGACAAACAGACGGCCCTGAACGACAACGACGAGATCGCGTTCATGGCGAAATTCTCAGGTGGCTAACATGACTGAACCAGTCCGCATACAAGAGCAGGATTTTTCGCAGGATGCCGAGATCGCCGCGCTCAAGGCTGCATCCAAACGCATGGGCGGCATCGCCACATTCCTGGGCTGCGCACGCGACTTCTCCGAAGGGCGTGATGTCAGCGAGATCAGCTTTGAAGCCTACGGCAGCATGGCGCTGGCGGAGATGCGCAAACTGCGCGAGGAAGCCATCAAGAAGTTCGACCTGCTGGATGCACGCATCGTGCATCGCGTCACCACCGTACAGGCAGGCGACAACATCGTGTTCATTGCTGCCGGTGCCGCGCATCGTGGTCCGGCCTTCGACGCTTGCCGCTGGATGATCGACGAACTCAAACAGCGTGTGCCGATCTGGAAGAAAGAGGTCACGCCGCATGGTGAGTCGTGGGTGACCCAACATCCCTGACGCCGATTTTGCCTGCCTCGCTCGATTTCCATCAGGTCGTGTTCGGCTCTGAAGCCTATAAGCAGACCTGTGCATTGCGTAACGAAGTCCTGCGCAAACCGCTTGGGCTGGATCTGTTCAGCGAAGACCTGAGTCAGGAAAAGGATCAGCTGCACTTCGGCATGTTTGATCGTGAAGCAAAACTGATAGCTTGCGTGATCGCCGTCCCGCAGGCGGCTGATGCGGCCAAGATACGCCAGATGGCCGTCAGGGCAGGTTTTACAGGGCAGGGTGTGGGCCGTATGTTGATGCGCTCGCTGGAGGAAACGTTGGCTACACGCGGGGTGGTGAAGTTGAGCCTGCATGCGCGGGTCACTGCTGCGGGCTTCTATGAGAAACTGGGCTACGTACGTACGGGCGAGCCTTTCGTGGAGGTCGGGATACCGCACATCCGTATGGAAAAATCTGCTGATATTGAATAGACCATGAAACTCATCTCCTTCGTCGGTCACTCCGGTTCCGGCAAGACCACATTGATCGAAAAGCTGGTGCGTGTACTGACGCAACGCGGTTTGCGCGTGGCGACCATCAAGCATGCGCATCACAAGGTGGCGCTGGATACGCCGGGCAAGGACAGCTGGCGGTATACGCAGGCGGGTGCGGCGATGAGTCTGCTGGTGACGAATGGCGCAGCGCAATTGATCGCGTCGCAGGTCGAGCAGGACGATCCGCACAAGTTGGCCGAGAGTTTCCTGGGCGGTGCCGATTTGGTGCTGGCGGAAGGCTTCTCGCTGGCGCCGGGGGCGAAGATCGAGGTGCTGCGTCGCGAGTGTTCAACGACGCCACGCTGTACGATGGAAGAAGGCGTTGTGGCACTGGTGACCGATGTGGACGAGGTCTATCCGCAGTTGCCACATTTCGCATTGGACGACGTGGACGGCATCATCGAGTTCATGTTGCAACAGGCTGGGCGATGATCGCTGATTGCACAGCATTGATCCTTGCTGGCGGCGATTCCAGTCGCATGGGGCAGGACAAGGCCGGGCTGCTGCTGGATGGAGCAACCTTGCTGCAACGTGTGACGGCCACCATGCAGCAGGTGTTCCCCAAGGTCATCGTCAGCGTGCGCCAGCCACGTGCGGAAGTGGTCCTGCCGCAGGTGTGTGATGCACAAGCCGATGGCGGGCCGCTGGCCGGGCTGGTGGCCGGGCTGGCGCAGGTGGAGACGGGCTGGATGTTCGCCGTGGCATGCGACATGCCGTTCATACGGCCAGCAGTCATCACGCACATGGCATCATTGCGTGGTGAACATCAGGCCGTGGTGCCGATGACAGACGGACATCCGCAGCCTTTGTTCGCGTTCTATGCGAAGCCGGCCTTACCGCTGATGCATGCTGCGTTTGAAGGGGGTGAGAAGCGCGTGCGAACAGTGTTAAAACAACTGGACGTGCGTTATGTGAATGAGGCGGAGTTGCAGACATACGATCCGCAGTTCCGCAGTTTTATCGATCTGGATACGCCGCAGGACCACGCTGCGGCACAGGAGTTGAAGTGAGTGATCTGAGCGTAGCAGCGGCGCAGCGATGCGTCATCGAAGCAATGAAACGACTGGGCACGGAGACCGTGCCCTTGCAGCAGGCGCAGGGACGCGTACTGGCTGCGGATGTAATCGCGAACCGCGACCAGCCTCCGTATGACGTGTCGGCAATGGACGGCTTTGCGATCCGTAGCGCGGACGTGGCGAACGCACCGGCCGTGCTGGAGATCATCGAAGACATCAAGGCAGGAGATATGCCGCGCAAGACCGTGCAAGCGGGGCAGTGCGCACGCATCATGACCGGTGCACCGGTGCCAGAGGGGGCAGACGCGGTGATCCGCGTGGAAGACACTGAGGCGGTCGGAGACAGCCAGGTGCGCATCAAGGTCGCCGTGAAGGCGCGCAACGACATACGCGACCGAGGCGAGAGTATGCGCGACGGTGCCGTGCTGCTGAGTGCAGGCACCGAGATCACACCCGGGGCAGTGGGCCTGCTGGCGATGGTTAAGGCGGCGCAGGTCGAAGTGTGGCGGCTGCCACGCGTGGCGATCCTGTCCACCGGCGACGAACTGGAAGGACTGGACGATCCATTCGATGCGAACAAGATCCCGGATGCGAACAGCTATGCGCTGATGGCACAGGTGCAGGCGCTGGGCATCCAGCCCGTGCTGCTCGGCATCGCGCGCGACGAGCCGGAGCACCTGAAGGAGATGCTGCAACGCGGGCTGCAGTTCGATGTGCTGCTGGTCTCCGGTGGCACATCGGTCGGCGTGCATGACTATGTGCGGCCGACGCTGGAAGCGCTGGGTGTGCAGATGAAGTTCTGGCGCGTGCAGATGAAGCCCGGGCACCCGATGGCGTTCGGTGTTGCACCGCTGACCTGGGTGTTCGGTCTGCCGGGTAATCCGGTATCCAGCATGGTGTGCTTCGAACAGTTCGTGGTGCCGGCACTGCGCTTCATCACCGGCCACACGCGCATCTATCGTCGTACTGTCAGTGCGCGGCTGGCGCATGCCGTGAAGCACCGTCCCAGACGCGCCGAGTTTGTGCGCGTGACCTTGAGCGCAGACGGCAATGAATATGTGGCCAGCTCCACCGGCGCACAGGGTAGCGGCATCCTGTTGTCGATGGCGGTGGCAGAAGGGCTGCTGGTGGTGCCTGCTGACAGTGCAGGGCTGGCTGCGGGCGAACGGGTGATGGTGCAGTTGCTGGACGGCACGGCGTACCAGCAAGCTGCAGGATGGGAATGAAGATGACAGCACGTATCGGTTTTGTGACGGTTTCTGACCGTGCCAGCAGTGGTGAATACGAAGACAAGGGGGGCCCGGCGATGCAGGCCTGGTTTACGCGTGTGCTGAGCAATGAATGGGAAGCCGTTGCACGCGTGATTCCGGACGAACAGGCGCAGATCGAGCAGACCCTGATCGAATTGGTAGACAGGGAAGGCTGCAGCCTGATCGTCACCACGGGCGGCACCGGCCCGGCATTGCGCGACGTCACACCGGAAGCGACCGAGGCGGTGTGCGAGAAGATGATGCCGGGCTTCGGCGAACTGATGCGCGCCGAGTCGCTCAAGTTCGTGCCGACAGCCATCTTGTCGCGCCAGACCGCCGGTATCCGCGGCAAGAGCCTTATCATCAACCTGCCGGGCAAGCCATCAGCCATCGACGATTGCCTGAACGCAGTGTTCCCGGCAGTGCCTTATTGCATCGATCTTATCGAGGGCGCATGGCTGGAAGCTGATCCGGCCCAGTGCAAGGTGTTTCGTCCTGCGCACGCGAAAAAGCAGAGCGCCTGATCTTAAAAACAAAAGGCCGCCGACTTTGCAGTCGGCGGCCTTTCTGTTTGTGCAGCTGAAATTTACTTTAGCTTCTCGATACCCAGCATCTTCATGATGCTGCCTTCATAGAACGGCTCGGAAGTACCTTTCTTCATCTTGCGGATGAAGTACTTCTCGAACGCGACCTTGGTCAAGTGCACCCATTTGCCTTCGGAGAACCAGTTCACGTTGCGCGGCGGGATCTGCGGGATGGCGACGAAGGCGACGCCGCTCTCGCCGAAGTCGGCCAGACACACTGCGTTCCAGGTGGCTTCCTGATCGGCAGGCTGACCGGTGAGGTCGGCCTTGATGTTGTGCACGGTGGCGGTGACCATGGATTCGATCATGTAACCGGTCTTCGGCGTACCGACCGGAACCGGTGTGGGCTCGACCGGCGGGATTGCCACACAGACGCCGACAGCGAAGATGTTCTTGTACTTCGCGTTGCGCTGGTGCTTGTCCACGGTGATGAAGCCGCGCGGATTGGTCAGGCCTTCCAGGCCGAACACTGCGTCGATACCCTTGAAGGCGGGCAGCATCATGCTGTACTTGTAGGGCAGTTCGTGTTGTTTCTTTTCCTGACCCATTTCGTCGTGTTCGGTGACGTACATCTTGCCGTCTTCAACCTTGGTGACCTTGGCATTGCAGATCCACTTGATGTGCTTGTCGCGCATGGCGGATTCGAGAATTCCTTTGGAGTCGCCGACGCCGCCCAGACCGAGGTGGCCGATGTAGGGCTCGGAGGTGACGAAGGTCATCGGTACCTTGGTGCGGATCTTGCGTTTGCGCAGGTCCGTTTCCATGATGAATGCGTATTCGTAGGCAGGTCCGAAGCAGGATGCACCTTGTACGGCGCCGACCACGATGGGGCCGGGATCCTTGCAGAAGTCGTCCCAGATTTCATGCGATTTCATGGCGTGGTCGACATGGCACACGGAATGTGTGAAGCCGCCGTGTGGACCGAGGCCTTCGACTTCATCGAACGCCAGCTTGGGGCCGGTGGCGATAACGAGGTAGTCGTAATCCATCATGCTGCCATCGTTGAGCTCGAGCTGGTTCTGATCCGGGTGGACGCGCTTGACGCCGGAGGAATTGAATTCGATGCCCTTGCGGTGCAGATAGGTGCGGACCGGGAATTCGATGTGCTTGCGGTCGCGCCATTTGACACCGACCCATGGGTTGGAAGGCGTGAAGTGGAAGTTTTCGCCGTTGTTGACGACGGTAACCTTGTGTTTGCTGTCCAGCTGTTCGCGCATTTCGTATGCTGCCGGCATGCCGCCGACGCCTGCACCCATGATGACTACATGTGCCATGTGTGTTCCCCCGTTAGGTTGATGTTGATGGAATTGCCCTGGTTTCTTTCCGGATGCTGCTCTCTCTCCCGGCTCGTAATTAGGCGCAATAAGGCATGGGAGTGTCTATAACCCCATTGGGTATTGTGGGTAACCCGTATGGGGAGTGAGGGCTTAATTGTCGTTGTCCGCCTTGTTCTGTTCCTTGGCGAACAGCACGGCGGCCTTGACGCGCGAGGACAGGTTGAGTTTGTTCAGGATGTGGCGTACGTGCTGCTTGACGGTGTCGTAACTGATGGACAGTGATTGTGCGATGGCCTTGTTGCTTTCGCCGCGCGAAAGCAGTTGCAGGATCTCTTTTTCGCGTTCGGTCAGCAGGTTGAGCGAATGTCTGGATTCGGTGCCGGGCTGTTTGCCCTTGAGCATGTCTATCATCTTCACCGTCATCGACGGGGCGACCACCATTTCGCCAGCGGCAACGCGGCGGATGGCATCGACCACGTCTTCCGGCGCCATGTCCTTCAGCAGGAAGCCGCGCGCGCCGGCCTTGATGGCGTTGGAAAGGTCGGTCTCGGAGTCGCTCATGGTGAGGATCACGGTGGGGATGGTGCAGCCGTCGTCGCGAATCTGTTGCAGGACGGCGATACCGTCCATGGGTTTCATGCGCAGGTCCAGCACGATGACATCCGGCCCCAGTTCGATCAGCTTGCGCAGCGCGTCCAGGCTGCCGACCGCGCCGAGCACGTCGAAGCCATAGCCTTTGCTCAGCAGTTCACACAATCCCATACGGCAAAGGTTCTGGTCATCCATCAGGGCGATCTTCAGCGTCTCACTCATTCAGCGTTCTCCAGTTGGTTTCCGGTTCGGGGAAGTAAAATTGTACGCAGGTTCCCAGACCTTTTGTGCTTTCGACCCTGATCTCGCCGCCGATCCGTTGCGCGCGCTCGCGCATGATGACCAGGCCGTAATGGCCTTCGGCGGGCGTGAAGGTGCCGACGCCATTGTCTTCTACCATGAATACATAGTAGCCGCAGACATAATCGACGATCACGCGGGCGTGCGATGCATTGGAATGCTTCTCGATATTGGAGAGCGCTTCGCGCACGATGTTATAGGTCTGAATCTCGTGTTCCAGCGGCAGGTCCAGGTCGGCGATGCGCACCTTGCTGTCCAGCGTGATGTGGTTGCGGCGGTTGAACTCGCCGCACAGGTCCTGCAAGGCATACAACAGACCCGCCGGGTTCATCTCGCTGCGGAAGTCGGTGATCAAGGCGCGCACGGCTTTCTGGCCGATCTCCAGCGCGTCTTCGATGTCGCCCACGTATTTTGCGGCATTGCCATTGTTGCTGCGCACCGCTTCGCGTAGCAGGGTGGTGTTCATGCGGGCGTAATTCAGCGTCTGTGCCAGCGAATCATGTATCTCGTTGGCGATGGATTGGCGCTCCATCAGTAGTTCCGCACGGCGAGCTTCGCGTCCGGCCTGGGTGTGCTCGATCAATGCCGCCAGCATGTCGGCAAAGTTGACGGCCATCTGTGCCGCCGGGCTGGAAGTGGTTTGCGGGGTATCGAAGAACAGGGTGAATACGCCTAGCAAGGTGTCGGCGGCCTCGCGGCCTTCCAGCGGGATGGAGATCACCGACTGCATGCGCTGGCTGGCGGAGCCGCACTGCCGCGTTTCGCATTTTTCGATGTCGGTGGCACACAAACCGTGGCGGAAGGCATCGCGACTGCAATCTTCGCAGGCCAGTTCGCTCACGCGTTCGGAATCCAGCTCCTCGTTGGAAAGGCCAACGGTACTGATGATCGGCAGGGTCTGTTCGTCCGGCAGCAGGATGCGGATCACGCCGGCGCGTGCATGCAGAATGCCGAGAACGGATTCCAGGCAATGGTTGAGCAGTGTCTCCAGATCGCTGGCGCGCTGTGAGAGAAAGCTCTGTTCCACGCACGCATCCACGCCTCCGTCCATGTCGGGCGGGATGAACTCCGGTTCGCTGGTCCAGAAGAATTCGGTTTCATCCGAAAGTTCTGCGGGGATTGATAGTCGATTCATGAGACTCTGCAAGAAAGGGTTGCCTGGTTCTGCGATGAAGACATCCGCGGTACTTGAAGTACTCTTATTATTTAAAGGTTATGTCGCTTTGCGATAAATATCAACCGTTAGAAAATTGTGCCCGAATATCATCAACATGGGGGTGGGGCATTTCCTGCTTCCGCAGGACAAGGGGAAAGCGTTGCATTGTTCGTGTAGCCATGCTTTTCCCGTTGCAATCAAGCAGCGCATCTTTTTTGTCTGGTGATTTCACTGGAAAGTATTGGGTCTATAATCCCGCTGTCCCGAACCGATCAGGAGTCACGACCATGCAACACCTCACACCCAAAGAAGCTTACGATTTCCTGCAGGCCAATCCGGAAGCAGTGTTCGTCGATGTGCGCAGCGAGATGGAATACATGTTCGTCGGCCATCCGCGCGGCTCTATCCATATCCCCTGGGTGGACGGCCCTGACTGGGAGATCGACCCCATGTTCGTCGCCCATGTACGCAAGGCAGCCAGCGTGAATCGTCCTGTCGTGCTGATCTGCCGTTCCGGTCGCCGTTCCGCCGATGCCGGCCTGGCGCTGGAAGAAGCAGGGATAAAAGACATCTACAACGTCACGCATGGCTTCGAAGGCGACCTGGACGAAACGCACCATCGCAACTCGCACAACGGATGGCGCTTCGACGGCCTGCCATGGGCCCAAACCTGAAGCGCTTAAACGTCGGCTGATTCCGCCGTATCCATGGCCGCATGTTTGCGGCTATATTGCGGCCATGAAAGATCTGTTCGACTCCGCCCCATCCCGGGCTGGCACTGCCAGCCTCAAGTTCGACCTGCGCCGCGAAGTCTTCGGCAAGGCTGACGTCATCCCGCTGTGGGTGGCCGACATGGATTTCGCCGTGCCGCAAGCGGTGCAGCGCGCACTGACGCAGCGCGCTGCACATCCGGTGTTCGGTTACACCATCTTCCCGCAATCGCTCAACGACGCGCTGGTGCACTGGCTGGCGACGCGCCATCACTGGCAGATCGCTAGTGAATCCATCCTGTTCTGTCCCGGCGTGGTGCCTTCGTTGCATGCCTGCATCATGGCGCTCACGCAAGCCGGGGAAGGGGTGATCGTGCAGACTCCGGCGTATGCGCCGTTCCTGACGGCGGCTGAGACATGCGGACGCAAGACCTTGCTCAACCCACTCAAGCTGGAAGCCGGGCGTTACACCTTCGATCTGGAAGATTTCGAACGTTGTGCAAAAGACGGTGGGCGCATGCTGATCCTGTGCTCGCCGCACAACCCGGTCGGGCGCGTGTGGCAACAGGATGAATTGCAGGCGCTGCTGGCGGTGTGCGAGCAGTACGACATCACCGTAGTGTCAGACGAGATCCATGCCGACCTCATCTATCCCGGTTACCGGCACGTGCCGCTCGCCACGCTGAATAACAAGGTGAAGATCATCACCGCCGTCGCCCCCAGCAAGACCTTCAACATCCCGGGGTTGGGACTGTCGGCACTGGTCGTGCCGGATGCCGCGGATCGCAAAGCCATCACGCAAGCATTCGACACCCTGCATGTCAGCGCCAGCAACCCGTTCAGCATCGCCGCCTTCGAAGCCGCCTATCGCGAAGGCGCACCCTGGCTGGACGCCTTGATGGACTATCTGGCCGGCACGCGCGACATGGTGCGCGACTATCTGCAACAGCATCTGCCGCAGATCAGGATGATCGAACCGGAAGGCACCTATCTGTTATGGCTGGATTGTCGTGAGATGGGATTGAACGACAAACAGTTGAAAGACTTCTTCGTGCAACAGGCGGGCGTGGGTTTGAGTCCGGGCGCGATGTTCGGTGCAGAAGGAAGCGGCTACATGCGTATGAACATCGGCGCGCCGCGCAGCGTGATCCGGCAGGCGCTCAAGGGGATTGATGACGCATGGCAACGTGTTTGTGCCACATCGACATCACATTGATCGTCGACCGTGGTGGTCATGGGTATGTCATGAACTTTATCGAGTTACTCGTCCTTGCAGGTCGTGGTTATAATTCAAGCAAACTCACTCAATCCTGAGCTCATGACCTATCCTCGCACTATCGTTGCTGCAACCGATTTTTCCGACAATGCAACGCATGCGGTGCTGCAGGCTGCGCATCTGGCACGCTCATGGCATGCACGACTCGTGTTGTTGCATGTATTCAACGACAGCGTATGGCGCAATCTTGGAGCGATCCATGATTGGTCGGACTGGACTTCACGCAAGCCCATCGAGATAGCGCGAACCAGGATTGAGCAACTGGGGGAAAGGTTGGCCTCGGAGTATGCCATCCAGGTTTGGCCGGAGGTCCGTGTTGGTCGTGCTTCACAACAGATCATCGAAGTGATCGCATCGACGCATGCGGAGTTGCTGGTGGTGGGTGAGCATGGCGAGAACTGGATCAAGGAGGTCATGCTCGGCGGGACAGCGCTCAAGGTGCTGGAGGAATCGGACATTCCTGTCCTGCTGGTGCGGAATAAGGCGCATGACAGCTATCGTGACATCGTTGTAGCCACTGATTTCTCCCAGTCTGCGGAACGCGCCACCAGAATGAGTCTTGCTTGTTTTCCAGATGCAAGACTTGTCTTGATCCATGCCTGGATCGTGCCATTCGAGGCCAGCATGCGCATGGGCGGGGCACAGGATGATGACATCGAGCGATATCGCAAGAGTGAGTTCGATATTGCGTTCAGGCAAATGGAAAAATTCGTCTACCAGTGCCTGGCGGATGATGGAACGGTGCTGCTGGAGCGTCTGGTGCTGCATGGCTTGCCTGAAAGCGCGGTGTTCCAGCAGGTGCATGCCCGGTCCAGCGATCTCATCGTGGTCGGCAAGCACAGCGGGCGGAATCTGGATGAGCGGCTGCTCGGCAGCGTGACGCAGAATATCCTCTATCGCGCGGAATGCGATGTGCTGCTGGTTCCCTGACCGGCATGGAGAACCTCGCGCAAATCATCCTGTTGCTGGCTGTGGCCGTCGCCGTCGTGGTGACGTTCCAGCGTCTGCACGTGCCGACCAGTCTGGGCTATCTGCTGGTCGGCGTGATCCTCGGACCGCATACGGTCGGGCCTACGGTGTATGTGCCCGAATTCGAGGTGCTGGCCGAATTCGGGGTGGTATTCCTGCTGTTCACCATCGGCCTCAATTTTTCGCTGCCGCAGTTGCATGCCCTGCGGCATCAGGTGCTTGGCCTGGGCACGGGGCAGGTGTTATTCACGACACTGGCCGTGTCGGTCGTCGTATGGCTGGCCGGGCTGCCCGTTGCGGCGGCTTTCGTGATCGGGGCGGTATTCGCGCAATCGTCTACGACCATCATCGGCAGCCTGCTGACCGAACAGGGCGAGGAGAACAGCCATCATGGCCGATTGGGGCTTGCCATGTCCGTCTTCCAGGATGTCACTGCCGTTCCGTTTCTGGTGGTCATTCCCGTGCTGGGCATGTCGGTCGCCGCATCCGCGCTTGCCGGCGCGCTGGGGCTTGCCCTCGTCAAGGCGCTCTTCGCATTCGCGCTGGTGTTCTTCGTTGGCCGCTGGTTGCTGCGCCCGACCTTTCATTTCATCGCGGAGCGGCAATCTTCCGAAGTGTTCACGCTTGCCGTGCTGCTGGTCGCATTGCTTGCCTCATGGACGACGAACAGTTTCGGGTTGTCCCTGGCCTTCGGCGCCTTTCTGGCGGGGATGATGCTGGGAGAAACCGAATTTCGGCACCAGGTCGAATCGAGCATAAGGCCGTTTCGCGATGTGCTGCTTGGGCTGTTCTTCATCGGCATCGGCATGCGTTTCGATCCGGCCTCGGTTCCGCCGATATGGCATTGGGCCTTGCTGGGTGCCGGACTGATCCTGTTGAGCAAGACACTGATCGTCGTGGCGATGATGCGCAGGAAAGGGATCGATGCGCTGGTGTCCTGGCGGGCAGGTTTGTTGCTGGCCGTGGGCGGGGAGTTCGGTCTCGCCCTGATCGCCATCGCACTTGACTCGAACGTGATCGATATGGAACTGGGGCAGATCGCGATGACCTCCGTCCTGCTTGCTATGGTCGTCGGCGCGGTCCTGATCCGGTTCAATCTGGTCATCGCCAGATGGTTGTCTGGAATCAGGGAAGATACGCTGTCCGGTTTGCCGGAAGGTCTGCCCGGCGAGCCGGGGTCTCAGGTCGTGATCGGCGGTTATGGGCGGGTGGGACACACTATCGCAGTGCTGCTTAAATCCAGCGGTGTGCCTTTTGTCGTTTTCGACACCGATCCGGCCCGCGTTTCGCAAGGGCGGGCCGATGGGCACATGGTGTCGTACGGCGATATTTCCGATCCCGAACTGCTGTCGGCCATTCGTGTAGAGCAGGCGGCCTTGGTCGTTATCACGATAGATCACGCATCAAAGGCCTTGGGCACCGTAGCGTATCTACGCAATGCCTGTCCGCAGGTTCCGGTCATTGCGCGCGCGCGGGATCTGGAATCGAGCTCCCGCCTGATGGATGCCGGCGCGACCCATGCCTATCCGGAAGCGCTTGAGGCCAGTCTGCGGCTCGGCGCGGCTGCATTGCGGATACTCCACATGCCAACGGACGATATAGACGAGCTCGTGCAGGGCGTGCGGGATTGGGAATACAAGCCGATTCTCGAAGAGCGCTGAGATATTAGGCATATCGTTTGAAACTGTTGCAATGGAGGCGGCACATGCCAGAACTGATATTGACTGGGAATAAAATGAAGATCGAATTTGTTCGTAAGGCCTTGCGGTTTGTCTTGATGGGCATTCTGTCTTACCACAATTGCGCCATTGCGCAGGACGAGAAGTTGTCTTCCGGGCAGACACTTTACCTGCCGATTTATTCGCATAT
>JAQUAD010000047.1 GCA_028687425.1 Sideroxydans sp.
TACTGGTTCTTCACCGTAACCCTGCTGTTCTCTTCCATTTTCCTGAAGAAGAACCTGATGTATGCGCTTCTGCACGAGAAGATGACCCTGCCGGATTTCGTCTGGCACCGCCTGAACCTGGCATGGAGCGGCTTCTTCGCCCTGCTGGGCATCATCAACCTGTACGTCGCTTTCAATTTCAGCACCGATGCCTGGGTGAACTTCAAACTGTTCGGCGCGACCGGCATCATGCTGGTGTTCATCCTCGCGCAGGCCGCAATGCTGTCCAAATACGTAGAAGAAGATCACAAGGAGCCCTGACATGCTGTATGCCATCTTCGGCCAAGACGTGAACGACAGCCTGAGCCTGCGGCAAGGCGCACGCCCTGCCCATCTGGAAAGACTGGAAAAGCTGCAAGCCGAGGGACGCCTGCTGCTGGCCGGCCCCTTTCCTGCCGTGGATGCAAACGATCCGGGCGCAGCCGGTTTCAGCGGCAGCCTGATCGTCGCCGAGTTCGAGTCTTTGCAGGCAGCGAAAGACTGGGCGGATGCTGACCCTTATGTCGCGGCGGGCGTCTATGCGCAAGTCGAAGTTCGGCCTTTCAAACAAGTATTCCCCCGCTGAAACACACCATCCGGCGTGTGCTATATTTCGCGCCGGACATTTATTCCCATCCGGTTAACTAACGTTCAAAGGAAAGAAACATGCTGAATTTCTCCCGATTCACCCTGCTGTCGGCTCTGTTGCTTGCCACTGGAGCCCAAGCCGCTGATACCGGCAAACCTGTCGCACTGGTGAATGGCGTGGCGATCCCTCAGTCCCGCGTTGACCTGCGCGTGAACGTCGCTGCAGCCCAGGGCGGCCAGACCGACTCTGAAGAGTTGCGCAAAGCCATCCGCGAAGACCTGATCAATCTGGAAGTGCTGTCCCAGGCTGCCGACAAGCAAGGTCTGGACAAACAGGACGACACCAAACAGCAACTGGAACTGGCCCGCCAGTCCGTGCTGGCCAGCGCCTTCGTACAGGATTACGTGAAGAACAATCCCATCGATGAAGCGGTGCTGAAGCAGGATTACGAAGACATGAAATCTCGTGTCGGCAACAAGGAGTACAAGGTCTCTCATATCCTGGTCCAGACCGAAGATGAAGCCAAGGTCATCGCCAAGCGCGTGAAGAAGGAATCCTTCGCCAAGGTCGCCAAGCAGAAATCACAGGATCCCGGCTCCAAGGACAAAGGCGGCGATCTGGGATTCACCGTACCGGGCAATTTCGTACAACCCTTCGGCGAAGCCATCCTCAAGCTGAAGAAAGGCGAGATCAGCGCGCCGGTGCAGACCCAGTACGGCTGGCACATCATCAAACTGGAAGACACACGCGACCTGAAAGTGCCGACCTTTGAAGAGATGAAGCCGCGCCTGGAACAGCGTCGTAAGCAGGAAGCCGTACAGAAGGCCATCGCAGATCTGCGCAGCAAGGCCCGCATCGAATAAGGGCTGCTGATGCAGTGATTGAAAAGGACATCCTTGCGATGTCCTTTTTATTTCCGGGCTTCCGCAATCCGGATCACACCCGATTCCACGTTGACAGCCTCAACGCACTCGCCCTAAAGTTCGGCCATCCACACACCGCAAGGAATACGCACATGTCTCAACGCTTATCCACATTCACCCTTGCCGCGGCTCTGCTGCTCTGTAACGGCATCGCATTCGCCTCTTCCTGCGACCCGAGTGAAGCGGATGTGTCTGACACCAGCATCATGTTCTACCGCGAATCGAAATGTGCCGGCAAGGCAATGGAACAGGCGGAGGAAACATTCAAGGAAGGTATCCAACTGGAAAAACGCGGCGAGATGTCGCGCATGTGCAGCAACTTCAATTCCGCCCTGATGCGTCTGGATAAATACCGTCGCGGGGATTGGCGCGACAAGTATTCGCGTATCGCCAAACAGGTCGATGAGGATTTCGCCGATCGACTGGCCCGTTTCGAGAAAACCATCTGTCCGCAAAAGATCGAGCTCTATCGCCACCTCGCGAACAAAGGCGATGCCTGGGCGATGTACCGCTTGGGCATAAGCTATTCCAAGGGTACCGGGGTACGCCAGAACGACAACGAGGCGCTGAACTGGCTGCAGCAAGCCGCGAACCGCGACTATCCCGATGCCTATATGGCGCTGGGCATGATGTACAGCGACGGCATGGCATTCGCCCCGGACTATCGCAGCGCGTTCAACTGGTTCTCCAAATCTGCCGCATTGAATGATGCCGAAGCTCAATTCCAGCTGGGGGGCTTGTACCGCAAAGGGCTGGGCGTGGAAAAAAGTCCGCAACAAGCGGTGGAGTGGTATCGCAAGGCCGCTGAACAGGGCCATGAAGGCGCGAAGGTTCGCCTGAAAGAGATGTATCGCTCCAAGGAAGCCAAAGAACCGCTGTTCGGCTACTGATGCCGGATACGTTCACCTGCAAGATCAGACAGTTGAACATGTCCATTGCGAAGCGTATGCTTTCAGCCATGGACGAACGCAGGGAGTCATGACATGCCTACCGCATCCTCGCTTACCCTGAGCACGAACGGCTTCGTACAGCAACTTCAACAGCAGCAGGCCCAACGCTCCGCCGAGCAAGCCAATCAAAGCGCTCAGTCATTGCAAAGTCAGGCACGCGCAGCGCGTCTGGATGCAGCACGCGCACAGCAGGCTGCGCGCGAACTGGAGATCCAAGCAGGCCAAGCGCAAGCACGCGCCGCCAGCGTCAACATCGGCATCAAGGCAGCGGCCGCCATCGAGACCTCGCAAGCCGATCTGCAGACCGCATACGACAGGCTGCCCGCGCAGATCGCCGCCGCCCAGACCGACACCTACACCATACCGAGTGCCACCAGCAGCGTTTCCACCGCCAACGTCGGCACAGTCGTCAACACGACTGCCTGAAAACAGAAACGCCGCACAACGCATCCTGCGTTGTGCGGCGTTTTGCTTTGCTGCTTACATCCCGCGCTGTTTACTCACCAGATCGTACGCCAGCTGGATATCCTTGGCCTGCTCGGTCGCCACCTTGATCATGTCTTCCGGCAGTCCCTGCCCCATCAGCTTGTCCGGATGGTATTTGCTCATCAGTTTGCGGTAGGCACGTTTCACTTCCGCATCGCTGCTTTCCTTGCTCACGCCCAGCGCCTTGTAGGCATCTTCGAGCGCGCTTTCGCTGTTGCCCTGACCGCCCGCAAAGTGCGTCTGGTTCACCACCATATCCAGCAAGCGCTTGAATGCTTCCGGACCATAGCCCAGATGACCGGCGATCTGGGTCAACAGCTTCTCTTCTTCCGGATGGTATTCGCCGTCCGCCATCGCCATCACGATCAGATAGACCAGCAGCATCTCTTTCAGGTGATGGGTATGGCCGCACACCGACATGAACTTCCTGCACACGGCATACATATCGCCGTCGCCGGACGCGCCCTGCTTGAACAGGGCGATGGCTTGCTGGCGATGCTCGGCCATCATGCCCAGCTTTTGCATCAAGGCCTCGGCATGAGCGATCTCGGCCTCCGACACGCGTCCATCCGCCTTGGCCAGTTTGCCCATGGCAATGAACACCGTCTCCAGGAACACCGTCTGCCGCAAAGCGGCATGCAAGGGATTCAGGGCACCCTGACCAAATGCGCGGACCCGGTCGATGATCGAACCCAGAATCAGTCCCAGAAAAGCACCCAACCAACCCAACAACAAATAGCCCAGTACGACACAGATAAGCTTGAACACAAAGACTCCAGAAACTAGTTGAACAAGGTAAAAGGAATCGCATTATACCGATGACGGGATCACCGATTCCTGCGATGCACTGCCGCAAGATTGACATCGCAGACGGCCTCCCCTACATTCTTCGCACCTTGCAATCACGCCGCAGGACATTGCACCGCAAGTACGGTGCAAGGCTGGCGGCCTGATCCCCGGACAGGAGGCTGGCGCAAGACGACATTTCCGTACCGCCGGAGATTCCGTCAAACAGACTGCCGCGAAAGGGAAGATTGCATGGATATCGAATTCCACTACTGGCTCACCGGACTGATCGCACATCGTGCAGGCTTCAGCAAGGAGGAGTCTCTCACCATCGCCTACGCATCCGAGTACGTCGACGAGAACGACATCAGCCACGAGATCCTGGATCGTTCCGGGAAGTTGCGTCCATACGTCAATTTCATGAGCCAGACCATGAACATCCTCAAGCCGAAGGACAGCTTGATGCGCATCTATCCCATCTTCCATTTCATCCCCGGCGACCCGATGGCCTACACCGCACGCCGGCGCGACGGCAAGATGCACCTGCTCAACACCACCCCGAACAACGAGCATGCCAACGCCATACTGGACGATGCATTCAAGGCACATACAGATACGCGCTTGTACCGCATCGGCATCGCCTCGCACAGCTTCGTGGACACCTGGGCGCACCAGAACTTCGTCGGCTGGTACGACCATTACAACGAGATCGACCTCAAGCCTGTTCCTTCCATCGGCCATGCACATGGCGGCCATCATCCCGACTGGGTCAACCATGAGTGGGTAGACAACCGCCTGGTCGATGCCGAGATCAGCAACCGCAATCGCTTCATTGATGCCGCCGAGGCCTTGTTCAAACGTTATTGCAGCTATCAGACCAGTGCAGGCAATGCAGATCTTTCAGCACAATGGCCGGCACTTGAAAATGATCTCATCACCATTTTCGGACAGACATACACCGGCGACGATCTGCGTTATCAGGCAAAGCGTCTCGACAGCTACAGGAAGCGACTGGACTGGTTCCCCGAATTCGATGAGAGCCTGTGGTTCGACGAGGCTATCGAAACGACAGTGCGCGGCTTGAAAGACAACCCGGACGGTCTGCTGCATGGTCTCACGCTGCTCAAGGACAGCTACCACTGGCGGGAAAGCCTCTCGCGCGAGAGTACCCACTGGTACCGCTTTCAGCAGGCAGTAAAAGAACAGGAGCGCTTCGGCATCAAACAGCTCTCCGGCACCTTCAGGACCATGGGCTACGACCTCGCGGTCGTCTGACACTTCCACATTGGAGAGGTACATATGGCCACATGGCAAGAACTGCTGCATCCAGGCGAAGCGAAGGACTTCTTCATGCGCCGCCCCCTGCCGCCTTTCAACCCTGCCACACGCAGTTACAGCCGGGCCAACGCCCGCTGGCTGGCCGAACTCAGCCGTCTGGCATATCGTCATGACGCGGAAGAAACGGACACCCCGCTACAGCCCACGCAGCACATGCTGCTGGAAAAAGCCGGCTGCATACGCAGGCAGTTCTTCTTCTCGCGGGAGACCGACACGCAGGCATTGCTGCTGGAGTTTGATACTGCGACCCCGTTTGCCGTGCTTGTCTTTCGCGGCACCGAGCAAAACATCAAGGATCTCGTCACCGATCTCAACGTGGGACATTTGCGACACAACGACGGCAAGATCGACACGCATGCCGGATTCACACTCGCACTGGACAGCATATGGGAAGACCTCGAACGCGCCCTCAAGCAGCTGACGCATCCTGTCTTCTACACCGGGCACAGTTTGGGTGCTGCGCTTGCCACACTGGCTGCCGCCCGTCACACACCAGCAGCGCTCTACACATTCGGTTCTCCCCGGGTAGGCGATGATGAATTCGTCGCATCGCTCAATGCCAAGCTGGGAAACATTCACCGCGTGGTGCACGGTGAAGATATCGTCACCACGCTACCGCCTGAAGCACTTGGCTTCAGACATGTGGGCAATCTACAGAGATTGGCAGCGCCTGCTTCCCGTGCTTGGCATGACTGGCTACCGGGATGGCTCCTTCCGCCCATACCACTAAGCGATCATGCTCCGCTCAACTACGTCGATAAAACCTGATCCCGCCCGCCTGCCTGTACCACTTCAATTGAGCGGTTACTTACCTGAATGGGGCATTGACATGGTTAGATCGAGCCCATAGAGTTTTGCAATGCTTGCAGATCCGCGAACCTGACACTTCAACGCATGCACGGCGGAGGCAGGACAGCGCGATTACCGGACAGGAGGCTGGCGCAAGAACGTATCCCCGACGAGGGATGAGCTTGATTGCAGTCCGCAGCGAAAGGGGATTCCGTGTCCGTAAAACCTCTGGAAACATCCGCATTGCGCCTCATGGCGGATGTAAAACAATTCTGCAAGTATGCCTTTGCGGTCATGCTGGCCGGATTGGCCATTACCTTGTATTTGAGTTACGAAGCAAAAGTCGACGCCGACCGGATCGCGATCGAGCACTTCACCACGGATGCCGACGAAGTACGCATGCACCTGCTGGCAACGCTTTCCGCACATGAACAAGTGCTGCTTGGCGCAGCCGCTTTCTTTGATTCTTCCTTGAACGTGACACGCGATGAATGGCAGCGCTATGTCAGTCGTTTGCAACTGAACGATCACTTCAAAAGCGTACAGGGGCTAGGCTATGCACAATGGATACCGCATGATCGCCTGTTGTCGCACATCGCATCGACACGACGCGAAGGCTTCCCCGAATACGAGGTCTGGCCCAAGCAAGAACGGGATGCCTATAGCGCCATCGTTTTTCTGGAGCCGTTCTCGGGACGCAACCTGAGGGCCTTCGGCTACAACATGTACTCCGAACCCATCCGTCGCGCCGCGATGGAACGCGCACGCGATACGAATGCCACTGCGATCTCAGGAAAGGTGACGCTGGTACAGGAGACCACAGAGGATGTACAGGCCGGTACGCTGATGTATCTCCCGCTGTATCGAAATGGATTACCGCACGATACCGCGGCCCAGCGTCGAGCCGCGCTATATGGTTGGGTATTCAGCCCCTTTCGCATGAACGACATGGTAGAGAATGCACTTGGCGCTACCAAGCCGGAAGATGGATCCACCGCGCTCCAACTGAACATCTACGACGGCACAAAAGTCAGCGACGACACCTTGCTCTACTCCAGCCATAGCAGGCAAGACAATTCGGTACAGCCCATCAGCATCAGGCAGCGACTCGAATTCGGTGGACAGGAATGGACACTGGTAACGGATCATTACGATCTCAAGGCATCTGGCCTGGATTACAACAAGGCCAAGGCGATCTTTTTCGGCGGCACACTGACCAGTGTCCTGCTGTACTTCCTGATCACGGCACTCACGCAATCCCGTGCCGCACTGAACAAAACCGAGATCGCCGTCTCCGAATTGCGCAAGAGCGAAGAAAACCTGCGCGTGCTGGCCAGGAACGAATCCGTATTGATCTGGATCGCCGGCCCGGACAAGCAATGCACCTATTTCAACCAGGTCTGGCTGGATTTCACCGGCCATAAACTGGAACAGGAAATAGGAGATGGCTGGATAGAAGGTGTCCATCCGAATGATCGCGAGAGTTGTATGCAATCGTTCATCATGGCCTTCGATGCACGGCGGGAATTCACGCTTGAATATCGACTGCAGCATCGCTCCGGCAAATACCGCTGGATCGTCGACCATGGCGTACCAAGGTACGACGACAATGGCCGTTTTATGGGCTATATCGGCAGCGGTGTCGACATCAACGACCGCAAGGAATCGGAAGCGCAACTGCAACTTGCCATGTTCGCCATGGACAAGGCATTCGACGCTATCTACTGGCTGGATAAGGACGGCCGCATCCGCTACGTCAACAGCAATGCTTGCGAGTCATCAGGCTATAGCAGGGAAGAGTTGGTGAGACTCTCCATTCCCGACCTGGACCCGGACTTCACTGCGGAGCAATGGAAAATCCACTGGGCAGCCCTCAAACAGGAAAAATCCCAGCTCTTCGAGACCCGCCACCGTCGCAAGGATGGCAGCATCATCCCGGTCGAGGTTTCAGCCAATCACGCCAAGCTTGGCGACCTTGAATACAACATCGCGTTCTGCCGCGACATCAGCAAGCGCAAAGAGATCGAACAGGAGATCTATTCCCTCGCCTACTTCGACCCGCTCACCCACCTGCCAAACCGGCGCATGTTGAGCGACCGGCTCTTCAAGGCGCTCGCCAACAGCAAACGCAACAATGCCTACGGCGCACTGTTGTTCCTTGACCTGGACAACTTCAAACCCATCAACGACCAATGCGGGCATGAAGTCGGCGACCAGCTGCTGCTTGAAGTCGCAAGAAGACTCAACAACACCGTACGCGAGATCGACACGGTCGCACGCTACGGCGGCGATGAATTCGTGGTGGTCCTCGGCGATCTTTCCAGCAGTCGGGAAGAGATGCAAAAACAGGCCCATGTCGTCGCGGAAAAGATCGCCTCTGCCCTGGCTGAGCCTTATCACCTGACGCGGATCAAAGGCGAGGAGAAAATCGCCGTCATCCATAAATGCACCAGCAGCATCGGCATCACCCTGTTCGACGGCAAGACAGACAACCAGTACGACATCATCAGCCGGGGCGATAGCGCCATGTACCGCTCCAAGGAAGCAGGGCGCAACGCAATACACATGCATGCTCAGGCGTGAGCGTCGGCCTCACGCACGGCCTCCATTGACAGCTTCCGGACTTCCCCCTACATTCACACCCGGCTTGCAGTTCGTCCCAAGTACATCGCACCGCATGCACGGTGCGAGGCCCAGGACGGAATTCCCGGAACAGGAGGCTGGCGCAAGAAAACTTCCCGCACTGACGGGAACAGCCAGATGAACCAGTTCGCAGCAAAGGGGGCCTCATGATTCACCGCCTGGCGCTTATCGCGCTCTTCAGCATCATGTTCAATGCATACGCACTGGATCAGTCGGACAGCGGCAACTATGCCGTCGTTCACCGTGACGGACACATCACCGACTTCACCTTCTTCGTCTCGCATGACGCCGGCCAGTGGAACGTTGAACAGCGCCAGCCGGACGGAAGCTGGGCAAGCGCAACCTGCTCAAACGATTGCATGTTGAAGGAATCCAAGGCACTCGATCTTGAGCGTTTCTTCAGCGAGAACGAAATAAAAGAAACGCACCCTTCATGCGTGCATAACGAAGCTTTTGCCTTCTGCCGTCAGGATGACATCCTCCGCCCCGGCGAAAAGGAATACACCCTCGTTGCGTTGATGATGATGGAGCGTCCCATTCAAATCCAGCTCAAGCGATTCGATAGCGGCAGGACGGATGCTCAGGGCCGCGCCCAGTACGACACGGAATCGAGAAAAGTACTGAACGGATTCGGCGGCTGGCTGCTTGTCACTTCGGACGAAAACTGGCAATCCAAATGGGACACGCAGCCGGAAACCACCCCGCACTTCAAGATGGCGGAGATCATCGCCAAAGGAAAGCCTGTGTACGCTCTCACCTTCTTCAGCAATCCGAAGCTGGATGATCACGGCGACGCAGACATCAGTTGCGACATCGACCTGCTCAAACCGGACGGCAGCGCATCCTTCCAGCAGAAAAATGCCATCTGCTTCAAGGGTGCGCTCAAAGGGCAACCGAATTACCTCTATCTCTCCGCGCCGGTCGTAAAATTCATCGGCGAGCAGAACGACCCGTACGGCACTTGGCAGATCAGCATCACGCTCAAGGACAACATCGGGCACACCAGCCTGCCGCTGAGAACATCGTTTATCCTGCAGTGAACACCGAAGGCGCATTCACATGGAAATGAAAAAGATCAGCTCAGGAAAACTACGCGCCGTCGGTTACGATGCACGGGCGCGCATCCTGCAAGTGCAACTGGACAACGGCGACAACCTGCAATACCTCGGGGTAGGAGAAGACCTCTGGCGCAGACTCTCCGGCTCTGCATCAGCATGGAGCTTCTTCCGCGACAACATAGAAGAAGAATTTACCGTGAAGAAGGTCTCCGCCAGCGCACCAACAGGCAAGAACCCGCTGGACGAGCTGTTCGGCCCCGGTTGAAAGCGCGCCGAACATCCCGTCACCGACAAAACATTCAAATCAAGGAGGAAGCAATGAGCCAGCAAGACAACGATTCCATCATCATCCGCGAAGAAGGCGAACACGACGGCAAGACCGTCATCCTGCAGCGTTGCCCCAAGCACGACATCGTGTTCCTGCCGAGCGAAGGTTGCCCCGAATGCGCCAAGGAAAAGGAAGCCGCCGCCAGCTGATCACGGCATCATTCTGTCGACACAGTGCCGCCATCCATGCTGGCGGCCTTTTCGGTCTGCTCGTTCATCACGATGATGCTGATGCGCCGATTGCTGGGGCTGTACGGATCCGTTGCATCGAACAAGGCTGAAGAAGCCAGCCCCACCACGCGCAGGAACTTCTCCGCATACAGGCCGCCCACCACCAGCTCCCGCCGTGCCGCATTCGCCCGATCCAGCGACAGCTCCCAGTTCGAATAATTGCCCACCCCGCCCTGATAAGGTCTGGCATCGGTATGCCCAGTCATGCTCACCTTGTTCGGCACGCTGTTCAGCACACTGCCGATCTGATGCAGGATATCCACGGTATAGGGCTTCAGGTTCGCGCTCCCCAGATCGAACATCGCACGGTTCTCCTTGTCGATGATCTGGATACGCAGACCGTGCGTCGTGATGTCGATCAGCAGTTGATCCTTGAACTTGCTCAGGTTCAGATTCGCATCGATCGCCTTCTCCAGACTTTGCTTCAATGCGATCAATCTGGCCCGTTCCTCGCGCTTCGCATCTCGACGACCGTCGCTCAGATCGAAGCGGTGCGTTGGCTCCACCTTCCCCATCTTCACCTGCGCAGCACCATCCTCGATGCTTTTGCTGCCCTGGCTGATGACATTGCTGCGATCTGTCATCACCTTGCCGCCGGAAATAGCCACCATCAACGGCGTCTGGAAATACTCCGCGATGCCGCGCAATCGCGCTTCATCGTTGCTGCCTACCAGCCACATCAACAAAAAGAACGCCATCATCGCGGTCACAAAATCCGCATAGGCGATCTTCCAGGTTCCGCTCGGATGTAGCTTCTTCACCAGCGTCGTACGTCTGATGACGATAGGCTGGACCTTTTTTTTGCCGGACTTGCTTGAAGTCGGTCTGCTCACTGCCATAACATCCCCGCATCAGTGAAACGCAGCGGATCCGGGATCGCAGAAGACCGAAAGATAATGAGGATGACTTACCTTGCGGCCCCGCTGGCACTCGACGAATGGTCGAATAGGAACTAGTCCCTTAGCCCGGAAGCTTTGCGTCCCTGCCTTTCGACAGGTTTGCCCATATGCACGCTGAGACATGACTCAGCGCACACCATCGAATGGATGAACCATCCGACGGGTAAGGATACTTACACATAATATCCAGCCCCACCATCAGGAAATCCCTACAAATGAGCCTGCCAGACCCGCGCCGTGCAGATATATCGACTTCGGTACAATCCAGCCACTGACAACCCTGCAAGACATCGCCATGCCCGAATACAACATCACCATCGGCCTGCCCTCCGTCGTTGTGCAACACCGAGGCTCCACGGTCACCATCCAGCGCGCGCAAGACCCATCCGCCACCATCCGCTCCGAATACGCCCCCACCGCGCGCGCCTGCCCGCCCTACTGCATCCAGCCCATGAAACTGGCGCAAGGCATCGAAACATTCGGAGAACTGGAAATGCTGGATTATCTGCAACGCATCGCGGACGGTGACACGCAATACATGGTGATCGACTCGCGCACGCCGGACTGGTATGAAAAGGTCACCATCCCCGGCGCAGTGAACATCCCCTACGCGCAGAACATGGCCGGGCAAGCGACCGACCTGCCCGCTGTAAAAGCATCGCTGCTGGAAATGTTCGGCGTACAGGAAAGCCAGGGCGGATACGACTTCAGCAGTGCCCGCAGCCTCGCCATCTTCTGCAACGGCCCCTGGTGCGGACAAACGCCGAACTACATCCGCACCCTGCTCTCGCTCGGCTATCCGGCCGAGAAATTGAAGTGGTATCGCGGCGGCATGCAGGACTGGTGCGCGCTGGGGCTGACCGTCGTCTGATCCCCCTCGTAGCCGGACCGGGCTTTCGCTAGAATGCGCGCCGATCCGCCGCACTTGCGCGACCAGCACAGGACATCCGCACCATGACCACCGACTTCAGCGCCCTGTTCGGCTACCCGGCCGCCGCCCTCACCACCCTCGCCTTCATCCCGCAAGCCTGGCAGTCCTGGCGCACGCGCGACCTGTCCGGCATCTCGCTGCCGATGTATGCCATGTTCACTTTGGGCGTCGCGCTGTGGCTGGGTTACGGGCTGGTCACCGACAGCCTGCCGGTGATCGCGGCGAACGCAGTCACGCTGCTGCTCGCCTCGGTGGTTTTGTGGTTGAAGATTGTCGAGACACGGCGCACCTCCATCTAGAGCACTTCCACGTTCCCGCTCAGCAGATCGCCCGGCGCAGGCCACTCCATCTCCACCCATTCGCAGTTGGCGAGCTTGCGCAGGCAGGCCGTCTCCGGCGTATCGCTCTGCAGCGTCAGCGCCGCGATGATGGGATTCTCATGCGACACCGCCAGCACCATCCCGGTCGGATGGCGTAACACCAGTTCATCGAGGAAACTGCGCACACGCGCCATCTGCTCCAGGAACGACTCGCCACCGGGCGGTTTGCGGTGCAGGTAGTCGTCGCGCACGTACTCGTTGAAGTTCCCCACCGGCTGCCCGTCCATGCCCGAGATGCGCTCGTTCAGGCGCGCATCGATGCCCAGCTCCAGCGTGAGGCCGCGCAACAGGATATGCGCCGTCTGCTGTGCGCGAGCGAACTGCGAAGCATAGGCATGCGTGAACGGCAACTCGTGCAAACGGTCCGCCGCCTCGGCCGCCTGCTGCCTGCCACGCTCGGTCAGGTTGACGATGCGCCGGGGATCGTCGTTGATCTCATGTTTGACGTTGCCCTCACTCTCGCCGTGTCGAATCAATACGATCTTCATCATGCCCCCGTTACCGTGTGCGGGCAGTGTATCCCGAACGACGTTTCATCGCCTGCGGATGTGGACTTCAGGGTGATTGATGAGACCGTATTCCAGTGCATTGGCCAGACTGTTGACCAGCGTCTCCTGCAGCTCAGGCGTAAGGTGATCATCCGGATCGAGCTCCGCCTGATAGGTAGCGCGTGTGATCTGGTGACCATCGCTGTCGAACGCGGCGACCTGCACCTTGTGCAAGTCGGCCCATGACTCGATGCTGACCACAGTATCGTCCGCCAGCCGGAACTCGTTGCGCATCAGTTTGTGTCGGGACATATCCTTCTCCTTTCAGTTCGGTTTGCCTGTCTTATCGTCATGCCTTGTTGCCGCGGTGAGAAAGCAGATCCATGAAATTGCCCGGCATCGGGAACACGATGGTGTGCGACTTGTCACCTGCCAGCCCCGACAAGGTCTGCAGGTATCGCAGTTGCATCGCCTCCGGCTGTTGCGCCAGCATCTGCGCCGCCTGCAGCAGTGTCTCCGACGCCTGCAGTTCACCTTCGGCATGGATCACCTTGGCGCGCCGCTCGCGCTCCGCTTCAGCCTGCCGCGCGATAGCGCGCACCATCGACTCGTCGATGTCGACATGCTTGATCTCCACATTCGCCACCTTGATGCCCCACGCGTCGGTCTGCGTATCCAGCACCTGCTGGATATCCATGTTCAGCCGTTCGCGCTCGGCCAGCATCTCGTCCAGCTCATGCTTGCCCAGCACGGAACGCAGCGTGGTCTGCGCCAGCTGGCTGGTGGCATTGAGGAAGTTCTCCACCTCGATCACCGCCTTCTGCGCATCGATCACGCGCAGGTACACCACCGCATTGACCTTGACCGACACGTTGTCGCGCGAGATCACATCCTGCGTCGGTACATCCAGCACCACCACGCGCAAGTCGATGCGCACCATCTGCTGCACACCGGGGATCAGCAGGATCAGGCCCGGCCCCTTCACCTTCCAGAAGCGGCCCAGCATGAACACCACAGCGCGCTCGTATTCGCGCAGGATGCGGAACGACGAGGCCAGCAATACGAGCAGCACCAGCGCAATGCCGCTGAATCCGAGTCCGAACATGGTCATTCTCCTTTCATGTCTTTATCCACTGGTAGAACCTGCAGCACCAGACCGTCGCGCGCCAGCACGCGCACCTGTTGCCCGCGATGCGCCGGTGCATTCAGCCGCACCCGCCAGCGTTCGCCGCGCACCTGCGCCCAGCCTTCCGCCTCGGCATCCGCCAGCATCTCGCCGACGCTGCCGATCAGCGCATCGTCGCCGCTCACGCGCACGCGCTGGCGCGCCTTGATCGCCATGCCACCCACCATGCCGAACAGCACCGCACTCACCAGCGCGAGGCTGAAAATAAGTGCCGGCGGGATGCCATAACCCGGCAGTTCGGTATCGATCAGGATGATGCCGCCCACCACGAACGCGATGACGCCGCCGATGCCGAGGATGCCGTAGCCGGGAAAGAACGCTTCCGCCAACATGAATGCGATGCCGAGCAGGATCAGCGCCAGTCCAGCGTAGTTCACCGGCAACAACTGCAAGGCATACAGCGCCAGCAGCAAACAGATCGCGCCGAGCACGCCCGGCACGCCGAAGCCGGGTGAAGTGAATTCGAAGAACAGGCCGTACACGCCGATCATCATCAGGATCAGCGCGATGCCCGGCGAAGTGATCACCGCCAGCAGACGGCTACGCCAGTCGGGTGCGTAGCTGATCTGCGGCGCATGTGCGCTATGCAGCACTACTTCGCGCCCGAGCACCGACAAGCGCTTGCCGTCCAGCTGCTGCAGCAAGTCCGGTAGGTCTGACGCCACATAGTCGACCACCTTCATCTGCAGCGCATCCTCGGCCGGCAGGCTGACCGCCTCGCGCACCGCGCGCTCCGCCCATTCCACATTGCGTCCGCGCAGTTGCGCCAGGCTGCGGATGTAGGCCGCGGCATCGCTCACCTGCTTGTGCATCATGGTGCTGCCGGAATCGGCCGGCGCATCCGCGGGTTTGCCTTTGTCATTGGTGGGCCGTGCCGGCGGCGAGAGTCCCGGCGCATTCAACTGCACCGGCGTGGCCGCGCCCAGATTGGTGCCCGGTGCCATGGCGGCGATATGGCTGGCATACAGGATGTAAGTACCGGCGCTGGCAGCGCGCGCGCCACCGGGTGCGACATAGGTAGCGACCGGCACTGGCGATGCCAGGATGGCCTTGATGACCTGACGCATGGAAGTATCGAGTCCGCCCGGCGTATCGATCTGCAGCACCGCCAGCTGCGCCTGTTGCGCGGCTGCATGCTCCAGCCCGCGCACCACATAGTCCGCCGTCGCCGGGCCGATCGCACCGTCCACTTGCAGCGCCATCACCGGCGGCGCGTCCGCCAGCGCGCAAGCGGAAGCGAACCACAGCGCCAGGCCCAGTGCGACTACACGTGCTCGTGTTCTCATGCCCGGCGACCTCCCGCTAGATAAGGCATGCAGGAAAGGCAACTTCCTCCTGCGTCTTGCCCTATGACTATTCAATAAGCGGCACTCCAAAAAAATCAGGCGACTCGGGGAGGGTGAGCCGCCTGCAGTGCCACATGCAACTTGTCGCAGTCCAACCCCCGGTTTTTTTGAAATTCACGGGCAGTCGTCCTGGCATCACGCCTGCTGCGCATGCAAGCTTCCGCAGCAGGTGTCATTCAATTTTGTAACGCCACGCTCAACTGGCCTGGATGTTCGAAGCCTGTTTCCCCTTCGGCCCCTGTACCACATCGAAGGTGACCTTTTGTCCCTCCTTGAGCGATTTGAAGCCGCTCATGTTGATCGCGGAAAAGTGCGCGAACAGATCTGCGCTCCCGTCATTCGGCGTGATGAAACCAAAACCCTTCGCATCGTTGAACCATTTGACTGTGCCGGTATTCATGTTGCTTTCCCCTTTTTTCTAATTACCAGGGATCCCCCCTGCGAGTCCTTCTTGATGAAACTTCCGATGTGTCAGTGGTTCGCCGCCGCGACCGGGCGCACGATCAGACGCAGGTTCTTCATCCCCGTATGGTCCACCATGAAAAATTTCAGGTTGCATACAGTGACGCCGCCCTGCTTGTTGATTGCCTCGAAGATATGGTCGCAATGGCAGATGTAGTTCAGCATCGGGTTCAAGCGCCCCTGCTGGGTCAGCTCCATCTCGCCCAGTTTCGGGAACAGGCAGGAAATGTGTTGCCACAGCAGTTCATGCTGGCTGTAACCGAATAGCCGCTCCACGGACTGGCCGCATTCCTGGATGAAACCGTCCACATCAAGCAACAGTACGGGCGGCGAAAAATGCGTGGCGTGATGTTCGGTCTTGATGGGATTGCGCCCGGCATGAGAAGCCGCATCGACCATCTTCACAGCAAAGCTTTCAGTCAGCATGTTCATTTCGCGCTCCTTAATCAATTGGTTTGAAATCCCGTTCCCCGCAGCATCAATCCGGCAGTGTGACCTTGGCCAATCTCCAGGCGTACCGCGCATGAATGCCCGACCGGCGGAAGTAACGGTAGTTGTTGTAGAACCGAAAGAATCTGATCAGTATGCGTAACATCGCAGCTCCTTCCACCCACTGTGCTCCGACTATGTTTCAGTCGTGTGTCACATTCACTCGCCGAGTGGCGAGCCTCCAACCCGTTTCGTCCTCTGCACTCTCCTTCCCTGGCCTTCCCCCGCTTCGAGAGCAGTGAAGTCAGTTGCAGAGTTACCATTCTGCTAAAACAACAGGGGGATAAACATCGGATGGATGCTGTATAAAGCGTCGGAAAAGCGCTGCATTTCGCATCAGGCTTTGTCCTATGTATAAACACCTATCCGCGCTCGGCAAGAACCGAGCAACGCTTTGTTTATAAATGAACTTGATGAAGTGTGCTCAGACCTTCCGGCAGCAAACCACGTAAAATATTGCACCGGCGCGTATGCCTGGCAGCTACATCGTTGCACCACCCCGGCTGCATTGCATATGCGCCCTGCCCGGGGCAGCGCCACCCGATCAGGCATTGCTCACACAGACCCTGTTGCGGCCCAGTTTTTTGGCCTCATACAACCCCTTGTCGGCACGCTTCAACAAGCTATCGAGATCGGGATCGGTCGCGACCAGATTGGCCACCCCGATGGAAACGGTAAAGCGCAACATCTCGCCGCCCGCCAGCGCGACATCGGCTTCGGACAATGCATGCCGCAGGCGCTCCGCCGCCTCCAGCGCACGGCGTGCATCCGTCTCCGGCAGCAGCACGACAAACTCCTCGCCGCCGTAGCGACCGATGACATCAATCTCGCGCAGGGTGGCGATGCACACCTCGCTCAGTTTCCTGAGCACCGCATCGCCGGCATGATGTCCATAGGTGTCGTTGACTTTTTTAAAGTGATCCAGATCCAGCATCAACATGGCAAGTGGCTTGCCGTAACGTCTGGCGCGCGCCAATTCCTGGTCCGCCAATTCATAGAAGTGTCGCCGGTTATACAAGCCTGTCAGCACATCCGTTTGCGCGCGCCGCCTCAATTCGCGTTCGAGTTGCTTGCGTTCCGATATGTCGTGGAACGCCACCACGATGCCGGCCACGCTGTGCCGTTTGATGATCGCCGATGCACTTACCAACACCGGCATCAATATCCCATCCTTGCGCTTGAACAATTCATCCTGACCGTAACAGGTGATACCGGTGCGTCCCACGTTCAGCACATTGCTTGCGATGCGCGGCATGGGTCTGCCATCCTCCAGCACATGCAACAGATCGCACATGTTGGCGCCCAGCAGTTCATCTGCAGGATAACCCAGCAAGGACTGCGCTTCCGGGTTGGCAAAAGTGATCCTGCCATCAAGATCCAGCACCAGCAGGCCATCACTCACCGTGTTGGTAATATCGCGCAAACGCTGCTCGCTCTCGCGTTGCGCGATCCGCGCCAGCTTTCTGCCCAGACTGAAGTAGGAGATGACCGCGATGATCAGTCCCATCACGATATAGTTCATAATCAACGAAGACTCGTCCCGGCTGGAACGCTGCCTGAGCGAGCCCTCAGAAATTAAAGAGACGATCTTCCATTGATAGTCCGCAGCCAGACCATCGCGCGGGGTCGCATGCATCCATTGCGACCCCGCGCTTGCTCGTTGCGGCATCCGCAACGGATAGACCGTGCCATAGACGAACACACCCTGGTCGCGCCGCAGCGTACCGCTTTCGCTGTTTGAAATAGTGCGCCAGACTTCAGGATGGTCCCGTCCGAAGTTGCGTGCCTCCCGCCCCGGCATGAAGCCCCATTCATCCTCGGCACGGGGGCTGCTCAACCAGTATCCGTCGCGATTGAGCAATATGCTCTCACTTGCCTCGCCGCCACGCATCCCCTCGCGAAAATGTCGCAACATCCCCTCGCAGAGGTAACTGAAAAGCAGGATGCCGCGACGATGACCGGCACTGTCGAAGACCGGCATGGCAAAACGGATAATAGGTTTGAAGGGGATCACCAGCTTGCCATCCTTGGTGCTCAGCTCGATCGGCGACACATAGATCTCGCCGCGCGCAAGCCGGTTCGCATCACGAAAATAGAACAGCGCAGACTTGTCGCCCAACTGATTGCGGGGAACCGCGACGGCTGTGCCATCCACATAATTGATCCGGGCGATCTCGCGCCCCGTTATGTCCAGATAACTCATGCTGTCATAGCGTTTCGTCTCGCCGGCCACCTGTTTTAGCAACCACAACAGATCGGCAAGGTGCTCCCGGTCGCTCTGCCCCAGGAAACGCAGCAAGACAGGCGTAACAGCCAGGATGCGCAGGTCAGAGGCCGCCACGGAAAAATCCTGCTCGATCAGGTTGGCCGCAATCTCGATATGCGCGGCCTCGCTCACACTGGACATTTCCAACTCACGGCGAAGTTCCCAATCCTGCTTTGCCATCAGAAGCAGCGTGAACAGCGCCGAGGCTGGCAGAAAGATCAGGAGAAAGCGCATCAGGAATGCAGGCAACCTGACACCGGAATCAGCTCGCATGAACCCCATCTTCCCTCCTATATGAGAAGCCAGCTGCAGCGCAGAACCCACATGTCGCGGTAGCGGTGCTAACACCGCGAATACATCGCTACATTAATCAGCCCGCCCGGATTTTCATATAAGCAATACCCCCCAATCTGCTCGCACGCACCGGTACAGCACTGCTGGCGCGATCATAAGAACAGTCAAGACGAGCACAGGAAATAGCTGCCTTGAGCAACACACCTGCAAGCAGGTTCAGTTGAAAGCCCCAAGCACAAGAACAGCGAAGAAGCGATCATGGAAGAAGGCTCGCGAATCCCTCGTGAGCCAGGAAAGATTATTGCGGCAGCCGCACCATCACAGCATCAACGGTCCGCCTCACTTCAAGGACAGCAAAAAGATATTCTCCTGCATGCGCGTCACGCCGCGCGCCTTGAAACGCGGCTCGCGTTCCAGGATGTCCACCTGCTCCAACAAGCGTATCTGCGCATACCTATCGTACAGCGCATGCACCTCGTCCGCCGACACCGCGAACGGCGGCCCCGGCATCTCCTCCT
Organism: Sideroxydans sp.; assembly: GCA_028687425.1. Taxonomy (GTDB): domain Bacteria; phylum Pseudomonadota; class Gammaproteobacteria; order Burkholderiales; family Gallionellaceae; genus Sideroxyarcus. The sequence continues at coordinate 19,398 of JAQUAD010000047.1, forward strand.
GCGGGTAATCGAAGGTCACCAGCAACACCTTCGTACCGGCCGGCAGGATATCCACCAGATGCCGCGCATAACGTTCGCGCATCTCCGGCGGCAAGGCCACCAGCGAAGCACGGTCATACACCGCACGCACATTCGCCAGATCCGCCTTGTCCAGATCGAAGAAATCACCGCACAGGATGCGTATGCCATCCGCCTCGCACTGCTCGAACTTCGCCGTCTGCGTATGCACCGGCGACTTGCCCTGCTCGCTGAAGAAATCGTGCACCGCGATGACGCTCAACTCCACACCCAGCACCGCATGCCCATGCCCGCGCAGCCACACCATATCCAGACTCTTGCCGCACAATGGCACGAACACCTCGCCGCCCTGCTCCGCCTTCAAGTCCGGCCAATACTTCAACAGATACGGATTGATCTCATCCTGATGGAAACCGATCTCCGCCCGCTCCCACCGCTCCAGCCAGAATTCCTTTTTCATGCGCTTCCCTTCAACTGATGAATCACCGATGGCCCTGTGCAGAGTGTAACAAGCCCGTCGCCCGCAAAACCCTGCTCCCATCATTGACAGCCACCAGCACCTCCCCTAAAGTTCGCCCCGACTTGCAGATTCGCTCAATGCATATCGCCCCGCACGCACGGCGCGAGGTAAAGAGCGAGATCCCCGGAACAGGAGGCTGGCGCAAGACGAGATTCCCGCACTGACGGGAACGGTGTTGGCAAATAACTTGTTCGCAAAAGGGGAAATCAAGTGAAGAAACTTGCACTATTGGTATTGCTTTCCGGAATTTCTACCAGTTCCTATGCAAGCCTGATCGGGCGGGTAAACGCATACTACAACCCAAGCAATAATGCCGCCATTGCCACAACCCAGGAAAAGTACAACGATGCACAAAAGAATTACCTTGAACTCTCAAGATCCGGACTGGACATTGAGCAAGAGCAGGAATTTCTATCTCTGCAAGAAAAAGTAAAGCGACGTGATTTCGATACTCTCAATATCGAAATGCAGGAGCTCAATTCCAGAATCAATATTCTGGAAGGCAATATTCATGAGGCAGAGGAAAATAAGGAAACCACCTCTACGAAAGAGGACGTAGAAGAATGGTCCCAACACAAGAAGAACTTGACCGAACAACGTGACAACCTTAAACCAAAACTTCTTGAAGCAAAAAAATTGCTTACAGATGCAGAGATCAAGCTGGCTGTTATTAACAAACGCACCCCACCTACACAGGGAGAAATCGACGCAGCCCGGAAACTTGCCGAAAGTTTTGCAAGCAAGCTTCAGAAACAACTGGAAGAGAACATTCTTTACTCAGACAAGAGTGGCGTAGTTGAAGCCACACTTTCTGACTTCATGGTTTCCACGACTACTGGTGGTGCCAAAGCCATTGACGCCACAGTCTACCAATACTCCATCCCTACCCGGAGATCACGGTGCATAGGCGACACCAGGCTCACGATGTTTCAGGACATGTTTAGTATCTACCCATCGGGGTCTGGACCAGTAAAGGATTGTCCGCTTAATGATCTGCGCAATGCATATAGTCTTGTCCCCATGTACATCATGTTTCACAAGACAGTTGTTGATGCACAAACACCCAATGCCACCGACACAAGCGTCTCAAAGACCACCCTCTCGAATGACTTGCTGAACAACGAAACGGGGGCTTTATTCAACATAAAGTTCACCCCGTCGATTTGGGAAGACAGTCGTGAAGACCCATACACCACACATATCAGCGTCATCAGCGATCTAGGCTACAAACATATCGAACAACCCGCATCCGACCTGAGCAGTATCGACTATGTTGGCGCAGGGTACTTGGGCCTTGGGATCAATTTTGAATTCTCAGTATTCGGGAAGAGCCCAACAAAAATTGATTTGTCATTAAAAAACAAAAAACCAGAAGGGCATATTGCACTCGGGATCGGCTACTACAGAAACACTGTAGGCAGTAGTGTAAATAATGCGCTGTTCCAGACGCCCGTTCCCAAATACTTCAGCTCAGTATTTGTCGGCGGTGAAATACAGATAACAAATGCCATTTCAGCCGTTTTTTCCAGGTCTCTTCCAAAAATCAGCGGAGAAAATCCACTGGGCTCTTATACCGCCATCTCGATCAAGGCAAAAATTGATTGAACTGCCCGCCTAGATTTTCAGGAGATCAGTCAAATATGCAAAGCCCCCCATTCCCGATAGGAGAACCACTGCGAAATCCACGGAACAGGAGGCCGACACAAGACGAGATTCACGCACTGACGGGAACGGAGCCAGCAACTAACTGGTTTGCAAAAGGGAAAGCAAAATTCCTTATCGAGTATGCAGGTTGGCTATGGAATTCAACCCGTCGATGCAACAAGTTGCTTGAATCCGCAGTTAGAAGCAGACGTCCAATAACAAAAAGGCGACCGAAAGATCGCCTTTTTAATTCCATCCAAAATTTCAAACTCCCCCTCCCGTTTCCTCGCATTCTGGAACATGCGCTCAGGCGCTTGGTATCGCCGAAGTCTGCATAACCTTCACCGTGCGCCACGACGATGGACATCCGGCTGCCGGCCATGCCTTCGAACAGGATGGAGGGGAATTCCTGCACTTCCAGCATCACGAAGCGGGCTTCGAATTGTTCGGACTGGATGCGCGAGAAGTGCGCCCAATTCTCTGCACCGGGGATGATCTCGTGCAGGTTGCTCATCCTCTGGCAGCCGTTGCTCATGCCCAGCGCGAAGATGTCGTTGCGTTGGAAGAAAGCTTCGAACTCGTCACGCGCGCGGATTGAACAGGATCGCAGGCAATTAGGGCTGGTTCGAAATATTTCTCAATTCATTCGAATGCAAACGGATTCAGGAACTGCCGGCCCCACAAAGCTTGCCGCGCCATCTGTGGCAACTCGGCCTGATCGCATACCGCTTCCCAATTCGCTTCGATCTGTTCGACCTGATGGTCGATGATCTCTTGCGCCTGCTTCGTGCTCAGCATGAAGCTGTGTGCGGCGGCGAGGCACACATTGAGTTGCGAGAAGTTGTTGTCGCCGTGGATCTTCATGGCTTGCGAGGCTTCATTTCCGGCGCGGCTTTGCGGACATAGGTCATAGGCAGGTGTGAGGGCGAGACACTTGCCGTCCCAGAAGGCGGCGTGGTTCCGCGCATGGTCGTCCGTATTGCCGCACAGGATGTTGAACACCATGCGGCCGAACAGTTCGCGTAGCGTCTCGGCCGGCTGCGTGAAGCGGTGGCGGATGATCTCCGCAAGGTCTTCATAGCTGGCGTAGCGCGCGAGCATTTCGTCCAGTTCCAGCATGGTCAGGGCCGACACCATCATCTTGCGTTGCCAACCTGCTTCGCCGGCGACGCGGTCGAAACGCTCGATTAGCAGCACATCCTTGTTCAGCGCGGTCTTCAGCTCAACCTGCGCGACATGCAAGCCAACCAGGTGCGCCAGGCGCATGGCAATGAATTCGGCCTTGACGATGTTGTACAGGTCGGTGCTCAGGGAGAATTTGGCGACATATTGTTTGTCGTCCGTTTCGATATTCGCCTTGGGGCGCGCGCCGCCGATGGAGGTGCCGTGTTGTATCGCGGCGGCAAGTTCCGGACTGAGCGGCAGACCGTTGACGATGCGCTCAGTCGATTCCTGCAACTGCGCCAGCGTGACCGGTTCGCTCATGCGCGGTTGGTATTCCGTCGGTGAGCGCTGAAAGTCCAGCGCGCCGATACGGTTGGAGCCGGATTCGAGCAGGCAACTCAATTCGTCCAGATCTTCATTGCGCTTGCCGCCCGCACGCTTGAACATGAGCACGCGTCTACCCCATGCATCGGGAGCGGCATCGCGCAGACAACTGGGCATGCTCATGCCTTGCAGCAAAGGCAGCAAACCGCTTTGCAATGGCAACTCAGGCGCATAGAGCGGGACGCTGTCTGTGCGTTCCAGATAGCTCCGTCCGTAGTTAAATACCAATGTGTTGCCGTCTTTCGCCAGACGCCCCGCCACTACCGGCTGCACCGCGCCGGGCAACCACACCCAGACATAGGCTTCCTGATAGCGGGATTCAGAAATCATCATTCACCGTCCGTGTTGATTTGCGCGCGGCCTTGGGCAGCAGGGCCAGCTTTTCGCGGTAGTGGGCAAGTTTGACGGCCAGCGCTTTGGGATCGTCGGCCATGAGCGGTACGCCGACAATAGCAGCCACCTCGAACGCCGCACCGATGGAACAACCGGCATCGCCCTCTTCCAACCGCTTCAGCAAAGCCTGCGAAATATTGGCGCGCATCGCCAGCTCAGCGATGGTCATCTTGCGTTCGATACGGGCGACACGAATCATCATGCCCAGCAGCACAAGTGCATCATTCGTGTATCGCGATATAGCCCTCGAGACCGGTTTTGCCATATTAAAACCTCATAAATGAGCCGTAAAGATACTTTGCAGCTCATTTATAGTCAATATGTGTTTTATATGCCAGTTCAGTTTCCACCCAGACAGATAAAAAAACAGGCACTCCGGGGAGTGCCTGTTTTTCGGTTCACAACACCAAACTTACCCCACCCACTTCCGCGCATTCAGGAACATGCGCAGCCATGCGCCGTTCTCTTGCCACTCCTTCGGATACCAGGAGTTCTGCACGGCGCGGAACACGCGCTCGGGGTGCGGCATCATGATGCTGAAGCGACCGTCCGGGGTGGTGAGGCCGGTGATGCCTTGCGGTGAGCCGTTGGGGTTGAGCGGATAGGTGGTCGTCGCTTTGCCGTAGTGGTCGATGTAACGCAGGGTGACCACGTCCTTCGCGGCGCCCAGGCGCTTGGTGTTGCCGAAGTCGGCATAACCTTCACCGTGTGCCACGACGATGGGCATGCGGCTGCCGGCCATGCCTTCGAACAGGATGGAGGGCGATTCCTGCACTTCCACCATCACGAAGCGTGCTTCGAACTGTTCGGACTGGTTGCGCGAGAAGTGCGCCCAGTTCTCGGCACCGGGGATGATCTCGTGCAGGTTGCTCATCATCTGGCAGCCGTTGCATACGCCCAATGCAAAGGTGTCGCTACGCTTGAAGAAGGCTTCGAACTCGTCACGTGCACGCGGGTTGAACAGGATGGATTTGGCCCAGCCTTCGCCCGCACCCAGCACGTCGCCGTAGGAGAAGCCGCCGCAGGCGACCACACCCTTGAAATCATCCAGCTTCACGCGACCCGCGATGATGTCGCTCATGTGTACGTCCACGGCCTGGAAACCGGCACGGTCGAACGCGGCGGCCATCTCGACGTGGCCGTTCACGCCCTGCTCGCGCAGGATGGCCATCTTGGGACGCGAGGTGAGCAATGCGGGTGCGATGCTCTCGTTCACGCCGTAACTCAGCTTCACGTGCAGGCCGGGGTCTTTCGCATCGAGGATGCGGTCGTATTCCTGTTGTGCGCAGGTCGGGTTGTCGCGCAACTTCTGCATCTGGTAAGTCGTTTCCGACCACATGCGGC
>JAQUAD010000084.1 GCA_028687425.1 Sideroxydans sp.
CCAACATCTGCACTTCGCGCACCTCCTTGGTGCCCCAGTACTGGTCCAACCAAGCCTTGGTCAGATCCGGCGCATAATAGGCACCGTTGCCGAGCAGGGTGTGACAGTTCATGCAGTTCTTCGCCTGAGTGGTCAGTTTGCCCAGCTTGACCAGCGCCTCCGCCTCCTTCTCGCTCAGTTCCTTGCCGAACAACGGCTCCTTCACGCCGATCACCGGCACCTGCACTTTGCGCTGCTCGTCGAACTTGTATTCGATGCGGTGATTGATCACCGAATAGGCCGGCACGCGCGTGGTACCCACACTGATCTGCGATAGGGTATCCATCGTCAGCAGCATTAGCACGACGAACGAACCGCCCGTTACCCATATCGCTGTTTTGCGCCAGAAAAATTCCGACGCCCACCATTGATTCGTCGCCATTTATGCCTCCTTAGTCATTGATTCAGGGATCACTTCGACTTCTGCATCATTTTTCACACCCTCTGCATGCGTCCCTACACACAGATGCCAGATGCCGTGCGGCGCCAGCAGATACCCCAGCAGCATGCACGCCACTACCGTCGCCCACAGCGGGTGGGACAGCAGATGGGCGGCTTGCGCCAGGAACAGCATGGAAATAGACAGTCCGACATATGACAGGTATGCCAGCGGCATCAGAGCCGGCATCGCGCGGATGCGCGCGTAGGCAAACAGCAGCGCATACAGTGCACCTAACAGGATGACCATGGCAGATGAGAAGAAGATAGTGAAGAAATCTGCAAGACCAGCTGGCTCTATCATGCCCCTCCCCCTTGCGCTGTGGGCTAGACGACACACCTCAGCACAAATTAAATGATTCGCTGTTCGTCAATGTATTAAAGTTCTTTTAATTATGCAAGAGCAATGAATGTATTAACATTGGTGTCACGTAATTCCGACGCCGAACTTAATCGGCGAGACAAGCTAGGAGCGAACCTGCATGCAACTCAATCTTTCCACCGACATCGCGCTACGGACCTTGATCTATCTGGGGCAAAAGAGCGAGCCCGCGACCATCACTGAAGTCTCCAACGCCTTCGACATCGCAAAGACACATCTTATGAAAGTCGTGATGACCCTGGTCGCGCAAGGATTGGTTATCAGCGAGCGCGGCCGAAACGGCGGTATCCGCCTCGCCCGAGACGCAGCGAGAATCCGCATCGGAGACGTAGTGCTGACTATGGAGCCCAACATGGCACTGGTGTACTGCATGAGGCCGGACGCGATAGAAACTGATTGCCCACTTTTGCCAGGCTGCAAGCTTAAGAAGAAATTCGGCAAGGCTCAGAAGGCGTTCATCGCCTCGCTAAACGAGAGCACTCTCAGCGACCTATTGCCCGCAAAACCCATCGAGGTAAAGCCGTGAATATCCCAGTATTCCTCAGATCGTTCCTCCCCCACCGTTCACCCGCTTCTTTCGCCGAACGGCTGCGCAGTGGTACAGCCGGCGGTCTCGGCATCTTTCTGCTGGCCTGGGCACTGCACCTGCTGCCCCAAACTCAATTTCCGTTGCTGCTGCTCGGCTCGATGGCGGCGTCCGCCGTGCTGCTGTATGCGGTGCCGCACAGTCCGCTGGCACAACCCTGGAATCTCATCGGGGGGCACCTGATCTCGGCATTGGCCGGCTGGATCACCATCAGCTTCGTGCACGACCCGCTGATCGCTGCCGGAATCGCGGTCGGCTGCGCCATCTTCCTGATGTACGTGCTGGATTGCCTGCATCCGCCCGGTGCCGCGACAGCATTGACGCTGGTGCTGGGCGCGAGCCAGTTCCTGCAGATGGGTGCCACATGGACACTGACCGTCATCGCAGCCAACGCCTTCATCTCGCTGCTGCTGGCCTTGACCATCAACAACGCCCTGCCCCGCCGTCACTATCCGCAAGCCCCTGCTGCACCAGCCGTTCCACTACCAGCGGTACGCGTACTGCCTGAACAGCAGGACATCGAACGCGCGCTGGCTGAAGAAGACAGCCTGCTGGACATCAGCACCGAAGATTTGCTCGATCTGTATGGTCGCGCACAGCAACATGCGCAGACGCGCTTTGAGAAAGCGGCACCATGAGCGAACTGCCCCTGCTCAAGATCATCCACGTAGCTGCCGTAGTCACCAGCTTCACGCTGTTCTTCCTGCGCGGGCTGTGGATTCTGCTGGAATCGGACATCATGCAGCAGCGCTGGGTGCGCATCGCACCGCACTCAGTGGATACCGTGCTGTTGCTCAGCGCCGTTGCGCTAGCATGGCAGCTCGGTTACTCACCATTCAACTCGCCCTGGCTGGCCGCCAAGATCGTCGCCCTGCTGCTATACATCGCGCTCGGCATGTTGGCATTCAAATTCGCCCGCACGCTCGCATTGCAACTGACGGCATGGCTGTCGGCGCTGCTGGTGTTCGGCTACATCGTCGCCGTGGCGATCACGCACTACCCTCTACCCTTCTCGTAAGGAACGCATATGAACGACCCTTTCAACACCCCAGTTGCACCCGGCTTCGATGACCCGCTGGAGATGCTGCAAGCCTGCCACGGACGCATCACCGCACAATGCGATACCTTGCACAAACTGGTCGCGCACTTGCAGATTCAGGGCAACGACGAACAATCTGGGCAGGCAGCACACGCCATCCTGCGCTATTTCGATACCGCCGGTCAGTACCATCATCAGGACGAAGAACAGGATCTATTCCCCATGCTGCTCGCTAGTGGCGACAGTACAGCTGCTGGATACATCGAGCGCCTGCTGGGGGAACACAAGGAAATGGAGCAGGCTTGGCGAGCCCTGCGCCCACTGCTGCAAGTTATAGCTGAAAATAACTCCGACACTCTGGACGCAGACATCGCATCACACTTTATCGACTGCTATGCGCGCCACATCGAAGTCGAGAACGAAGACCTGCTACCGCTCGCCAAGCGGCTGCTGAACGCAGAACAACTACAGACACTGGGACAGCAGATGGCAGCACGGCGCGGAGTGAAAATATAAACTTTTCCGTTTACTAAAATATTTCCCACACAGAATATGCAGTAGCCTAGAGTACAGCCGAATTACATATTTGAATGCCCCTGTATACACTGAAAACAAGTAGAGAAAATGCACTATTGGTTACTGGCATGCTTCTCCAGAAAATTGTTTTGCGGAAAGAAAAAAGCAAGCAACCAGACTACGCTCCCGGCCATCGCGAACACTAGCAGGCCGCTTCCTGCGCGCAATTGGTCGTCAGTCAGGTAGGCATTGCAGATACGAACAGGAGCCTCGATATACAGCCAACCCACAACCATCATCATCGGCAGTACGTTTCCCAGAAAAAACCCTCGGACGATCATTCCCGCAGGACCCCAGGACAATTCGAGTGCCGCTCCAGCGAGGGCCAGCGAGATGAACTTCCAGGATTCCATCACGACATCGGTTAGAACTATATCCAGAGCCCTCGGTATCATCCAGAACATCAAAACCATCGATGCCAGCAACATGCCGGAAATTCCCGCGTGGTTCCACTGCTTCAGCCTTGCTCTTGTTTTCCCAGAAAGTCCCTGCGCCAGAAGCCAGCCGGCAATCAGAATGAGCGGAAACTGGACTAGCATATGCAGCGCCATGTCACCCTCCATCATTTGGCGGACGACAGGGATTGTCTGAACAAGCAATATGATCAGGCCGGCGCGAGGCCATAGTTGCCTTGTTATTTTCAATTTTGTCTCTTCAATTCGTTCAGCCAGCTATCGCTCGAGCCAAAGTCCGCCACTCGCACTAGTTTTCCAGACGGAGCTACCCATACCAGAGCGGCATTGTGCTGGAAGCCACCAAGTCGATCAGGGATGACGGTTACGCCGAATGTTTTCAGCAAAACATCGAGTTCGCGCACATCGCCAACAGTCGCAAAAGTCCAAACCTCGGGCATGGCCCGCATGTGTCTGGCGTATTGTTGCAGCACAGCAGGGGTGTCGTGCGCCGGATCGAAACTTACCGACAGCAGATGGACGCCCCCTTGCAATCCGTGCTCGATGATGCGTTGCTGTAGCCGCTGGAACTCCGTTCCAAGCGAACGGCAAAGCGTCTGGCAGCTCGTGTAGATGAAGTCGACGATAAGATACTTGTTTCCCTCGCGCACCCATGCGCCGAAGCGGAACGCCTGACCGGATTGCTCGATCAGGCGAACTCCCGGCACGGGAGGCTGCTTGCGCGAGATATCGAGACGGCGCGCCTGCTCGGTGGTGAGCAACTCGAATCCCCCGGTGATCGCCCACGTCGCCCAGATTCCCAGGACAAGAAAGATCGCCGAGACTAGCACCGTCCTCACCTAAAACTGCCTCACGCTCAGGACTGATGCGCCGACTTGAATATGCCGCCCGTCGCCCTGATGATGATGATCGTCGCACTAACCACAACGCCCGCCGCAAAAATCGAGGCGATCTGGCTATACGCTAGCCATTCCGGCAGGTGTACCGCCCAGCGACGCGGCACACTGGCTTGACCGGAAAGCAGGAACATCAGCGCATAAGAGAACGCACTGATGGCGAAAGTCCACAGCATGGCTTTATCCAGTCCCATGAAGCTCCCTGCCTTTTCCTGATTCGACAACCAGTTGATGAATCCGAGGATCATCGTTACGCAACCCAGCAGCAGATACAGGTGAAAATGTCCCGGAACCCACAAGGTGTTGTGCATCACTTTATTCACCGCAATTGTGCCGTCAATCACTGCGGGGATGACGCCAGCACTCCAACCGAATATGGACAGCACCAGTAGCGCTGAGGTTAAGTCCCACTTGATGTTGCTGCGGTAGATAGAGCCTAGCGTCGCCGTCAGCGTGATCGCCAGCACCGGCAGGCTGCTGGTGTAGGAAATGATCTGGCCCATGATGTGCATCCACAAAGGCTGCGCGTAGTCCATCAACATATGGTGTGGGTAAACGATCAGCACCATCAGGCACGTCGCCGACCACGCCCAGACGAACGGCTTGTACACCTTCCACGGACGGCCGGTGTATTTCGGCAGGATTTCATAGACCGCAATGATCGCCATGTAGATTGTTGAATTGATGAATACATGACCGAACAGGAAGATCAGGTTCTTCGCCAGCAACGGATTGATGGTGATCTCAGGCACGTACAGATTGACCAGCATCATAGTCAGGATGACAGCGCCGATTAGGATGGAAATGATATTGATGATGGTGACGACCGTGCTGGCGATGACGGTTGTAGGCGGCGCATCATGCCCGCTCTTCAGGAAATGCCAGCCCAGTGCCCTGGCAAAGCTGCCGTATTTCTGAATGATGGCGCGTGCCGATTCCAGATAGAACAGCAGCATGCCCACCCCGACCAGCAGTACACCGCCCATATAGGCAGCTGCGGCATGCTTGTCCCACATGCCCATTCCATACGCCGGCAACGGGTAGAGGAAGGTCCAAGCCGCGGCGAATCCGCCTAGAAAGAT
>JAQUAD010000048.1 GCA_028687425.1 Sideroxydans sp.
AGTTCGGGGTCGTTGGGGATATGGCCGTGCACCAGCCCCGGCTCGGTGAGGTAGACCTCGGTGAGGCAGGCGCTCAGGTCGAGGTGGTTGCGCTGGGCGGGCAAGCCGCCGTTGATGGCGCAGGCGCCGATGGCGATGAGCACTTTGCAGTTCTTCCTGAATTCGCGCAGCACGTGCACATTCTCTGCATTGCAGATGCCGCCTTCGACGATGCCGATGTCGCACGGGCCGCAGTGCTTGATGTCGGTGATGGGCGAACGATCGAACTCGACCAGGTCGAGCAGCGGGAACAGGCGTTCGTCGATGTCGAGCAGCGACATGTGGCAGCCGAAGCAGCCGGCCAGCGAGGTGGTGGCGATGCGCAGTTTCTTGCTCATGGCGCATCCTCGCAGGCTGGGCATTCTCCCGATGCGTCCGAGGCGCGCGGCGCATCCTGCAATGCCTGCGCACTGATGGGGCTTGCGTCGTAACGGCGGTCACCGATGGCCTGGCTGAAGCCGACACGTTTTTTCAGGATGACGCCGACCGGGCAGACTTGCATGGCTTTGTCGGTGAGCGCGATGTTCGTGTCCTTGAGCTGGCCGGATTCCGCATTCACGATGAGGTGCTTGGTGATGCCCCGCCCCGCCAGCGCGAATACGTTCTTGCCATCCACTTCGCTGGAGGCGCGCACGCACAGTTCGCATAGGATGCAGCGGTTGAAGTCGAGCAGGATGTCGGGATGCGAGGCGTCCAGCGGCCGGTCGGGATACTGGTGGCGGAAGCCGGCGGCGTGCACTTCCAGGTCGTAGCCCAGCGCCTGCAACATGCAGTTGCCGCTTTTTTCGCAGGAGGGACAGAAATGGTTGCCCTCGGCGAACAGCATCTGCACCAGCGTGCGGCGCAATGTGTTGAGTTCTTCGATGTTGCTTTCCACTTCCAGTCCTGCTTCGGCGGGCATGGTGCAGGAGGCCATGGTGCGGCCGTTGACCTTGACCGTGCACAGCTTGCAGCTGCCGTGCGGCTTGAATTCCGGGTGATAGCACAGGTGCGGGATGTAATGGTCGGCGGCCAGTGCGGCCTGCATCACGGTCTGGCCCGGTTCGAACGGGACGGTCGCGCCGTCCAGCTGGAAGGTGTCGGTCATTCGCTCTCCTTCAGGTGTGCGCCGGCATCGTCGCGGCCGGTCATCTGTCGGGCGCGGGCCAGTGCGCCGTCGAGGTCGAAGGCGGGTTCGAAATCCAGCGACTTCAGGCGCGATTCATAGGCCGGGCGGAAATGTTTGAGGGTGTGCAGCACGGGGTTGCAGGCGGTGCGGCCGAGGCCGCAGTGCGAGGTGGTCTGCAATACATGGTCGAGGTTCTCGATCTCGGTCAGGTCGTGCTGGGTGCCGTGCCCGGCGGCGACCTTGTCCATGGTCTGCTTGAGCATCGAGGTGCCGACGCGGCACGGCGTGCAGAAGCCGCAGCTCTCGTGGGCGAAGAAGTGCACGAAGTTGCGCGCCACCTCGAACATGTCGCGGCTGTCGTCGAACACCATGAAGGCGCCGGCAGTGGGCAGGTCTTCGAAGCCGAGCTTGCGGTCGAATTCGTGTTCGCCGATGCAGATGCCGGATGGGCCGCTGATCTGCACGGCGCGTGTATTGACCGCGCCGCAGTCGGTCAGGATCTGGCGCACGCTGACGCCGAACGGATATTCGTAGATGCCGGGGCTGGCGCAATCGCCGGAGACGGAGATGAGTTTGCTGCCGCTGGATTTTTCGGTGCCGATGGCACGATAGGCTTGCGCCCCCATGTGCATGGCCATCACGGCCTGACAGAAGGTTTCGACGTTGTCCACGGCGGTCGGTTGTTGCAGATAGCCATGGGTGACCGGGAACGGCGGACGGTTGCGCGGCACGCCGCGCTTGCCTTCCAGCGATTCGATGAGGGCGGATTCTTCGCCGCATATATAAGCCCCGGCACCGAGATGGATCTCGATGTCGAAATCGAAGCCCTGCTCGCCGAGGATGTTCTCGCCCAGCAGTTCACTGTCGCGCCGGCGTTGCAGCACGGCTTGCAGATGTTTCAGCAGATAGCGGTATTCGCCGCGCAGGTAGAGGAAACCTTTCTTCGCGCCGATGGCGCGTGCGCACAAGGTCATGCCCTCGAACACCAGATCGGCTTGCGCGGTCAGCAGCACACGGTCCTTGAAGGTGCCGGGTTCGCCCTCGTCGGCGTTGCACACCACGTAATGCGCATCGCCTTCGGCATTGCGGCAGGCTTCCCATTTCAGGCCGGTGGGGAAACCCGCGCCGCCGCGACCACGCAGGTTGGAATCCTTGATGGTGCTGACGATGGTTTCCGGTGGGACCGCGCGTGCGGCTTGCAGCACCTCGCCATATGCCAGCTTGTTGTCCAGTATCAGCCCGCCGCGCCGGATGTTGTTGTCGACCTTGAAGTAGTCCGACGGCCATTCCGTGACCGGTGTGCGGTTGCGGATCAGCTGGCCGATTTCCTGGATGCGTTGCACGGTGAGCCGGGTGATGGCGTGCCCGTTGACCAGCATCGCCGGGCCCTGATCGCACATGCCGGTGCAGGAGGTGGTGTTGATGCTGAGCAAGCCGTCCTCGGAGACTTTGCCGGGTTGTAACCAGAGCTGACGGCACATCTGTTCCAGCAGGTCCTGGTTGCCCAGCATGCGGTCGGTGATGTTGTCGGAGAACAACACACGATATTCCCCGGCGGGCTTCATATGCAGGAAGGAATAGAAGGAAGCGACGCTTTCGATACGGGCGCGCGGGATATCCAGCGTGGCGGCGATGTAGGATGCGGCGTCTTCCGGGATGTAACCGGCGCAGGCTTGTACTTCGTTCAGTAGCTGCAGGAGCTTAGTCTTTTCACCACAATGCCTTGCGACGATCTCATGCAGATCCGCATGAAGGTCGCACTGGGGTGATTCACCGTAAATCGGATTGGCATCTGGTAGCATACGGGTCGCTTCTTCGTTGGGTTGATCGCAATCATCTGACGAAGTCGTCAGGCACGATTATGTATCAATATCCACATTATTTCGCATCTTTGTTGCACCCATTTTAAGCGGCAGGCAGTCCCCGGTCATTTCAATGTTAAGCAAACTCAATCCCACACAACGCGCGGCCGTCAAACATCTGGGTTCGCCCCTGCTGGTGCTGGCCGGTGCCGGCAGCGGCAAGACCGGCGTCATCACGCACAAGATCGCCTACCTGATCAGCGAATGCGGCTACCAGGCACGCAATGTGGCGGCTATCACCTTCACCAACAAGGCGGCCAACGAGATGAAGGAGCGCGTGGGCAAGTTGCTGGGCGGACGCGAAGCCAAGGGACTGACCATCAGCACTTTTCATGCGCTGGGCATGCAGATCCTGCGCGAGGAAGCCACGCACATCGGTTACAAGAAGCAGTTCTCCATCTTTGATACTGCCGATACCGGCAAGATCATCAGCGAGCTGCTGGGCAGTCCGGACAAGCTGGAGATACGCACCGCACAGAGCGTGATGTCGAACTGGAAGGCAGCCTTCCTCACCCCGGCGCAGGCGGCAAGCCTGGCCGAGAACGAGGAACAGCAGCGCCTTGCCCTGCTCTACCAGCGCTATCAGGAGACGTTACGCGCCTACCAGTCGGTGGATTTCGACGACCTGATCCGCCTGCCGGTGGAACTGTTCCAGACCAATGCCGAAGTGGCGGAACGCTGGCAGCACCGCTTCCGTTACTTGCTGGTGGACGAGTACCAGGACACCAACGATTGCCAGTACCAGATGATGAAACTGCTGGCGGGCGACCGCGCGGCGATCACTGCCGTGGGCGACGACGACCAGGCCATCTATGCCTGGCGCGGCGCTTCGACGGCCAACCTGAGCAACCTGCAAAGAGACTATCCGACACTGGAGGTGATCAAGCTGGAGCAGAACTACCGCTCTTCGCAGAACATCCTGCACGCCGCGAACCACCTCATCAAGAACAACACCAAGCTGTTCGAGAAGAAGCTGTGGAGCGAGCACGGCCCCGGCGACCAGGTGCGCGTATTCGCCGCCAAGGACGAAGAGAACGAGGCCGAATCGGTGGTGCTGCGCCTGCTGGCGCACAAGTTCGAGCACCGCACGCGCTTTGCCGATTACGCCATCCTTTATCGCAGCAACCACCTGTCGCGGATATTCGAGCAACAGTTGCGCACGCACAAAGTGCCGTACACGGTGAGCGGCGGCACCTCTTTCTTCGATCATGCCGAGATCAAGGACCTGACCGCCTACCTGCGCCTGATCGCCAACCCGGACGACGATCCGGCCTTCATCCGCGCCATCACCACTCCGAAACGCGGCATCGGCAACAGCACGTTGGAGAAGCTGGCGACGCATGCGGGCTCGCGCCACATCAGCCTGTTCGAGGCGGCGTTCGAGCCGGTCATGGCCGAGCTGCTGCAACCGCGCCAGCATGAGGACCTGATCACCTTCTGCAACTTCATCAACCGCATGCAGTCGCGCGCCGAGAACGAGCCGTGCAACGAGGTGTTGAACGACCTGCTGGAAGCCATCGACTACGAGACCTGGCTGTTCGACAGTTTCGAGCCCAAGCAGGCCGAGAACAAATGGAAGAACGTGCAGGATTTCACGGGCTGGATGAATCGCAAGTCGGAAGCCGACGACAAGAGCATGATCGCGATGACGCAGCTGATCGCCCTGCTCAACCTGCTCGAATCGCAGGACAAGGAACTGGATGCCGTGTCGCTCTCCACCCTGCATGCGTCCAAGGGGCTGGAATACGGACATGTGTATCTGGTGGGCGTGGAGGAAGGCATCCTGCCGCATGAGCGCAGCGAGGAGCCGGAACAGGTCGAGGAAGAGCGTCGCCTGATGTATGTCGGCATCACCCGCGCCCAGCGCTCGTTGCAGATCAGCTATTGCACGCGACGCAAGCGCGGCAAGGAAACGGCAGGTTGCGATCCGAGCCGCTTCATCGACGAGTTGCCGCAGGAAAACATCGTCTTCGCCGGCGTGACGCAGGCCGGTAGCGCACCCGCCGTGAGCAAGGCTGAGGGCATGGATAAATTGGCGAAATTGAAAGCGATGCTGGGTACGGCCTGACACGGCACACGGTCAAATTCCGGTAAACTTCGTCTGTTCCAATATTAGACAGATCATTCCGGAAAACTACCTACTATGAAGATCGCAATCGCCGGTACCGGCTACGTCGGACTCTCCAACGCCATTCTGCTGGCACAGCACAATGAAGTCGTCGCACTGGACATCATCCCCGAGAAAGTGGCGATGCTGAACCGCAAACAGTCGCCCATCGAAGACGTCGAGATCGAAGACTACCTGCAGCACAAGGCGCTGAACTTCCGCGCCACGATGGACAAAGTCGAAGCCTATACCGGCGCCGACTACGTCATCATCGCCACGCCCACCGATTACGATCCCGAGACCAACTACTTCAACACCCGCTCCATCGAAGCGGTGATCCAGGACGTGATGAGTATCAATCCCAAGGCGGTGATGGTCATCAAGTCCACCATACCGGTGGGCTATACGGTCAAGATGCGCAAGCAGTTCAACTGCGACAACCTGATCTTCTCGCCCGAGTTCCTGCGCGAAGGTCGCGCGCTGTACGACAACCTGCATCCTTCTCGCATCGTTATCGGCGAGCGTTCCCAGCGTGCCGAGACTTTCGCCGGACTGCTGCAGCAAGGCGCGGTCAAACAGAACATCGATACCCTGTTCACCGACTCTACCGAAGCGGAAGCGATCAAACTGTTCGCCAATACCTACCTGGCCATGCGCGTTGCCTACTTCAACGAGCTGGACACCTATGCCGCCACACACGGGCTGGACACGCTGCAGATCATCAAGGGCGTCAGTCTGGACCCGCGCATCGGCGACCACTACAACAACCCCTCTTTCGGCTACGGCGGCTACTGCCTGCCCAAGGACACCAAGCAGCTGCTGGCGAACTATCAGGACGTGCCGCAGAACCTGATCCACGCCATCGTCGAGGCCAACACCACACGCAAGGACTTCATCGCTTTCGACATCCTCAAACGCAATCCCAAGGTGGTCGGCATCCACCGGTTGGTGATGAAGAGCGGCTCGGACAATTTCCGCTCGAGCAGCATCCAGGGCATCATGAAGCGCATCAAGGCCAAGGGTATCGAGGTCATCGTGTATGAACCGGCGCTCAAGGAAGACAGCTTCTTCCATTCGCGCGTGGTGAACGATCTGGCGCAATTCAAGCGCGAGGCGGATGTGATCGTGGCGAACCGCATCACGGACGACATCAAGGATGTGGCGGGCAAGGTGTATAGCCGCGACCTGTTCGGCAAGGATTGATGGACAATCTTTCAATAAGGTTATTACTTTTTTGAAAGCTGGTAGCATGCGTCCAGGCGGAAACAATAAAGAGAGCGTCAAGTGAACCCACTATCCATCCGCTCCAGCGGCGTTTTGCTGCACCCTACTTCCCTCCCCGGGCCTCACGGTTGCGGTGATTTCGGTCAGGAGGCATATCGCTTCGTCGATTGGCTGGTCGAGTCCGGTCAGTCGCTCTGGCAGATGCTGCCACTGGGCGAAGTCGGCCCGGGTAATTCTCCTTATATGAGTAGTTCGGCCTTCGCCGGCAATCTCATGTTGATCGACCTGCTCCAGCTGGCCGAGCATAAATGGCTGACGCAGGATGAGCTGGACGCATCGCCGGCATTCTCGGCCGAGCGCGTCGATTACCCGGTTGTCACTGCATTCAAGATGGGCATGCTGCGCTTGGCCGCAACCCGCTTCTTCGCCAAGCCGGGCAAGCACATGGGCGATGCTTACGCGGCTTTCTGCGAACGGGAAAAACACTGGCTGGATGATTTCGCCCTGTTCAAGGCGTTATGGGCACATGAGTCCTGGCGCGAATGGTCGGAGTGGCCGGAGGCGCTGGTCAAGCGCGAGCCCAAGGCGATGGCCTTGGCGACCAGGCAACATGCCGACGAGATCGCCTTCTGGAAATTCAGCCAGTGGTGCTTTGCCTGGCAATGGGAGGCACTTCGTAAGTACGCCAAGGCACACGGTGTCCATCTGGTAGGTGACGTACCTATTTTCGTGGCGTACCAAAGTGCTGACGTGTGGGCACATCAGGAACTGTTCGAACTGGATGAGCATGGTCGGCCTACTGTCGTGGCGGGTGTGCCACCGGATTATTTCAGCACGACCGGTCAACTCTGGGGCAATCCGCTCTATCGCTGGCAGGCGCATGAAGCGAGCGGATTCGAATGGTGGATCGCGCGTTTGCGACATGCTTTCAACCTGTTCGAACTGGTGCGTGTCGATCATTTTCGCGGTTTTGCAGATTACTGGGCGATCCCGGCCGGCGCACCGAATGCCATAGACGGGCAATGGATGCCCGGCCCTGGTGCTGCTTTGTTCGAAGCACTGCTGGGAGCTTTCAAGGCGCTGCCCATCATCGCCGAAGATCTGGGCCTGATCACGGCCGAGGTGGTCGCCCTGCGCGACCAGTTCAATCTGCCCGGCATGCGCATCCTGCAGTTCGCTTTCGGCGAGGATGATCGCAACTATTTCCTGCCGCATCACTACACAGCGAATGCGGTCGCCTATACCGGCACGCACGACAACGACACGAGCATCGGCTGGTGGCATTCCGCTACAGATCACGAGCGTAACTTTGCGCAGAATTATCTGCATACGGACGGGCACGAAATCAACTGGAAGATGATGGGCGCGCTCTCCGCTTCGGTTGCCAATGCCGTGATTTTCCCTTTGCAGGATATTCTGGGGCTGGATAGCACGCATCGCATGAATATGCCCGGGACGGGGAGCGGGAACTGGGAATGGCGCTTTACCCCTGCCCTGATGGCCTTATGCGATACAGCAAGGCTGGCCGCTATCGCGGAACGGGACAAGCGCAATCCACGCCTGGCGTGAGTGGCCGGAAAACAAAAAAGGTTGAATCGTCTGATTCAACCTTTTCTAATTCCTACAAGTGCGGTTCTGATGAATGCATCAGAACCGCATTGTCTTTTGGAGAGATTACTTCTTGACGCCGTTCACAGCTGCTTTCAGCGTAGCGCCTGCCTTGAATGCAGGAGCCTTGGAAGCCTTGATCTTCAGCTCTGCGCCGGTAGCCGGGTTGCGGCCGGTGCGTGCTGCGCGCTTGCGAACTTCAAATGTGCCGAAGCCAACCAATGCAACGTTGTCGCCTTTTTTCAATGCGCCTGTGATGATGTCAATCAGTGCTGCAATGTTGCGATCTGCGTCAGCCTTGCTGCTGCCGGTCTTTGCGGAAAGTGCATCAATCAGTTCTTTACGGTTCATACGTTTCTCCTTTGGTTATCGGGTGGAATCAACTCCGAGGCGGATTGTTCTAGATATTGTGAGCTTTTGCAACAGGAAAAATTATATAGGCCTGAAAATTGTCCGATGGTCGATATTCCCCGCCACGCTGGGGCAAAACGGGGTAAGACGATGGCGAACTATCAAGTGCCGGATTCTGAAACTACTTTTTGTTTGGTGCCCGGAGCCGGAATCGAACCGGCACAGAGGTTTCCCTCCGACGGATTTTAAGTCCGTTGTGTCTACCAGTTTCACCATCCGGGCTGGAGACTGAAAATCGCGAGGATTTTCTTATGATGCGATGGGGCGCGCATTATACATACGCGAAAATTTATTCGTGAAATTGCGGATTTTTTCGCAACTTTGTTGACACAAAATTCTTTCTCAATATAATGCGCACCTTCTCTTCTGCGGGAATAGCTCAGTTGGTAGAGCGATACCTTGCCAAGGTATAGGTCGCGAGTTCGAGTCTCGTTTCCCGCTCCAAATATTCGGGAAAGCAATAGTATGCTTTCCCGTGTTTTTAAGTAGTATGGCTGGCCAAACGGCGCGATAGCAAAGCGGTTATGCACCGGATTGCAAATCCGTAGAGCCCAGTTCGACTCTGGGTCGCGCCTCCACTGTCCGTCTTCTGCGGGAATAGCTCAGTTGGTAGAGCGATACCTTGCCAAGGTATAGGTCGCGAGTTCGAGTCTCGTTTCCCGCTCCAAATATTCGGGAAAGCAATCGCATGCTTTCCCCTTCTTTCCAGTAGCATTCCAAGCTGCAAGGTGGTTATGCACCGGGTTGCAAATCCGTAGAGCCCAGTTCGACTCTGGGGCGCGCCTCCACTCCTTCTTATGCAGCCTGTTGGCCGCTCATCTGCCCCATGAGCATGGCGGCGGTCTGTTCGAGCAAGGCGACATCAAGAACGCCGATGCAATCTTCCGCGACTTCAATGCCCGCCAGCACGATGGGGCGTTCTTCTTCCTTGATCTCCCAAACGTCCGTGGCATCGCCACGTGCACGCACGGCGGTCAATGTGACGATCGCATCATCAAGGATCTCAACTGCATTGGGTATCTGTGTTTTCTTCTGTACCAGCGCTGTACGCACCACCGAGATGGCAACAGCCATTCTGGCGAATGCGGTCACGCTGAATCGATCCTCGCATGCCGCCTGATACGGCAGGTGCATATCCATTGCATAGATGTCCTTCAAACCGTTGGTGACCGGTACGCGCAAGGGTGTCTGTTTCTTGCTCATCGTGTTGTGACCTTTCCGCTCTTCAAAATACGCTCCTCATGTCGTGCATTTACCAGCACTTTGTCTGGGTTACGAAGCCAGCCCAGCTCTTGTTGAACAACTTGATGTGTTCGGCATAGTCATGTTCCATCCAGCCATGGACCAGTGCGAGTGTATCGTGCCGTGCTGCATTGTCCAATTCATCAAGCAGTCGATGTGCGACTGCGATGTCATTCATGGTGCCCAGAATGTCCTGCAGCGCGGTCAACTTGCTCAGATAGGCCTTATATCTTTGGCTCGGCAGCAGACTGCCGAACATCTCCAGGCTGTAGCGCAGCTTTTTGCATGCGATGCGCAATTGGTGGAACTGCTTTGGATCGTCGATCGAAAATGCATCGCCTAACGCCCAGACCCGTTTGCTGCGCTTGTTGAGTGCCTTGATGACGAAGCCTGCAAGATCGCTCTGCGGGTCGTCATGCCAGTCTTCATGCAACCATGCGCCAAAACGCAACAGCAGGCGCTGGAAATCCTGTGAGGCCAGGCTTTTTTCCATTCCGGCATGTTGCTTGTTGCGTATCTTCTCGCAGGTGTCCAACAGCGCACGCAAGCCTTCATGGTCAGGCAGCCGTAAGCAGATGGGGGCCAGGGTCTGTGTGATCAATACATCCCAATCACGGGAGCGCCCCAGGGCGATGCAAAGCTCCGACACTTGTACATACAAGTCATCCAGTTCCGCTCCGGGATGGATGCGCTTGGTCACAGCAAGTACCACGCGCAAACGGCGCAAGCCGACGCGCACCTGATGCAGGTATTCCTCGTCCAGCTTGAGCAAAGCGCCCGCCACATTCGCCTGCACATGCGCCAGGCAGGAGGCGATCAGGGTTCGCAAAGCGCTGCTGATATCCTGCGATGGCTGCAAGGCGGCGAAGCGGCCTTTGCTGACCTCGGGTCTGGAGGCGGAGAACAGTCGGTAACCGTATTCGGCCTTGCTGGTGTGTTCTACTTCCAGCGGCACGATGTCGAGCAGTTCGAGGGCTAGCCTGAACAACTGTTGCGGCGCGCCGGACTTGAGTTCCAGCTCCAGCTCGGAGATGGGGCACATACCCTGCCCGGCGCGTATCTCGCCGCTATCCATGCACAGTTCTATCTGCGCGCCTTCGAAGTCGAGTAGTCGCACATTGCGAGTGAAGTCGGTGACAAAGACCGGTTGCAGATGATTGCGTACGCCATGCGGCAATTTGCCGCCGCAGCGCTTGAGTGCTTCCAGATCGAGTTGTTCGGCGAGAACCTCTGTCTCCCATTCATTGCGCTGATGCAATCCTGCGCTGGACTGTCCGCCGCCTTTCAGTGTCTGCAACCATTGCTTGCCGACGCGGCGCAGACGCAAGGCCATGGCATGCTGCTGCAAAGCCAAGTCTGCGCTGTCGTAGTAGATGCTGTAAAGCTTGAGCGTGCGCGCCCGTCCGATAGAAAGCCTGCGCAGTAGGGGATGCCGCTTCAGCCGTTGCAGCTTGTCGGGCGCAATATGCAGCTTGAGTTCGGTTTCTACCGCCATCTTGCCTCCCTATGCAGAAAGCCCTGCGGCATGCCCGGAGGCCCATGCCCACTGAAAGTTGTAGCCACCGAGCTGGCCAGTAACGTCGACGACTTCTCCTATGAAATACAGCCCTGCTACATCGTTGCATTCCATGGTCTTGGATGACAGGGCGCGTGTGTCCACACCGCCGCAGGTCACCTCGGCTTTGCTGTAGCCCAGTGTGCCGGTCGGCGTGATCTGCCAGCCTTTGATCTTGTCCGCCAGAGCAGCGAGCCGTTTGGGCGAATGCTGATTGAGCGGAATGTTTTCGCTCCAGTTCGTTGCGATGATCTCGGCCAGACGCTTGGGCAGATATTGCGTCAGGAAATTGCTCAGCAGCATCTTGCTGGCGCGCTGTTTCATTAATATGACGTGCAGATCATGATCGGGCAGCAGGTCGATGGATAGCGGCAGGCCATGTTCCCAGTACGAGGAGATCTGCAGGATGGCCGGACCGCTCAGGCCGCGGTGTGTGAACAACAGGTTTTCGCGAAAGTTTTGCTTGCCGAAACTGACGACCGCCTCCAGCGACACGCCGGACAGGTCCGCATAAGCGCCCCACTCTTCCGGGTGGAAACTGAGCGGCACCAGCCCCGGTTTGAGTTTGGTCATGGGGACATGGAACTGCTCGGCGATCTTATATCCGAACGGGGTCGCGCCTATCTTGGGGATGGAAAGCCCACCGGTGGCAATGACCAGCGATGCGGCACGATAGGCGGCGCGCGAGGTAAGCACGCTGAATCCGTCAGCATGATTTATCTGCTCGACAGAACAAGGCATGCTCCAGCGCACCCCTGCCGCATCACATTCCGACTTGAGCATGGCGATGATGGCTTCCGATCCGTCATCGCAGAACAATTGGCCCAGCGTCTTCTCGTGATAGGCAATGCCGTGTTTTTCCAGCATTGCGATGAAATGTTGCGGTGTGAAGCGGGCCAGCGCGGAACGACAGAAATGCGGATTGCCGGAAAGGTAGTTGTCCGGCTTGATGTTCAGATTGGTGAAGTTGCATCGTCCTCCACCCGAGATGCGAATCTTTTCAGCCAGTTTGTTTGCGTGGTCTATCAATACCACTGAGCGGCCGCGCCGGGCGGCGGTCAACGCACACATCAATCCTGCCGCGCCGGCACCGATGATCAGCACATCCGTTTCGACAGGCGGCCGGGTGTTCATCCCGGCATTTCCGATTGGCGCCAGATACACGCGCCTTTGCTGGCTTTGTCGATATCGCCCAACTGGGCTTCATGCAGTGCAAGTTCTTCTTCACTGGCGAGCAATACGCGCACCGATGCAGAGATGCGCTCTGCTGGATGGTCGCTGGCAGACGTCTCCGTATTTTCAGCTTCTTCACCCAGCAGGCTTTCCTGCCCGCGCGTCATGCCCAGATAGACTTCGGCCAGCAGTTCGGTATCCAGCAACGCGCCGTGCAAGGTACGGTGCGAGTTGTCGATCTGGTAGCGGTCGCACAGGGCATCCAGATTGTTCTTCTTGCCCGGGTGCAGTTCCTTGGCCAGCTTCAGCGTATCGAGGACAGGGTTTTCCAGTCGCGACATTCCGGCCAGCGCCAGCTCGGCATTGAGGAAGCCCATATCGAACGGCGCGTTATGGATGATCAACTCCGCTCCGGCGATGAATTCCAACAGGGCCGGTGCGATCTCGATGAACTTGGGCTCGTCCTGCAAACGATCCAGCGTCAGGCCGTGAACGGCAGCCGCGCCTTCGTCGATCTCCCGTTCCGGATTGATGTAGCGATGAAAGGTGCGCCCCGATACCTTGCGCCCATCCAGTTCGATGGCGGCGACTTCGATGATGCGGTGGCCCTGCCTGGGGTCCAGACCAGTCGTTTCCGTATCCAGCACTACCTGTCTCATGCCTGCTCCTTCAATGTCTCGATGCCGCGGTTGGCCAGTGCGTCGGCACGTTCGTTGCCCTCATGTCCGGCATGGCCTTTGACCCATACCCACTCGATGTGATGGCGGGTCACGGCTTCGTCCAGCCTGCGCCAGAGGTCGTCGTTCTTCACCGGCTGTTTGCTGGCGGTCTTCCAGCCGCGCTGCTTCCAGCCCGGCAGCCATTCGGTGATGCCTTGCAGCACATATTTTGAATCGGTATGCAGACGTACTTTGCAAGGACGCGTCAGCGTCTCCAAGGCGGCGATGGCCGCCATCAGTTCCATGCGATTGTTGGTGGTGTGTGCCTCGCCGCCGCACAGTTCGCGCTCCTTGCCCTTGGCGCGCAACAACACGCCCCAGCCGCCGATACCTGGATTGCCTTTGCAGGCACCATCGCTGTAGATGTCTACCACGTCATTCATTGCTTGCACTCTTTTGTGTTCCTTTGTTCAGTTTTGGGGAGGCCGGTATCAGTTTGCGCACCAGTCCTTCGTTCCATTTCGGCTTGATCAGTCGCATGCCCGGCACGCGTTTGATCGCATGCAGAAAATAGACACCACCGCTCACCGCCCACCATCTGTCGCCGGCTTTTTCCATGAAGGCAGAACGCTGCAGCCATTTTGCCTGGCGGAACGGCGGCGCATAGGCTGCGAAACGGCCGCCGACCACTTCGAATCCCAGCAGTGCAAGCCAGTCTTTCAAACGGGGCAGGCCAATGAAACGAGCATCCCAGGGATAGCCTTGCTTGCGTCCCAGTTTGCGGTGCAATCCCCACAGACTGTAAGGATTGAATCCGCTGATAATGAGGTTGCCCTCAGGCATCAACACACGTTCCACTTCGCGAATGATCTGGTGCGGATTTTCCGAGAATTCCAGCACATGCGGCATCAGCACCAGATCCAGACTGGCACTGTCGAATGGCAGTTCGGTGCAGATCAGACGCACATCATTGCCTTGATGATTGCCGGCGGTGAAGCGCAGCGGCATGCGACTGTTGCGCAGGAAATCCTGACCGGGTACACCGATCTGCAGCGCGTTGAAGCCGAAGATGTCGCTCACGGTATGGTCGAAATAGGCCTGCTCGCGGGTCAGCACGTAGCCGCCCTGCTCCGTGGCGAACCATTCGCTCAGACTTTTCGCGATTACTTTAGAATTCGGCATCGAGGCTACAGACCCATTATGTTGAAAATCACGCTCATCCCCGCCCTGCAAGACAACTATATCTGGGCGATCCACGGCCAGTCGGATACCGTCGTCATCGTCGATCCCGGCGAGGCGGAGCCTGTCTTCTCGTTCCTGAAACAGACCGGCTTGAGGCTGACCGCCATCCTCTGCACGCATCGCCATCATGACCATGTCGACGGTATCGAGGAAGTGCGCGGAGTATATAACGTGCCGGTGTACGGACGAAGCCATCCGAACAATCCGCACATCACCCATCCCTTGCAGGAAGGCGACAAACTGCTGCTGGAAGATATCCCGGTCGAATTCGAGATCTGGGAGTTGCCCGGGCATCTGGTCGATCACATCGCTTTCGTGGCACCCGGCGCTGTATTCAGCGGCGACATCCTGTTCGGTGCTGGTTGCGGCAAGAACTTCGAAGGCACGCCGGGGCAGTTGTGCCACTCACTGCAGCGGCTGGCAGGCTTGCCGGACGAGACGCTGGTCTATTGCGCGCACGAATACACCGAATACACGCTGCGCTTCGCAGTGCACAGCGAACCCGACAATACGGAGATCCGGCAACGCGTTGCAGCAACGCAAGCATTGCGGGCCGCAGGACGGTCAACCGTGCCTTTCACCATCGCTTTGGAGAAAGCCACCAATCCATTTTTGCGCATCGACCGGCCGGGGTTGACAGAGAAATTGCAAGCATATGGACTGGCCGACAACAGCCCGGCCAGCATATTCGCTGCGTTGTTGCGATGGCACGATGATTTCCGATTGCCTCGAAAGCCTTTCTAGTTTATTCTGCGCGCCCTTCCGGAGAGGTGGATGAGCGGTTTAAGTCGCACGCCTGGAAAGCGTGTGTGGGGTAATACCCCACCGCGGGTTCGAATCCCGCCCTCTCCGCCAGATCATAGGGTTAGGTTTACCTAACCCTATTTATTTTTACCTACACCTACCTGAAAATTAGGCTTCTGCTGTGCCAAATTTGTGCCAACTGTGCCAGATTTGCGTCGCAACTCAAAGTAAAGTTGAGAAGGCTGCAGGAGAACCGAGCATATCAAGTTCGGTGATTAATGCCCGTCGCTCCGTTTTCATCGCAAGAGGCAAGAATCTATATACTAGGCAATATTTTAAAGTCGGCAGCTCCCAATCGTAGTGTCAGGGGCATCTTCGTAAAGTCCGTAATCAGCTCCCCAATTCCCTTCTCGATCTCGCTCTTCAGGGTAGCATTCCGGAAGCGTGCTGCAAATTCTGTTTTCAGGCCCTTGGTCCGTCCTGATCGCCTGTGGCGCTCCTCGGGAGCGTACCGCCTGATTCAACACTCGAGTGACGTAGTAGCCGGGGATGCAATGGTCGAGCGCGATGTCGACGGGCTCCTTGGTGAAGTCATCCACGATGGTCAGCGCTTTGATCCTCCGGCCTCCCGCCAACGAATCCGATACGAAGTCCATCGAGCACACCTCATTCGGCTTGGTCGGTAAAGATAGTTTTTCTCGCTCCACCATCTCGCCTTGGCGCTTGCGACGGTGCCGGATAGCCCGACCCGATACGTCGATACCCAAATCGCCGCCGTACTTGTGTCAGTTCGACAATGCGCTGCTGGAGTGCGTCGTTCTCTGGCTGCTTGCCTAGCTAGTAATGCAGCACCGTTCTTGATAGGCCCACAAGCTGGCAAGCGCAGCGCTCCGAGATCGATGCCTTCTCACGCATCTACATCACCGTCTCTCACCGTGCTTGTGGGCCCAGCGCTTTCGGCCTGGCGCGACCTTCAGGGCTTCTGCATACAGGATGGATTCGGCCAGCAGGCTTTTCGGCATAGTGCAACGTTATGGCGCCTATCGAGTGCAGCTTTATGCCCCCATCACATGCGATGTTGGCGTCGAAATGAAGAGGAATTGAATTCACGTCCGTTACGGACGGAGGTCACAATATAGGCCGTACCTTTTCAGATACGGCCCGTTCCTTAGATTAAGAATCTGCCTTACAACGTCACTGCCCCTCCTTGCAGTCCTTGCAAAGGACTCAACGTTTGTGATGCGCCGCCGAATTGCGGATCGTTAAGCGCTGCATGTCCGGCAGTCAGGTTCATGCCTGACAAAGTTCCATTGACTCCGTATTGACGTGATAAGTCTCCCCCCAAAGCCAATGTATCGCTGCCAGACAAGTGCGCAGTAAGCAGCGTATTGGTTGCACTCCAGTGCATAAAGGTCGAATTACCGCCATTGGCCTGGTCGAATGCATCCACGATGGCAGAGAAATCAAAATTCTGCACTGATTGATTTATCAATGGATCCGTTGATGCCGCATCGAACGATGCCATAGCATCAGCCATCACTTGCAGATCAATGACGCTCTTATAGTTGTCCGCCGTGTTATACCAATCAGTCAATGTGATTTGCTCGCCTGCCCCCACTTCAACAATCAGATCGTTGTTGACCTTGGAGAGCGCCAGATCACTGTAGCTAATGCCGCCCCCCAGGGTGAGTGTATTGTCAGAACCGACTCCACCATTGACCACATCCATACCATCGCCACGGTTGAAGGCGATGATGTCTGCACCGTTACCGGTTGTGATTGTGTCGTTACCAGCGCCGCCAACAATCAGCTCATTACCGTCGGCCCCGTCTATGGTGTCGGCCCCAATTGTGCCTTGCATAAGTCGTTTGTTTCCAGTCTCCATCAACAAGCTGCCATCAGATTTCCACTGGTTATGAGTAACACTAGCATCGGCATTGTATGTAAATAGGTCGCTACCGCTACTGCCGTCCGGCTGCACCCAGTAATCACTGATCAAATTACCGCCAGTATCGTAGTAGTGGTCGGTTGCGGTTCCTGTGGCTTCCAAGGTGTAGCTGCTGTGGCTGCCGTCTGCTTGCCATGTTTCGCTACCACTGCTGCCGTCAGCCTTTACCCAGTAACGGTTTAACAACGCTCCGTTGGTATCGTAATTGCTGGATGTCGCAGTACCCGCTGCATCCACGGTATAGCTACTATGGCTACCATCCAAACTATAGGTGTTGCTGCCAGCACTTCCATCAGCCGATTGCCAAGAATCGCTTATCAAATTGCCGCTAGTGTCGTAGTTGCTGCCGGTCGCAGTACCTGTAGCATCCAGGGTATAGCTGGAATGGCTGCCGTCTGCTTGCCATGTTTCGCTGCCACTGCTTCCGTCAGCCTGTACCCAGTAACTGTCTAACAGCGCTCCGTTAGTATCGTAATTACTGGATGTTGCAGTACCCCCCGCATCTACGGTGTAGCTGCTATGACTTCCATCCGGGTTATAGGTGCTGCTGCCAGTACTTCCATCTGCTTGCACCCAGTTGTCACTGATCAAATTGCCGCTAGTGTCGTAATAACGGTCAGTAGCTGTACCGGAAGATTCCAGTGTGTAGCTCTTGTAGCTACCATCGACGTTGTAAGTGCGACTGAAATAACTTCCATCTGGCTTATTCGAATAGTCGCCAGTCAACTGATCTGTTGCACTGTAAAGAGAAGTAGTAGATACGCCTTGTGCATCGATTCTAAGGATGGCATAGCTTCCATCAGCGTTATAGACAGGTGCTGAATCTACCGATACCAAGAAACTTGCAGAGGCCTCCAAGCCGCTAATGTCGGTCGCAGTAACCGAGATATTGAGCACACCAATATCTGAATAGGCAGGTACACCGCTGAAAATTTGTGTGACTGCATCAAATGTTAGCCATGCTGGCAATGCAGAACCATCCGCCATTGCGGCGGTATAAGTCAGCACATCGCCGTTATCAATATCGCTGAAGCTGTCAGCCGGAACCGTGAAGCTAAACGAAGCATCTTGCTGCGCGCTTTGATCAGAAATTGCGGTCGATACGATGGGGGCATCGTTGGTACCGGTGATGGTGATATCGACTGTGGCAGTCGATGACTCACCAGCCGCATCGGCTATTGTATAAGTAAAGCTATCGCTTGCTGTTTGCCCTGCACCTAGTGATTGATAGTCATTGGAGAGGCTGAGTGTCAAGTCACCGTTCTCATCTTGAGTGACAGTGTTTCCATTAGCCGTCACGGCATCGAAAGCATTCAGAGTTATCGTGTCACCCACATCTGCATCTGCGTCGTTTGCCAGAAGATCGGCAATCGCAATCGTTGAAGCGAGGTCGTTTTGATTCAATTCGATCAAGTCTGAAACGGCAACCGGAGCAACGTTCAAAGCGACAACATCCAGATTGAATGTCGTACTGGCACTCAAGCCAGCAGCGTCGGTAGCGACCACTACAACACTCAATGTCCCTGCGTCGGTATTTTCTGGCGTACCGCTGAAGGTCAGCGTGATGGGATCGAAAGTCAGCCATGCAGGAAGTGGCGAGCCATCTGCCAGAGTTGCGCTATAGGTCAGGCCGTCGCCGTGGATGATGTCTACATCTGAGAATAATGCACCAGTCAAGGCCCCTGCCTTGGTCAATTCCTGATTGCCTGTTCCAAATGCTGCATCGGTCAGCTGCGCGCGCAATTCTGCTTCTGTCAGGCCATCAAAATTACCATTTTTACCGTACAGGTAGGCCATATCTCCGCCCATAGCAGCAGTATCCGAACCACCCAGATAGGCATCAGTCAGATAAGGTACGAACTGCCATGTGGTGATAGTCGGATCAGCCGCCAGCGCCGCTTCAAATTGATTGGAAAGCGCCAAGAAGTCGAACTGCTGGATACGTTTGTTCAATAATAGATCGCTGGAGTTCGGGTCATAGCCCGGCATCGATTCGGCAATGATCTGGAGCGTGCTGATAGCCTTGTTATCTCCCCAGCTATTATTAAACCACTGATAGAAGGTTATTGAATCACCAACCCCAACATTCAAAATAAGATTATCCCCATCTTGCCGGAAGGAAAGATCAGCATATTCAACTCCGCCCCCCAAGGAGACAGTATCCGTACGCTCTACTAGATCAACACCATTTTCCGACCACCCTTGGTAGTACCAATCGTTTCCATCCCCCTTGTTGAAAAGGAGTACGTCGTTGCCATCATCTCCGGAAAGTTCATCATTCCCAGCGCCACCAATCAGCAGGTCGTTGGAGATACTGCCATATACAGAGTCATCGCCTGTCCCTCCATTCAGGAAGTCATTTTCAATATCCTCGTAGTTCCAATCGCCTTCAATAACATCAGAGCCACTTCCACCGATCAGGATGTCGCTGCCGGTACCACCTTCCAAATAATCATGTCCGGCTCCTGCCAGAACAGTATCATTCCCGGCACCGGCATAAATCCCATCATCGCCAGCCAGAGCATGAATTGTTTCGGCTGAATCAGTGCCGACTATGTAATCATTTTCAGACGAGGGAGATATTGATACTCTGGACTGAATATCGCCAACCCCCCAAGTAACACCGTCTGCAAACACAATTTGTTCGATCTTGTTGCTATCAGAATACAACCAAGAACGCAAAATCAGGCTGTTCCCGCTTGCAGCATCTACCAGCGAAACACCGTCATACCATGCATCTGCGGCAATCGTCACGTTCGAAGACAACACATCGACTAGCTGCACCGTATCAACATTACCAACAGTCGCATCCCAGTCATACACATAGGCATTTCCATCCGCCAGAGAGATTGTGTATGTGTTATTCCCCACACCACCATTCAACCACTGGACGTAATCTGGCCAAACTTGATCTGTCGTTCCTGTATCGGTTTCATCGACAATAAATTCGTGCTGCGGCAGGGTAAAACTGAGTGATTGGCCGACATCAAGCGACACGTCCTGCAATGACATCTCAACCGTTGGCGCATCATTGACATTCGCCACTTCAAGGTTAAATGAGCTACTGACCGCCGCACCTACTTCGTCAGTCGCAGTTACTTTGACAACCAATGACTCAACATCTGCGTTAGCTGGCGTACCACTAAGTGTCAGTGTTGTGGCATCGAAGTTGAGCCAAGTTGGTAATGAGGAACCATCATCAAGAGTAGCTGTATAGGTCAGCACATCCCCTGCGTCAGCATCTGTGAAAGTACCCGCAGGGATTACATACTCAAATGTCCCGCCCTGAATGACATTTTGAGCGACAAGATTTGCTGCCAGCACGGGCGCTGCATTATATAAACGAATAGATTGGTTGTTGACACCAAAATCAGCACTAATTAATCGCTCTCTTAACAAGCGATCTGGAATATCAGCCAGAGAACCGTTCATCCCATATTGATATGCCATTGCACCACCCATGGCAAATGAATCTGATCCACCAATATTGGCATCAGCCATGTGTGGCTCTAGCGCCCAATCAGCAATGGATGAATCTACTGCAATGGCTGCTTCAAACTGGTTGGCAAGTGCGAGGAAATCAAACTGTTGGATTTTGCTGCTTAGCAATGGGTCGCTTGATTGTGCGTCGTAGCCGGGCATACTCTCAACCACGATCTGCAACGTCGCAATTGCTTTCTGGTCACCCCATGTGGGATCGAACCAATCAAGGAAGCGTATGCCCTCACCCATCCCAACATTCAGGATCAGATCATTCACATCCCGACTGAATGCAAGATCACCATAGGCAATTCCACCACCAAGCGAAAGCGTATCAGTCCGCTGGTCGACGGGAACCTCCTGAAATGCCGACTCTACCGTATCGAAACCATCGCCTTTGTTAAACAGGATGACATCGTGGCCGGCACCCGGTGTCAGGTAGTCATCGCCCGCACCCCCGATAAGCAGATCGTTGGCCACCGAAGCCTCAATCCAATCATTACCGATGCCCCCATCAAGCAAATCATTTGCGGCATCCGAATAAGTCTCATCCGCATACAACTCGTCATCACCGGCCCCACCCAACAAAATATCGCTGCCGCCCACTCCCGTTGTTGGGTAATAAATACTTTGGTATCCGGACAAGTAGTCATTGCCACTGCCGCCATCCAATCTATCGTTCCCGACATCCCCAATTATCGTGTCATTCCCCTCCAGTCCCTGGAGGGACGTATTGATGACAGACCATCCTTCAAGGAGATTTCCAGACATCAACCAGTCATCACCCGACGACCCAATGTCTGAGATAACTGTATATTCCAGAATATCTGCACTACTCCAGGTTGATCCATCTGCAAACTCTACTTTTTCTATTGTGCACCATGGATCATATTGCCAATCCCAAACCAGTATTTGGTCAGCCGTACCATGGATGCCAAACGTCAATCCATCCATACCTCCCGACACAGCGACATCCTCGGCACGGATCCCAGCCCCGAATTGAATTGTGTCCGTTGTTGTCGATGGATCGCCTTCCTCTGCGATCTCATCCTGCCCATCGCCAAGATTGAAGACATAAACATCGTTACCCAGGCCACCGAATAAAATATCGTCCCCTTTACCGCCGATGAATGTGTTATTCCCATCCAGTGCGGAAAGTATGTCGTTTCCGTCAAACCCTTCCAGCAGGCCGCTTTCGCCATTCCAAAAAGCGATATTGTCGTCACCGCTGGTTCCTTGCGCGACAGGAACCACTAAAGATTGGATATCAATAGTCGATCCATCAGAAAATTCCAGCATATCCAGACGGTATGCCGCATCAGTTCCCCAGCTCCCCACCGTCACCTGATCGTCTGTTCCATTGATCTTGAACACGAGGTCATACCCGTTCCGGACAGCAGACACATCACCTGCAGCGATGCCGCTCCCGAAAAGAATAGTATTGATGTCATTCCCTGCTGGATCGTATTCATAAACCACATCCAGACCATCTCCCAGATTAAAGAGATAGGTATCGCTACCATCCGAGCCTTGCAGAACGTCATTACCCGCCCCACCGATCAGGATGTTATTGCCAGAATCGCCATACAAATAGTCATCACCGGCTGTACCCAGGAATGGAACAGACTCAACTAGAGATTGAAGGTAGGCCTTGTCCCATACCGCACCATCTGCAAACTCGATTTGCTCAATATGGTAATAGTCGCCATGGCCCCAATACAGGATAGTGATCTGGTCCGTCGTGTTGGCAACGCCGATCACCAGATTCGTCCCGTTGCGGGTAAAGGTCAGATCAGCTGGATTGATACCGGCACCGAAACGGATCGTGTCGAGATTACCCGCCGTTCCGTCACCGTCGTAGATGGTGTCCTGTCCATCGCCCAGATTGAATTCATAAACATCATTGCCCTGGCCGCCCTGCAAGTAGTCATTCCCTGCTCCGCCGATCAGGATGTTATTGCTGGAATTACCATTGAGGGTGTCATTACCGGTCGTACCAACAATGGGAATTAAATCAACCTGTGATTGCAGGTAAGCCTTGTCCCATACTGCACCATCTGCAAACTCGATTTGCTCAATATGGTAATAGTCGCCATAGCCCCAGTTCAGGATCGTGATCTGGTCCGCCGTGTTGGCAATGCCAACCACCAGATTCATCCCATTGCGGGTAAAGATAAGGTCGGCAGGATTGATTCCGACACCAAAGCGGATCGCATCCAGATTGCCCACTGTTCCATCGCCATCGAAGATGGTGTCCTGCCCGTCACCCAGATTGAATTCGTAGACGTCGTTGCCTTGACCACCATTCAGGTAATCATTCCCGGCGCCGCCGATCAGGGTGTCTGCGCCTGTTCCACCACTGAGGCTGTCGTTGCCTCCCAAGCCCTGAACGGTGCTGCTTTCTCCTGCCCAGACAGTGAGGTACTCACCACTTTCAGTCCCCACAACTGGGCCAGCGGATGCTTCAACCTGCGCCTGGATCAACGCTGCATCCCACACCGTGCCATCTGCAAATTCAATTTGTTCGATGCGGTAGTAGCTGTTGTTGCCGTAATTCTGGATCGTGATCTGATCCGTCGTGCCGTTGACACCGATCACGAGGTTCATACCACTACGCGTGAAGCTGAGGTCTGTCACCGCGATGCCTGTGCCGAACTTGATCGTGTCGAGGTTATTGGCTGTGCTATCAACATCGAAGATAGTGTCCTGCCCGTCACCCAGATTGAACTCGTAGATGTCGTTGCCTTGGCCGCCTTGCAGCTTGTCATTCCCGGTGCCGCCAATCAGGGTATCGGCACCGGTGCCGCCCCTAAGTGTGTCGTTCCCCCCCAGGCCTTCTAGCGTGCCGCTTTCGCCAGCCCAAACAGAGAGGGAATCGTTGCCTTCCGTTCCGGTAATAGCGGCCGCAGCAGGGATTGCAGCTCGTATCAGCGCAGCGTCCCACATCGTTCCATCCGCAAACTCGATCTGTTCAATACGATAGGAATTTTCATCTCCCCAGCTCTGGATCGTGATCCGGTCCGTTGTGCCGTTGATGTCGATCACGAGGCTCGTGCCGCTACGGCTGAAGCTGAGGTCACCCGGATTGATGCCTGCGCCGAACTTAATCCTGTCCAGGTTGCCTGCTGTTACGTCGTAGTCATAAATACTGTCCTGCCCATCCCCCAGAATGAATTCGTAGATGTCGTTGCCCTGGCCGCCTTGCAAGCTGTCATTTCCGGCTCCGCCGATCAGGGTGTCGGCACCGGTTCCGCCACTAAGTGAGTCGTTTCCGCCCAAGCCGCTGACCGTGCCGCTCTCCCCGGCCCAGACAAAGAGGGAATCGTTGCCTTCCGTCCCCGTGATTGCTCCGGCCGCCGGAATCTTTCCCTGAATAGTGGAAGCATCCCATACCGAACCCTCCGCAAACTCGATTTGCTCGATGCGGTAATTTGCATCAATTCCCCAGTTCTGAATCGTGATCCGGTCCGTCGTGTTGGCGATACCAATCACGAGGCTCGTGCCGCTACGACTGAAGCTGAGGTCACCCGGATTGATGCCTGCGCCGTGCTTGATCCTGTCCAGGGTGCCCGCTGGCCAGTCATAGTCAGAGATCGTGTCCTGTCCATCCCCCAGATTGAATTCGTAGATGTCGTTGCCTTGTCCGCCTTGCAAG
>JAQUAD010000002.1 GCA_028687425.1 Sideroxydans sp.
TGAAAAGCCCTTGGGAATGGCGGTTAAGGGGCGGCGCATCGGGCTGGCGCTATCGTATATAATCCCGCGTTCTTTTAACCGAGCCGAACCAGCGTAATCCATGCAAGCGTCCCCGAAACTGGAAGTGATTGATCTGGCCTGTGAGCGTGGCGACCATCGTCTGTTCAGCGGCCTCAGCTTCACGCTTTCCAGCGGCGAGCTGATGCAGGTGCAGGGCGAGAACGGCAAGGGCAAGACGACATTGCTGCGTGCGCTGTGCGGTTTCGTGCAGCCGGTGGCCGGCGAGGTGCACTGGTGCGGGCGCAACGTAGAGGAATGGGACGAGGATTTCCATGCGCAGACTTGCTACCTCGGCCACCTGAATGCGATCAAGGATGAATTGAGCGCACTGGAGAATCTGCTGCTGACGGCAGGGCTGGCCGGTGTGCAGCTGAGCGAGAAGGCGGCGCTGGATGCATTGCGTCGTATGGGCCTGCGTCGCCGGGAACACCTGCCGGTGCGCGTGTTGTCGCAAGGTCAGCGTCGACGCGTCGCATTGAGCCGATTGCTGGTAGTCGATGCAGCATTGTGGATACTGGATGAGCCCTTGACCGCACTCGATGTGGGGGCAGTCGACCTCATGCAGGAACTTATCGGAGAACATCTGTCGAACGGCGGCATGACGATATTCACCACGCACCAGCCATTGCAGGTGGCGGGTATCGAAACGCGGGAGCTGTTGCTGTCATGACGAGTCGACTCTCTGTGTTCGGTTTGTTGGGTTTGGTGATCCGGCGAGATCTGTTGCTGGCGATGCGTCGCCGGGCAGATGTGCTGACCACGCTGATCTTCTTCGTGATGGTGGTCAGCCTGTTCCCGCTGGGCGTGGGGCCGGAGCCAGACATGTTGCGCAAGATGGCTGGCGGTGTGTTGTGGGTCGCCGCCTTGCTGTCGTCTATGTTGTCATTGCCGCGCATGTTCTCGGCAGATCACATCGACGGCACGCTGGAACAGATGATGCTGGCCCCGCAGTCGCTGACCGTAATGGTGCTGGGCAAGATCGTCGCACACTGGATGCTGTCCGGTCTGCCGCTGGTGCTGATCGCACCGGTGTTGGCCCTGCAGTTCGACATGCCGGTGGAAGCGATCGGTGTGCTGATGTTGGCGCTGTTGTTGGGCACACCGGTGCTGAGCATGATCGGCGCTGTCGGCGCGGCGTTGACGCTGGGCTTGCGCGGCGGCGGCGTGCTGGTGTCGTTGCTGGTGTTGCCGTTGACCATTCCCGTGCTGATCTTCGGCGCGGGCGCGGTCGAAGCAGTGAGTAGTGGTATGGACGCAGTATCCAACCTGTCTTTGCTGGGTGCGTTCCTGCTGTTTGCCCTGGTGTTTTCGCCCTTCGTGGCAGCCCAGGCGTTACGGATATCTATGGAGTGATGAAGATTGGCGATCAACTGGTTTAAATATTCCGCACCTTCCACCTTCTATGGTCTGGCAGGCAAACTCATTCCCTGGTTCTCATGGCCCGCAGCGGCGCTGTTCGCAGTCGGACTGTACATCGGCTTCTTCGTCGCACCGACCGATGCGATACAGAGCGAGGCTTACCGCATCATCTTCATCCATGTGCCGGCTTCCATCCTGTCCATGTTCCTGTATCTCATCATGGCCGGCTATGCCGCCCTCGGCCTGATCTTCAAGACCCGCCTCTCTGCCATGATGGCCTCCGCACTGGCACCGACCGGCGCGCTGTTCGCTTTCATCTCGCTGTGGACCGGCGCGCTGTGGGGCAAACCGATGTGGGGTGCATGGTGGGTATGGGATGCTCGCCTTACCTCGGAACTGATCCTGTTGTTCCTCTATCTCGGTTTCATCGCGTTGCAAGCTTCCATTGAAGACCCGCGCCGCGCAGACAAGGCAAGTGCCTTGCTCGCCATCGTCGGTTCGGTGAACGTGCCCATCATCTATTACTCCGTGCAGTGGTGGAACACCCTGCATCAGGGCGCGACCATCAAGATGACCGGCACCAGCATGCACGTCGCCATGCAGCAATCCATGTTCACCGTGCTGGTCGCCTGCTGGCTCTACGCCATCGCGGTTGGTCTGTCTCGTGTACGCAGCATCATCCTCGAGCGTGAAGCGAATACGCAGTGGGTGAAAGAATTGAAAGAGGTGCGCGAATGAGCGAATTTTTCTACATGAACGGCTACGCGTTCTACGTATGGGGTTCTTACGGTGTTGCGCTGCTGGTGTTCCTGGTCGAGGTCGCCATGGTGCGCAACAGAAGGAAGCAGGCCTTGCGCCAATTGCGTTTGATGAACGATGACGGAGATGCAGCATGACACCCAGACAGAAACGATTGACATGGATTTTGGTGGGCGTCGGCCTGGTGGCGGCTGCAGTCGGTCTGGTGCTGTTCGCATTGAAGAACAACGTCAGCCTGTATTTCACACCGACCCAGGTCTACAACAAGGAAGCACCGCAAGCGCGCAACTTCCGCATCGGCGGCATGGTGGAAGAGGGCAGTGTGCAACGTCAGAAGGACGGCCTGACCGTGCACTTTAAGATCACCGACACGACCAATGCCATGGAAGTGGTCTACAAAGGCATCCTGCCCGACCTGTTCAAGGAAGGTAAAGGCGTGGTCGCACAGGGTAAGCTGAATGCCGATAACGTGTTCGAAGCCGAAGAAGTGCTGGCAAAGCATGATGAGAACTACATGCCGCCCGAGGCCATGGACGCGATCAACAAAGCCAAGCAGGCCGAAGCAAAAGCCGCAGCCACAAAATAATTTAAGAAAGTATCCGTATGATTCCAGAGATCGGTAATTTCGCACTCGTCGTTGCACTGTTCATCGCCATCGTTCAGGGGGTGTTGCCCATCTACGGTGCGGCACGCGGCAACGAAGTGCTCATGGGCACGGCCCGTACTTTGGCGGTGGGACAGATGGTCCTGGTCGGGATCGCCTTCGCATGTCTGACCTGGGCCTTCATCTCCAACGACTTCTCCGTGCTGTATGTCGCGCAGCACTCCAACTCGCAACTGCCCATCCAGTACCGCATCTCCGCACTGTGGGGCGGCCACGAGGGTTCTCTGTTGCTGTGGGCGTTCATCCTGACGCTGTGGATGGTGGCCGTGGCCGCGTTCAGCAAACACCTGCCGCTGGAGATGGTGGCACGTGTGCTGGGCGTGATGGGCCTGGTCTCCGTCGGCTTCCTGCTGTTCATGCTGTTCACCTCCGATCCGTTCGACCGTCTGTTGCCCGCTGCACTTGACGGTCGCGACCTCAATCCGCTACTGCAAGATCCCGGTCTGGTGATCCACCCGCCGATGCTGTACATGGGCTACGTCGGCTTCTCTGTGGCATTCGCCTTTGCGCTGTCCGCCTTGCTGGGCGGCAAGCTGGATTCCACCTGGGCGCGCTGGTCGCGTCCCTGGACGACTGTGGCCTGGGTATTCATGACATTGGGTATCGCACTGGGAAGCTGGTGGGCATATTACGAACTGGGCTGGGGCGGCTGGTGGTTCTGGGACCCGGTCGAGAACGCATCCTTCATGCCCTGGCTGGTCGGCACAGCACTGATCCACTCGCTGGCCGTCACCGAGAAACGCGGCGCGTTCAAGAGCTGGACTGTGCTGCTCGCCATCGCCGCATTCTCGCTGTCGCTGCTGGGTACCTTCCTGGTGCGTTCCGGCGTGCTGACTTCGGTACACGCCTTCGCCACCGATCCCAAGCGCGGTATCTTCATTTTGTCTTTCCTGGTCGCAGTCATCGGCGCTTCCCTGATGCTGTTCGCATGGCGCGCGCCGAAGGTCGGACTGGGCGGCAAGTTCGGCATCATCTCGCGCGAGTCCATGCTGCTGAGCAACAACGTGTTGCTGTCCGTGGCGTCTGCCTCCGTATTCCTCGGCACGCTGTATCCGCTGTTCATGGACGCACTCGGCTTCGGCAAACTGTCCGTCGGCCCACCGTACTTCAACACCGTGTTCGTGCCGCTGATGGTGCCGCTGGTGATGATGATGGGTCTGGGCCCGGTCGCACGCTGGAAGCAGACCAGCCTGCCCGACGTGTGGCAGCGCGTGCGCTGGGCATTGGCTGCCAGCATGGTGATCGCCATCCTGTTGCCGCTGATCATGGGTGAATGGACACCGCTGATCGGTCTGGGCATCCTGCTGGCCGCCTGGGTCATCACCACTTCGCTGATGGATTTGCGCCGCCGCATGGGTAGCGAAGGCAGCTTCATGCAGCGCCTGAAAGTGCCGTCGCTCAGCTACTACGGCATGCAGTTCGCCCATATCGGTATTGCCGTATTCATCATCGGCGTCACCATGGTCAAGGGTTATGAGACCGAGCGCGACGTGCGCATGGATATCGGCGACACGTTGAGCACCGGCGGCTACGTGTTCCGTTTCGACGGCGTGAGCGAAGAAGAAGGCCCGAATTACATCGCAGCCAAAGGCCGTTTCAGCATCAGCAAAGACGGCAAGCTGGTTACCGTGCTGGAGCCCGAGAAGCGCCAGTACAACGCATCCGGCATGCCGATGACGGAAGCGGCCATCCAGACCGGCTTCCTGCGTGACCTGTATGTGTCCATGGGCGAACCCATTCCCAATAGCGAAGCCTGGGCAGTGCGCATCTACATCAAACCCTTCGTCGACTGGATCTGGGGCGGCTGCCTGTTGATGGCACTGGGCGGCATCCTGGCGATCAGTGACAGGCGTTATCGTATCCACGCACGTAAAGCGAATGCAGCACCGACTACAAGCAAACCTCTGGAGGAGCAGACAGCATGATGCGTTTCCTGTTACCGCTGGTCATCTTTATCGTACTGGCCGGCTTCCTGTTCGTCGGCCTCGGCCTCAACCCGCGTGAAGTGCCGTCGCCGCTGATCGACAAACCCGCACCGGCTTTTGTGCTGCCGCAACTGCATAACGAGAAGAAGACCTTCTCGCCGGAAGACATGAAGGGCAAGGTGTGGCTGCTCAACGTGTGGGCGTCCTGGTGCGTATCCTGCCGCGAAGAACACCCCGTGCTGATGGCACTGTCGCAGCAGAACAT
This sequence comes from Sideroxydans sp., assembly GCA_028687425.1. Taxonomy (GTDB): domain Bacteria; phylum Pseudomonadota; class Gammaproteobacteria; order Burkholderiales; family Gallionellaceae; genus Sideroxyarcus. The sequence goes on from JAQUAD010000002.1 coordinate 5,033, forward strand.
CGTGCCGATCTACGGCCTCGACTACAAGGACAAACCCGAAGACGGCAAGATGTGGCTGGCACGCGGCGGCGATCCCTACGTGGCGAGCGCGATGGACCGTGAAGGCCGCATCGGTATCGACTACGGCGTGTACGGCGTACCGGAAACTTACGTCATCGATAAACAAGGCGTCATCCGCTACAAACAGATCGGCCCGGTCACACCGCAGAATCTGAGCGAAACGATCCTGCCCCTCGTTGCGGAGCTGCAAAAGAAATGAAGAAACTACTGATCCTGCTGTTCTGTCTGCTACCCGTGTTCGCCCATGCAGGTGAAGCACAAGACCTGGCCAAAGACCCCGTACTGGAAAAACGCATGATCGGCCTCGCCGAGAAACTGCGTTGTCTGGTGTGTCAGAACGAATCGCTGGCCAGCTCGCACGCCGAACTGGCGGAAGACCTGCGCCGCGAAGTGCGAGAACTGATGCAAAAAGGCATGAGCGATCAGGAGATCATGGACTATCTGGTCGCCCGCTATGGCGATTTCGTGTTGTACCAACCGCCAGTGAAGAGCTACACCATGCTGCTCTGGTTCGGGCCGTTCGCACTGCTGCTCGTCGCCGGTCTGGGCCTGGTCGTGCAGTTGCGCAAGCGCCGTGAGACCGTGCCCGAGGCAGAACTGACACCCGAGGCGCATCAGCGCGCTGCCGCCCTCCTTAACGAAGAAGACAAATCATGACCCTGTTCTGGATTCTCTGTGTGGCGTTGATCGCCATCGCCATCGTATTCATCGTCTACCCGCTGTGGCGCGGTGCACCCAAGAGCAACGTCGTGGCACGCGATGCAGCCAACCTCGAAATCCTGCGCGACCAGATCGCCGAGATGGACAACGACCTGAAGAACGGACTGCTCACGCCCGAATTGCATGAGCAAGGCAAACGCGAACTGGAAGCGCGCGTGCTGGAAGAAGTCGGCCAGGTTGAAGCGGAAGTTGCACCGGCCGGCCGTCCCGGCAAAGTGCTGGCCATCGTGCTGGCCGCGCTGTTGCCGGTCATGTCGTTCGGCGTCTACTTCATCGTCGGCGAGCCCAATGCCATGCGCAAGGGAGATTCCGACACCATGTCCCAGGCCAATCCGCATTCCGGCATGGAAGGCATGGGCGGAACGATGCGCACAGAGAATGGCATCCGCGAACTGGAGAAGCGCGTAGCAGCCAACGATCAGGATGGCGAAGCCCTGGTGATGCTGGCACGCAGCTATATGGATGCAGAGCGCTTTGCGGAATCTGCCAAGGTCTACGCCAAGCTGGTCAAGCTGATCCCGGACGAAGCCTGGGTATGGGCCGACTACGCCGACGCGCAAGCCATGGCCATCGGCCAGACGCTGCGCGGCAAGCCGACCGAGTTCATCAACAAGGCGCTCAAGCTCGACCCGAACAACATGAAAGCGCTGGCACTGGCCGGTTCCGCCGCCATGGAACGCGGTGATTTCGCTGCCGCCATCAAGCACTGGGAAAAGCTGCTGGCACAACTGCCGCCCAACAGCGAAGATGCGATGGCGATCCAGGGCGGACTGAAGGAAGCACGCCAATTGATGGCCCACATGAAGAGCGGCGGCAAGACACCACCCATGCTGGAACAGATCGCACCGCCTCAGGAAATGGCGAGCGCGGCCGCACCGGGCAAGGAACGCATCACCGGTCGCGTCACGCTCGATCCGAAACTGAAGGGCAAATACAGCCCGGACGACACCCTGTTCGTGCTGGCCCGTGCTGCCCAAGGTCCGAAGATGCCGCTCGCCATCATGCGCATGCAAGTGAGCGACCTGCCGCTGGACTTCGAACTGGATGACAGCATGGCCATGGCACCGCAGATGAAGCTCTCCAACTTCGACGAAGTCGTGGTGGTCGGCCGCATCTCCAAGTCAGGTACTGCGATGCCGCAGGCCGGCGATGCGGAAGGCTTCAGTATCACCGTCAAGCCGGGTACCAAGGGTGTGAAGTTCAAGATCGACCACATCGTCGAATAACTTGTACCTCGCAACGCAAACAAAGCCGCACCGGAAGATCGGTGCGGCTTTTTTATTCGTAGGTTGGGTGGAGCGCAGCGATACCCAACAATGACAAGCTATGGGTATCGCGTTGCTTCACCCATCCGAGTGATCGTAGGGCGCAATAACCAACGGGCATTGCGCCGTATGGTCGGCACAAAACATCCGGTGCAATGCACTACGTTTATTGCACCCGACAAAGGCCAATTCGTTGGCGGAAAAAGGAGCGTGACATGAGATCGAATCTGATTGCAGCTTGCCTGACCGCTGTCATGGTGCTGTGGCAATCGACCGCCACCGCACAACCGTTGCAGACCGTCCCCGAGGTCGACCTGCAACGCTACCTCGGCAAGTGGTACGAGATCGCCAGCATCCCGCAATTTTTCCAGCGGCAATGCGTGGGCGATGCCATGGCTGAATACGCGCAGGCCGGAGCCGACATCGCCGTCACCAACAGTTGCCGCACAGCAAATGGCGAACGTTCGGTGGCACACGGGCAGGCGAGGGTGGTCGATGAGGAAAGTCGCGCCAAACTCGAAGTGACCTTCGTCAAACTGTTCGGCTGGCTCTACCTGCTTGGCGGGGACTACTGGGTGATCGACCTCGCGCCGGATTATCGCTACGCCGTGGTCGGCCATCCCGACCGCGACTACGCATGGATATTGTCCCGGCAGCCCTCGCTAGCTATGCCGGACTTGGTCGGCATCGAACAGCGATTGCGCGAGAACGGCTACGACAGTTGCGCCTTGATCACCACAATCCAGACCGGCGGTCTGTCAGAGAAGATGCCTTTATGTAAGGCAGTCGGAAATCGGAAGGCGCAATAAGCGCTTCTGAAAAAGGCAGGGCGCAATACCGAAGAGCATTGCGCCGCTAGGGGGAACTCAAAAATCCGGTGCAATGCACTGCGTTTATTGCACCCTACGCGGGCTATTTATTATTGATGTAGTTATTCGTTAGGTTTTGCTTGAAAAACTCAATAAGAAATTTATCTCCGTGCTGATCGTAGGCAACTAAAGAATACTTGTCAGTGTGATCCCACACCCTCAAAAAGGCTTCACGCATATTTTCACTTAACACAACAGACCGCTGTTTGCTGGGCAACGGAAAAGTCATGAGTGATTCTGTATCGGAGTTATTAAATCGGAAATGTAGATCGCTAGGACAAGTATAAAATTCGCTTGTATTAGTCGATGTTCGCGGATTACAAAACAAGTATCCCGCAGGTAACGATATGGTTATGCTTCCAACTTGAGCAGTCCCGATTTCGTAACCTAAATGAATTGTTGCTCCGCCATCTTTTGAGCGAATTTCAGAGGAAATTATACTTGCGCCATTATCACTGCTTGGTTTGATCTTAGCCAATTCCTCGATGCGCTTCTTTGCGGAAGCACTACCCTGTGCCGCAGCCTGCTTGTACCACTTCAATGCCTCGGCATAATTTTGCTGCACTCCGATTGGGAAGTCATACATCATTCCAACGTACTCTTGCGCAAAAGTTAACCCATGCTCAGCAGACTTGAGGTACCACCGCAAAGCTTCTTTATAGTCTTTGGAAACACCATGTCCTTGTTCATACATTCGGCCAATGTTGAACTGCGCCCAAGCAACACCTTGCTCCATACTGAATTTATTCTGAGTAGTCTCTTGCTCAACAGCTTTCCGAAACCACCTCATAGCCTCTGCATAATCTTTTGCTACCCCAACGCTGCCGTCACCGTACATAAGCCCAATATTGGTCATTGCCCATGCACTGCCTTTGCTGGCAGCTGTTTGATACCACCGCAATGCTTCTGAATAATCCGTTTTTACGCTATAGCCATAAAAGTACATCACACCAATGTTTGCTTGTGCTTCAGCATCTCCCTGCTCAGCAGCTGACCAATACCACTGCATTGCTTTTGCGTAGTTCTTTTTTGCGCCATAGCCGTTAAGGTACATCGTCCCGATGCAATTCTGTGCTCTCGCATCGCCTTTATCAGCTAGTAGCTTCCACTCTTTCATTGCTGCAGGGTAATTTTGTATTTGATATGCGGCTATTCCATCATCAAATCCGGCATAAGCATGTGTCATGCAAATCAGCAATAGACTTCCAACAAGCAACCTGTGTATTTTCATGCTTTGATTTCCTGTTTTTAGATACGAATAGTTTGCAGCAGGAGGAACAATCTAGGCTTTCATATTCCAGAAACGGGATCAGCATCGACCTATGTTTGCAACCGCATCTCAATTTCGAGGTTCGCATCCTAGCTTGCCCCACTTCGCAGCGGCAACCAGAAATTTGGCCTATATATTTTCCGAAATATATAGGCTGGCGCAGAGGACGTTATTGGTGAACGTTGTCCACGTTCAACTGCAACCAATACTCCAGCAACGCCAGATGCCATAGCTTGCTACCGTTCAATCGCGTGAAGTAAGACTCTGGCGAAGCGAGCAGTTTCTCCACGTAAGCACGGTTGTACAGCCCGCGTTTCAGACAGGCTTCCGATAGCAATATCTCGCGCATGAATGCCAGGAACTCACCACGCACGTATTTCAATGCGGGGACGGGGAAGTAGCCTTTGGGGCGGTCGATCACGCTGTCGGGGATGAGGCCACGCGCGATGGCTTTGAGGGGGAACTTGCCGCCTTCTTTCAGTCGTAGCGAGGGCGGCATCTTTGCTGCCAGTTCGACGAGCTCGTGATCAAGGAAGGGCACGCGCGCTTCCAGTCCCCAGGCCATGCTCTGGTTGTCCATGCGTTTCACCGGGTCGTCCACTACCAGCGTGCTCACGTCGAAGCGCAACACCTGGTCGAGGAATTCGTCGGCGTGCGGTTTCGCCAATTCTTTGGCGACCAGTTCGCTGGTGACGTCTTCCGTGCGATAGGCCTTTGTGACTGTCTCCAGATACTCGGCATGGTCGCGGTCGAAGTAGTGGTTGCGGAATTTATCCAGCGCATCGCCTTCTTCTGCATCCATCTTCGGATACCAGAAGTAGCCGCCGAATACTTCGTCCGCACCTTGGCCTGCCAGCACAACTTTCACGTCTTTCGAGACTTGCTCTGCCAGCAGGTAGAAGGCGACGTTGTCCTGGCTCACCATGGGCTCGGACATGCTGCGCACGGCTTCCGGCAAACGCTTCAGCACTTCGCTGTTGGGGATGTGCATCTTGTGGTGCTGCGTGTTGTAGCGCGCCACGACCTGATCGGAGTATTCGAACTCGTCGCCTTTCTCCGCATCGCCGCCGATGTCTTCGAAGCCGATGGAGAAGGTGCACAGGTCGGGTACGTGGTCTGCGAGTAGCGCCACAATCAAACTGGAATCCAGACCGCCCGAGAGCAGCACGCCCACCGGCACGTCAGCGGCGAGGCGATGACGTTCCACCACTTTCTTCAGCACGTGGCGCGTGGCGTTCAGCCAGTCCTGTTCGGTCAGGCCCACATCTGGGCGGGTGGCATCCAGTTCCCAGTAACGCTTGTGCGACACATCGCCAGTAGCGCTGATGCGCATCCAGCTCGCCTGCGGCAGTTTGCGTATGCCATTGAGCAGGGTGCGTGGCGGTGGCACCACGGCATGCAGGGTGAGGTGGTGATGCAGGGCGACGGGGTCGATGCTGGTGTCGATGCCGCCGCCTGCCAGCAGCGATTGCGTGCTGGAGGCGAAGCGCAGCGATGCACCGTCCAGCGCGTAATACAAAGGCTTGATGCCGAATCGGTCGCGTGCCATGAACAGCGTGTGGTCGCGCTGGTCCCAGATGGCGAAGGCGAACATGCCGTAGAAGTGTTCCACGCAATGCTCGCCCCAAGCGTGGTACGCCTTAAGGATGACCTCGCTGTCGCCGTCGGAGAAGAACTCGTAATCCATCTCCTGCAATTCGGCGCGCAGTTCTCGGTAGTTATAGATGGTGCCGTTGAACACCAATGTCAGGTGCAACGTCTCGTCCACCATGGGCTGGCGCGAGCGATCTGACAGGTCGATGATGGAAAGACGCCTGTGGCCGAAGGCGAGCGGGCCGTCGGCATACACGCCGGAGGCATCCGGGCCGCGCTTGATCAGCGCATCGGTCATGCGCATCAGTCGGTCGTGGTCGGGAGTTTGTTTGTCGAAGCGTAGTTCGCCGCAGAGGCCGCACATGGTTATTGGTCTTTAGAATTCGATGGAGGGACGGATGACGAAGGTCAGTGTATCAGCGGTGCCGTTGCGCAAAGTGCCGGCATATTCTTCCGGGCTGGTCCAGATGAAACCGGCGCTGATCACCGGGATGAAGCTCTTGCCCGACAGCGGAATTTTCTTGCCGGCGATAAATTCTGTGCGCACCAGCTTGCCGGTATTCTGCAGGAAATGCATGCGGAACTCGGCGGTGGTGTTGTCCAGCCAGTCCAGGCCGGGGGAATGCAGTTCGGTGTTGCTGCGCGACAGGCCGATGTAATACACATCGTTCACTTCCACATTGCGGTGGTATTTCGCGCCGCCGCGAAAACTCCAGGAAAGTTTCTTGTCGATGTAATCGAGCTGGCCCTTGATCTTCCATTCCAGTTCGATCCAGTCGTCATCCACCATGGTGTTGTTCTTGATGTGCTTCTCGCCTGCACTGACCAGATAGCCGGTGTAGCCGTAGTTGTTACCGATGCGTTTTTCGCCCGGTCGCTTCAGCTTGGCCACGTTGCCGAAGAACACCGACACTGCCCAAGGCTCCTGGAAACCGGCGGTCAGCGACTCGATGATGTTGAAGTTGTTGCCTATCGCCGCGCTGTCGTAAAAACCGCGGTGGTGAGTCTTCAGGTAGGTGCCCAGTATCGGCATCGGGTAGATGCTGGCCTCCACCGTCATGTAGCGCGGGATGACGGAGTCCTTGATCAGTTCGCGGTAGATCACTGCTTCGCTGCCGGATTCGATGGTGGGGATGGGTTCGTTGGTGAGCGGGATGTTGTAACCCACGTCGGTGTAATAAGGGTCTATCTCGTAGACGAACTCGGCATGCGCTGCATCATCCTGAGCCTGCGACGTCCCGCATGCCAGAACGGCGAGGACTGCAAGCAGGAAAGGTCGCATGGAAAGAGGCATGAGCCGGATTCTATAGGCAGAAGCCCCAGCCTCAAAGCATAGCCGACTGTAGTGAAGGGTTTCGGTAGAATGCCCCCTCCACAACAGGAGCACACCTTGAAAAGACTCACCGCAAACAACCTGAACGACCTCGGCCAACTGGCGCAGCAATCGCCGCGTCTGCGCATGAACAGCAACCTGCACAGCGATCTCGCCGACCCCATCCAGCGTCTCGCCATCGCCATGGAACCCGGCACCCTGATCATGCCGCACCGCCACCCGCACACCTGGGAAGTGCTGACCGCATTGAAAGGCCGTTTCACCGTGCTGGTGTTCGACGATGCAGGTTGCGTCACCGAACGCGCCGAACTGGGCGAGGATTGCAGCGTGGTCGAGATTCCCGCCGGCGGCTGGCATGCCGTGCTGTCGCGCGATGTCGGCGCGGTCATCTTCGAAGTGAAACACGGGCCGTATGCGCCCATCGCCGATGACGATGTGGCGGACTGGGGCAAGGGCCGCAGTGCCGCCGAGTTGAACAGCTGGTACGCAACGGCGAACGTGGGCGACCGTCTGGCCTAGTGTCCTCCTTGACGGATGCCGTGCTGCGTACCATGCTGCAACTGCGTACGTCCGGTACAGAACATCCAGGGGCAGTCGACCGGCTAATGAGCTGACAGGAGGAACGATCATGCTGAGTAAAAGCCATATCCGTCGTCCTGTTGCAATCGCGCTGATGGTGCTTGGGGCTGCGGTGATGTACAGCGCGCCTTCCAGCTGGAAGGGTGCATTGATACTGGCACTGGGCGTAGCCATCGAACTGGTCGGCATCGCCATCAAGCGCAAGGACTGAACTCCGGTGTGTGCCGAAATCCGCAAGCGGTATGCACCATGACTGAAGCCGCGAATCCGACAGCAGGCGAGGATTGCTATGTCCCGCTGCGAAACAGGATGATCGAAGAGATTCGCGCCATCGCCCGTGAATCTGCCGTCTACCAGCCTGTGCAACCTTCCGAAAAAGTGCTGGCCGTCATGACGAACATCCCGCGTCATCGTTTCGTGCCGGACGGCGAGGTATACAACGCCTATGCCAATCGTCCGCTGTCCATCGGTCACGGACAGACCATCTCGCAACCCTACATCGTCGCCCTGATGAGCGGCCTGCTGGCGCTGGAAGGCCAGCAGCGCGTGCTGGAGATCGGCACAGGCTCGGGCTATCAGGCCGCCGTGCTGTCCGGCTTGGCCGCCAAGGTCTACAGCATGGAGATCGTCGCGCCGCTCGCCGCTGCGGCTGCGGCTCGTCTGCATGCGCTGGGTTACGACAACGTCGAAGTGTGTGCCGGCGATGGCTCGCTGGGCTGGTCGGAACATGCGCCTTACGACGCCATCATCCTCACCGCCGCCGCCGAGCAAGGGCCCCCCGCCTTGCTGGCTCAGCTCAAACCGGGCGGGCGCATGGTGATCCCGGTCGGCGGCTGGCTGGACGTGCAGCAACTGCTGCTGATCGACAAGGCGCAGGATGGCACACTGCAACGCAAGAACATCGAACCGGTGCGCTTCGTGCCGCTCACCGGCGAGGGCTAGTCCCTCATCTGCAAGCCGTACACACGCAACAACGATCCGGGGCCGAAGGCGACGCGCATCGCGGCCATTTTGCTAAACTCACCTCGACGCCGCCGCAGCGGGATACAGTAGCCAAACCACACAGTGCAGGAGTTGATGGATGAGAGTCGGCGTACCGAAAGAGATCAAGACCAACGAGAACCGCGTATCGCTGGTGCCGGCCGGTGTCGAGGCGCTGGTCAGCGCCGGACACAGCGTGCTGGTGGAAACGGGCGCAGGCAAGGGCAGCGGTTTTGAAGACGATGCCTATGTGGCGGCCGGTGCACAGATCGCAGCGGATGCAGATGCCGTATGGGCGGCCGCCGAACTGATCGTCAAAGTGAAGGAACCGATCGAAGCGGAATGGAAACGCATCCGCCGCGGCCAGGTCATCTTCACCTATTTCCATTTCGCGGCCAGCGAACGCCTGACCCAGGCGCATCTCGATTCCGGCGCCATCTGCATCGCCTACGAGACGGTGGAGCTGCCGAACCGCGAACTGCCCTTGCTCACGCCGATGTCGGAAGTTGCGGGACGTATGGCGGTACAGGAAGGCGCGAAATATCTGGAGAAACTGAACGGGGGGCGCGGCATCCTGCTGGGCGGCGTGCCCGGTGTGGCTCCGGCCAAAGTGGTGGTGCTCGGTGCCGGCGTGGTCGGCGTGAATGCAGCCAGGATCGCCGCCGGCATGGGCGCCAGCGTGGTCATCCTCGATATCGATCTGGAACGGCTGCGCTATCTTAGCGACGTCATGCCGGCCAACGTGCAGATGCTGTTCTCCGACCGTCACCAGTTGCTGGCACAGATCGCCGAGGCCGATCTGGTCATCGGCGCGGTGCTGATCCCCGGCGCACTCGCACCGAAACTGATCCGCAGCGAAGACCTCAAGCTGATGCGCGAGGGCGCGGTGATCGTCGACGTCGCGGTCGACCAGGGCGGTTGCGTCGAAACCACGCGCCCGACCACGCATGAGCATCCCACCTATGTGGTGAACGGCGTGGTGCACTACGGCGTAGCCAACATGCCCGGCGGCGTGCCGGTGACCTCCACACTGGCGCTGACCAACGCCACCCTGCCTTACGTGTCGCAGCTGGCGAACCATGGCTGGCGCGATGCGCTGAAGCAATCGTCCGCCTTGCTCAACGGCCTGAACATCATCGACGGCAAAGTCACCCATCGCAAAGTCGCCGAAGCCTTCGGCATGCCTTACCACCCCGCAGAATCCTTGCTTGATTGAGAACAACATGCCCGCACCCAGCCTGACACCCGCCGAACTCCGCCTGTCCATACTGCCCGACACGCTGGGTTTTGCCGACACCTCGGAACTGCTCGACTACCCCCTGCCATGGATAGGACAGGAGCGTGCCCAGATGGCCGCCGAGTTCGGCTTGCAGATGGAGCAACCGGACTACAACCTGTTCGTGCTGGGCGAGGTCGGCAGCGGCCGTGCCTCTTTGTTGCAGCGCGCGATGCATACGGCCGCCGCCAATCGTCCGGTGCCGCCCGACCTGTGCTATCTGCACAACTTCGATGTGCCGGAACGGCCGCTGGCCTTGCGCCTGCCTGCCGGGCAGGGGCGGCAACTGCGCCAGATGATGGCGCAGCTGGTGAAGACGCTGATCAAGGAGATCCCGCTGCGCCTGAACGGGCAGGACTTCAAGAGCGAGAGCGAGCGCATCGAGAACGACTACAAGGTGGCGGAAGCCAGGGAATACGCCGCACTCGACGCTTCCGCCGAGAAGCGCAATTTCACGCTGCACCGCGAGAGCGGACACATGGTGTTCACCTATCGCAATGCCAAGGGGCACACGCTGACCGAAGAAGAGATGCTGGCACTGCCCAAGGAAAAACGCGCGAAGATCGATCAGGCCGAGCTGGATCTGCGTGTCGAGATCAGCGAATACTTCGACAAGACCCTCGCCATGGGACGGCTGAAGGACGATGCCATGGCCGCCCTGCGCCGGCAGGTGGTGAAGCCGCTGCTCGATCACGAACTGCAGGAGATACGCGCCGCGCTGAAAAAGCAGATCAAGGATTCGGTCAAGCTGGGCACCTATCTGGAGCAGGTGTCGCGCGACGTGCTGGACAAGGTGGAACTGTTCAATCCCTTGCCCAGCGATGACGACATCCGTCTGGAAACGCTCAACAAGCTGCTGACGCGCTACCGCGTCAATCTGGTGGTGGACAACGACGGCCTCACCGGCGCGCCGGTGATCGTGGAAGACAACCCCATGCACCGCTCGCTGTTCGGCAGCATCGAATACCAGTCCGAGAACGACGTGCTGATGACCGACTTCTCGCGCATCCGCGCCGGCAGCCTGCACAAGGCGCACGGCGGCTTCCTCATGCTGCACCTGCGCGACCTGCTGGTGGACGGTCTGGTGTGGGAGAAACTGCGCCGCCTGCTGCGCAGCAGCCGTCTGCAGATCGAAGAGCCGGGCACGACCTTCACGCCCATCGCCACCGTGTCGCTGGAACCGGAAGCCGTGGACGTGGACATCAAGATCGTGCTCATCGGCTCGCGCGAACAGTATTACGAACTGCAGGACAACGACCCCGAATTCGCGCGCCACTTCCAGGTCAAGGTGGACTTCGCAGGCAGTTTCTACGCCAGCGCCGAGACGCGCCACGCCACGGCCATCTTCGTTGCCAACGCCTGCAAGCAGCGTGGCTTGCCGCACTTCACGGCGGCTGCCATGGGGCGCTTGCTGGAAGATGCGCACCGCGCGGTGGACGACCAGTCGCGGCAGAGCGCGAACTTCGCGCGCATCGAAGCGCTGGTGGTGGAAAGTGCGCTGATGTGTTCCGCGCGTAGCGGCCGCGTGGTCGAAGCGGCCGATGTCGATGCCGCACTGGCCGCGCGCATCAAGCGCCACGACTATCCCGAACAGCGCATGCACGAAGCCTTCGCCGAGGGCGACCTGCTGGTGGATGTGCACGGTGCCAGGGTCGGGCAGATGAACGCGCTGACGCAGATCGATATGGGCGAATTCCGTTTCGGTTTCCCGGTGCGCCTCACAGCGCGCACCTACGCCGGCGAGGACGGCCTGCTCAACATCGAACGCGAAGTGGAACTGTCCGGTCCCATCCACGACAAGGGCGTGTTCATCCTGCAGAACTATCTGTCCGCGCTGTTCGCGCACAACGCGCCGCTCAACTTCAATGCCTCCATCGTGTTCGAGCAGGAATACAACGGCGTGGAAGGCGATTCCGCCTCCTGTGCCGAGCTGTACACCTTGCTGTCATCGCTGTCCGGCTTGCCCATCAAGCAGGGCATCGCGGTCACCGGCGCGGTGAACCAGCACGGCGAAGTGCTGCCGGTGGGCGGACTGAACGAGAAGATCGAGGGTTACTACCGCGTCTGCCTGACGGCGGGACTGGACGGCAGCCAGGGCGTGCTGATCCCGCACCGCAACCGGCGCCACCTGATGCTGTCGCGTAAGGTGATCGAGGCGGTCGACCAGGGGCTGTTCCACATCTACACGGCGGAGCACGTGAGCGAAGGCATCGAGTTGCTCACCGGCATGCCCGCCGGTGTGGCGGACGAACATGGCGAGTATCCGCAAGGCAGTGTGCTGGGCTATGCCCAGCAGACCCTGCTGGCTTACCATCACGCCTGCCAGGAATCCGGGCACCACAAGAAAGAAGAATAGCCGCGCATCTGGCGCGGGCGGCTTTTTGCCACAGGAACGTGGCCACCGGGGGGCGACCTTTGTTCGCAAGGAGACACGATGCCTTTTTCGCCATTGCGCATGCTGCTGTTCTTTCTGGCGCTGACCTTGCTGGTGGTCGTCGTCCAGTTCGGCCTGATCACCATCGCCTTCGACAAGCTGGGGCTGTCGGCCGATTCGGCCTATCTGCTGCTGATCACCACACTGGTCGGCAGTCTGCTCAACCTGCCGCTGTTCAGTATCAAGAGCGACATCGAAGGCACGCCGCGCATCCCGCCGATGCTGGCGCGCATGATGTTCATCAAACTGCCGCCGGTCACCGACCGGATTCTCGTCACCATCAACGTCGGCGGTGCCGTGGTGCCGCTGGCATTCTCGTTCTACCTGTTCGTGCACAGTCCGCTCAGTTTGGTGCAGATCGCCTTGGCAGTGGCGGTGGTCAGCTTCGTGGTGTACCGGATCAGCGGTCCCATCCCGGGTATCGGCATCGGCATGCCCACCCTCATCGCGCCGCTGGCCGCGGTCATCATCGCCACCTTGCTGGATCCGTTGCAGCGTGCGTCGCTGGCCTACATCGGCGGTACGCTGGGGGTGCTGGTCGGGGCCGACCTGTTGCGGCTGGGCGACGTGCGCAAACTGGGCACGCCTGTGGTGTCCATCGGCGGTGCCGGCACCTTCGACGGCGTGTACATCACCGGCATGCTGGCCGTGCTGCTGGCCTGAACTTCTATTCGGCGCGGATCAGCAACACCGGCATCGTGGAAACGCGCACCACGCCTTCCGCCACGCTGCCCAGCAACAGTCGATTGAGTCCGGTACGGCCGTGCGTGCCGATCACGATCAGGTCGGCCTGCCAGCGTTGTGCTTCATCCTCGATCACGCTGGCGATGCGTTCGCTGCCTGCGTCGCGTATCTCGGTCTCGGCCGTCCTTCCGGCTTGCCGCACCTGTTCGGCTGCGTCCGCCAGGATATGTTCGCCGGTGGTGCGTGCGGCCTTGTGCAGCTCCTCGTAATCGATGAACTCATAGCCTTCGGTCAGCGTGACGTAACTCGGCACCACATGCAGCAGGCGCACTTGCGTGGCGTTGTCGCCCTGTTGCAGCGCTTCCTGCAATGCGCGCTGCGAGGTCGGGCTGCCGTCGACAGGAACCAGGATTCGTTGGTACATGGCTCACTCCTTTCCCGCACGTCATCCCTGCACGTGCGCAGCGCGCTCAACGCGACCAGCTCACCCGCAACAGGTTCTGGTCAGGGTTGTAGTGATATTCCAGCTCGCCCTGATAGGCATGGTGTAGCGCTTCGCCGATGCCGCGCGCCAGATGCATGTCGGTGGTGGTCACCATGAAACCGTCGGCGGTGTCCTCGATGTCCATGACACGCTGCAAGGGGTGGTCGGCTTTTTCCTTGTCTTCATGGTTGCTGATCAGTTGCCTGGTCTCGCTCTCGTGCGCGGCCAGGAAATCGCCGCTCAGGGCAAGGAAGCCCGCCGGGAATTTGTCGCGTATGCGCTGGCAGGCAGGGCAGAGCGTCTCGTGTGCGCCCGGCGGCGCTTCTTTCCATTGCCAGCGCCCGTCGTGGAACACGGCGCCGCAATCCGGACAGCGTGCCGGCTCGGCGGGTTTGCCTTTGCTTTGATAGGTGTCGTGTACGGCTTCCTGCATGAGTTGATCGCGACGGATGAGTTTGAAACCGGGGGGATGCTTGGACATGACGACCTCCTTTGGTGGATGCGGCCGTCGCCTCAAGGGCAACGGCCGCCGACTGGATCAGGACACCGTGACGTTGATCGATCTGTTCCTGGCCTTCTCTGTCTTGGGCAGGCTGACGTTCAGCATGCCGTCCTTGAACTCGGCCTTCACCTTGTTCTCGTCGGCATCGTCGGGCATGCGGAAGCTGCGCACGAAGTTGCCGTATGAACATTCCACGCGGTGGAACTTCTTGTTCTTCTCTTCCTTCTCCATCTTGCGCTCGCCCTGGATGGTGAGCATGCCGTCCTGTACCGACACCTTGACGTCTTCCTTCTTCACGCCGGGGATCTCGCCCTTGATCAGGTACGCATCGTCGGTTTCGCTGATATCCACCGAAGGTGACCAGTCTGCGACTGCCAGCATGTTCTGGTCTGAATCCTCGGTACTGCCGGCGCGTCCGAAGAGACGGTTGAGCCGGTTGGAAACGTCTTCCAGTTCCTTGAATGGATCCCATTTGATCAGGTTCATGATGTTCTCCTTAGGTTATTTGCGGGGTGCTGATGCGAAGCAATCCTCCCGCCAGCGGCAATGCAACTGGTCGCACCGGCCATCACGGGCCGTGGCGAAACAGTCGAAATTCCCTTCGGCGAGCTGGATGCTGCGTATCAATTCGATCTTGTACATACGATCGGGCTTGATGCCGCATGATTTGGCGATACGGTGAATCTCTTGCATATTCATGACGGCTCTCCCTGTTACAAGGCAATAGTCACAAAAAGCTTCCATGCAATGAACTGCATGGGTGGGGGTGATTATTTTTCTCCTATAACAGCATGATTGCAATGGGTAATATTGCATATATATTTTGGCCGGAATATATAGACTATCGTCTGGGTGCGCCGTGCAGAAGGCGTAGCATCGTGTTGCCGGAGCAGTGAAACGGCATGGCAATGGATACGCTCAAGGGAATTGTTACAGGATGAAGATGGCAGGGAGATTGAACAGGTTCTTGCAGCTGCTGGGAGCGCTGGTTTTGTTGCTGTCCGCTTCAGGCAATGCCGTGGCCGACGCAGCCCGGTCTGCGGACATCGAAGTCTTCGTGCAGCAGGGCTGTCCGCACTGTGCGCAGGCCAAGACCTTCCTCGCACAACTCGGGACATACCGCCCCGAACTGAGCATCGTCATCCGCGACGTGTCGCAGGATGCTGAAGCCATGCAGCGCCTGCAGCAGATCGCGCAGCAATATGGCGGCGCGGTGCGCGTGCCGACCTTACTGGTGCGCGGCCAGGTGATCGTCGGTTACTCGACGGAAGCCGCCACCGACCGGCTCATCCTCGACGCGCTGAAACAGAGCCAGCCCGGCGCGGCGATGGACAGCTTGAGCTGCGAAGCCGAGCAGGCCGCCACCTGCGGCGGTGAAGCGCGCGAAGCGCCGCGCGACTACTCGCTGCAGCTGTTCGGCCATACGCTCTCGCTGGAGCAGGTCGGCCTGCCGCTGTTCACGCTGACGCTGGGCCTGCTGGACGGTTTCAATCCCTGCTCGATGTGGGTGCTGCTGCTGATGCTGTCGCTGCTCGCGCCGCTCAATGACCGCAAGCGCATGTTCGCCGTGGCGGGCACCTTCGTCGCGGTGCAGGGTATCGCCTACTTCCTGTTCCTCGCGGCATGGCTCAACCTGTTCCTGCTGGTCGGCTTGTCGCGCATCTCCGAGATCGTCATCGCGCTGCTCGCGCTGTTCGCCGGCGCGATCAACCTCAAGGACTTCTTTGCATTCGGGCGCGGGCTGTCGCTGTCCATCCCGCAGTCGGCCAAGCCCGGCATCTACGAACGCCTGCGCCGCATCCTGCAGGCGAAGGAGCTTACAGCGGCCATCATCGCCACCATCGTGCTCGGCGTGCTGGTGCAGCTGGTCGAGCTGATGTGCACCTCGGGCTTCCCTGCGCTGTTCACGCGCATCCTCACCCTGCGCGAACTGGATGGCGCGGCCTACTACGGCTACCTGCTGCTGTATGACTTCGCCTACATGCTGGACGATCTGTTCATCCTCGCCGTGGGCGTGGTCACGCTCAGCCAGCGGCGCTTGCAGGAAAAGGAAGGGCGCATGCTCAAACTGCTGAGCGGGGTGGTGATGCTGGGCTTGGGGATATATCTGCTGCTGCCGTGAAGGCTAGGCTGTGTGCAGTGTGAGCTTGAACAGGGCGCCGCCGTCCGGTCCGTCTGTCAGCGACACCGAGCCACCACCGTGCGCCTCCGCCACGGCCTTGCATAGCGCAACGCCCACGCCGGTCGACGGCGCATTGCCTGCAGGATGGTCCAGCCCCGGGCCGTCGTCCTGCACGCAGAAGGTCACCTTGTCCGTTTCCTGTTCGAACCACAGCCACACGTGCCCCGCGGCATAGCGCAAGGCGTTGTTCAGCGCGGACTCGATGGCCATGCCGGTCAGGTATTCGTCGAGTTGCGCACTGCCGCGCCGCTTCGCATCGGGCGCGATGCGGATGCGCGATTCGTCTACTTCCAGCGCGAACGCGTGGCCGTGTTTGCCGCTGGCGGAAGGGCTGACATCCAGCGTGTCCTGCAGGAATTCGAGCAGATCGATCTCCACCAGATTCGGCTTGAGGCCGAACTGTTCGTGCTTGTAGAGCGTGAGGAAAGACACCAGCCGCTGTTTCAGTTCGATGCAGCGCTGATAGGCCTTGCGCGCTTCCTCCGGCATGCCGGGCTGATGATTGAGCTGTTCCAGATCGGCTTCCAGCAGGGCCAGCGAATTCTTGATGTCGTGGATGACCAGTGTCGAGAGTGCTTCTTTCATGAGGTTCTCCCTGTCAGGTGCCCGATATCTGGTTATAGAAGCGGTAGAACGCCATCACCTTCTCGTTCTGCGGCACCAGTTTGTCCAAGGTCGCCAGATACTGCTTGGCACGCTCGTCGATCTCCTCGTCCCAGCCTTGCTGCTTCAGCCAAAGCAGATGCAGCTGTGCCGCCGCCAGCAGTGCCTCGATGTTCTCGTCGTGTATGTGCAGCGCTTCCTTCACCTTGGTATATGCCTGCTCGAAATGCGCCTCGCGCATCAGCTTCTGCGCCTCATCCACCAGCACCAGGATGCGGCGCTGGCCCGCGTCGATCACTTCGGCCACCTTGTCATGCTGGCCGGTGTCCTTCATCGACTTGCTCACGTGGCGCGTGACGCGGTGGCGCTCCTTGCCGCTGGACTGCACCGCCTGCGTCATCATCTTCAGGCCGAGGATCTCGTCGCCCAGCTTCAGCGCGGCCTTGCCGAGGTGGTTCATCGTCTCGCTGCCGTGGTTGTCGTCGGTCATCAGGCGCTGTGCGCGTTCGACCAGCTTCTTCGCCTTGTCCTTGTCGCCGCTGTCGAAATACGCCTGCGCCAGGATCGCGTTCTTCGAGATGCCGAACTCGTCGCGCTCCGCATATTTGCGCGCGTGCCGCTCCAGCGTGTCGATTGCGCCCATCGGGTCGCCCAGGTCGGTCTGGATCTGCGCCAGCGCCAGATAGTCTTCCGGCTTCTCGGTGATGGAGCCGGTGGAGAGCTTGATGGCGGACTGCGAGAACTTCTTGGCCTCGTCCAGCTTGCCCAGCAGGAACGCGGACTCCGACGTGGTGCGGAAGCGTTTCGCCGTGGGCAATATCTCGGCGGCGCGCGTCGCCAACTCGTGCGCGCCTTCTTCGTCATGCTGTTTCAGGCGGATGTCGGCCAGCAGCTCATAGGCCGCGACATAGCTCGGGTGCTGCTCGATGATCTCGCGTGCCGATTTCTCTGCTGCCTCCAGGTCGCCGGACATGCGCTGCGCCCGCGCGAAGCCGATCTTCACCCACGGCACGTTGTCGTTCAGCGCCAGCGCCTGCTGGTAGGTGGCCAGCATGTTCTGCACGTCGTGCAGCTCGTGTTGTGCTTCGGCCTTCAGGCGCAATGCCGCCATCTGCCAGCGGTCGTTGCTGGCAGAGGCCAGCAGCTTGTCGCATTCGCTCACCACGCGCGCATAGTCCTTCGCGTCCATCGCGGTCAGCGCCGGCATCAGGAAATTGCGCCGGTCGAACAGGCGTTCCAGTCGCGTGCGCAGCTTCTTCTCGGGGCAGGGCTTGAGGATGTAATCGTCCGGCGCGAACTCAGCCGCGTTCGCCACATAGGCGTATTCCGCCTCGGCGGTCACCATCACGAAGATGGTCTTCGCGCTCAGCATGTGTTCGTTGCGCAGGAATTCGAGGAAGTGCTGGCCGGAACTGGCGCGGCTCAGGTTATAGTCGCACAGGATCAGGTCGAACTGGTGGATCTCCAGCTGGCGCAGCGCCTCTTCGGCATTGGACACCCCCTTGGTCGAGTTGATGCCCATCCATTCCAGTTGCGAGCGCAGCGCATGGCGCATGGCGCCGATGTCGTCGATCACCAGCGCGCTGAATTTGTCGAACTGGATGAACTCGTTCACCACCGACGGCTTCGTGCCGCCGATCATGTCGGCCATCGTCCTGGCTTCTGGTTTTTTCTGCACCGTTTCCCCTTGTTCGGTGTTCGTGTGGTGTCGCAGCGTACATCGCGCTGCGCTTATGGCTGAATCATAACGAAAAAAGCACAGGCGCCTGACCTTTTCTCGGTGAAGGTCTTCGCGCTTTACGGTAAGCTACGCGCCTTCTGTTCCACATCTAGAAAGCGCAATACAAATGGCACAAGGTCAATACGTAATGTCCATGCTCCGCGTGAGCAAGATCGTCCCTCCCAAGCGTCAGATCATCAAGGATATCTCCCTCAGCTTCTTCCCCGGCGCCAAGATCGGCCTGCTCGGTCTGAACGGCTCGGGTAAATCCACCGTGCTGCGCATCATGGCCAAGCAGGACAAGGAATACGACGGCGAAGTGCAACACCTGCCCAACATCAAGATCGGCTACCTGCCGCAGGAACCCGTGCTCGACCCGAGCAAGACCGTGCGCGAGGAAGTGGAGTCCGCACTCGGTGAAGTGATGGAAGCGCAGAGCAAGCTGGACGCCGTGTACGCCGCCTATGCCGAGCCGGATGCCGACTTCGACGCACTCGCCGCCGAGCAGGCACGTCTGGAGAACATCATCGCCGCTTCGGGTAGCGATGCCACCCACCAGATGGAGATCGCCGCTGATGCATTGCGTCTGCCCGAGTGGGATGCCGTGATCAAGAACCTTTCCGGTGGTGAGAAGCGCCGCGTGGCACTGTGCAAACTGCTGCTGGAAAAACCGGACATGCTGCTGCTCGACGAACCCACCAACCACCTCGATGCCGAATCGGTGGAATGGCTGGAACAGTTCCTGGTGCGCTTCCCCGGCACCGTGGTCGCCGTCACCCACGACCGTTACTTCCTCGACAACGCCGCCGAGTGGATCCTCGAACTGGACCGCGGCCAGGGCATCCCCTGGAAGGGTAACTACTCCGAATGGCTGGAGCAGAAAGAAGCGCGTCTGGAGCAAGAGAACAAGCAGATCGACGCCCACATGAAGGCGATGAAGCAGGAACTGGAATGGGTGCGCCAGAACCCCAAGGCGCGTCAGGCCAAATCCAAGGCGCGTCTGCAACGCTTCGAAGAACTTTCCAGCACCGAATACCAGAAACGCAACGAAACGCAGGAGATCTTCATCCCCGCCGGTGAGCGTCTGGGTAACGAAGTCATCGAATTCGAAGGCGTCAGCAAAGCCTATGGCGACCGCCTGCTGATCGACAACCTCAGCTTCAAGATCCCGCCCGGCGCCATCGTCGGCATCATCGGCCCCAACGGTGCCGGTAAATCCACGCTGTTCCGCATGATCACCGGCAAGGAAACACCGGACAGCGGCACCGTGAAGATCGGCCAGACCGTGAAGATCGCTTTTGTCGACCAGTCACGCGAAGGGCTGGACAACGACAAGACCGTGTTCGACGCCATCTCCGGCGGCAACGACATCCTGACAGTCGGCAAATACGAAACCCCGGCACGTGCCTACATCGGCCGCTTCAACTTCAAGGGCGCAGACCAGGGCAAGATCGTCGGCCAGCTCTCCGGTGGTGAGCGCGGTCGTTTGCATCTGGCGCAGACCCTCATCTCCGGCGGCAATGTGCTGCTGCTCGACGAACCCTCCAACGACCTCGACGTGGAAACCCTGCGTGCGCTCGAAGACGCGCTGCTGGAATTCGCCGGCTGCGTCGCCGTCATCTCCCACGACCGCTGGTTCCTCGACCGTATCGCCACCCACATCCTCGCCTGCGAAGGCGATTCGAAGTGGACGTTCTTTGATGGCAACTATCAGGAATACGAAGCGGACAAGAAGAAGCGTTTGGGTGAAGAGGGAGCTAAGCCTAAGCGGATTCGGTATAAGCCGATTAGCCGGTAATACTAGGGATAGAGCATCCGCTTCAATGGGCTTGCTCGTTTTACAATATTCAAAAGATAATGCCTAAGAATAGAAGCGAACTTGAAAGCACTTACAGTAATGCCTGCGACCAAGGCAGTTATCGTGTTATGTTATCTGGGCGCTATGAGAAGAATACTGCTCAAACGGTGCCAGGATTTTTGCATTTTGGCAAAGCAAGTCTTCTTTATGAGTTGGACGTTCTCAGCGTTGACAATGAAACTTCCTACTTAAGCCAATATGCTACTTGTCTTTGGTTCGATGGCATTCCTAACAAAACTGGGGATACATTTCGAGCAGCTTATGAGTGGGTTTTAGATGTCAAAGAAGATTTGCGTGGACAGGGGGCTGGAAGCTTCTATTTTTTAGTCCAAACGAAGGTCCTTCCTAGATACGGCGTCAGTCAAATTTGGCTATCTGCAGAATATTTTGGCCCTCGTTTTTGGAAAAAGCGCGGGTTTAAATTTGTTGACGATACATTTTGGCTTCACTATGACGAATATTGCGAGTTCAATTCAGATGCTCCAAAAACACGCAATGTTGATGAAGTGCCAGTCGAGTACTTCAACGAACTACGAGGAAGTGGGCTCAAATATTCGATGGTTTACAATTTTAATTAATTACTATGCAACTACGTTTAGCATCTCGGTTCGATCCGAATCAGTCATATCTTGAGGCATCGTTCATGTCGCAAGAAGGGATGCTTCGTCTTGAAAGTTTGGATTCTCCAATTTCGAGCGTAGAAGAATATTATGGTACGCAACATATCAGTAGCTCTTTTGATTATTCTTATCTAGACCAACATGGTTGGCACCCGATTCGTGGAGTGGCTGGGAATGTGGTTCGAAATCTACTCGTATTGCTTTCCCGAGAAGTAGTGAGCGGAAGACGCAACGCGTTATTTTCTTTTACTCAATCGTTTCTGAATGACTTGCCGAATACGGAGGAGTTTCGAGACGCATTGATTCAACAACCTGAAATAACGTTGCAGCAAATAGATTTAATTGGTAACAACGATGAAGAGTTATTGAGGGCATCTCTAGTAGAGCTTACAGGCTGGCTTTACTTCTACCTAAATTCACGCTTACTTGAGGATGGCGAGGGTAACGCCTTTGTGAGTACATTCTTGGGAGTTTTACTCGAATCCTCAGCCATTTCTGCTCAAGTAATACTCTCACAGCTTAATGAAATAGATTCTGAGTTTATTCCAACTTTCTCTACACCTGAGAGTTACAGAAGGTTGTTTCAAGCGGCGACCTCTGAATCGTCGAATCGGCAAACATTGAGTCAGATAGCCTATTTTTCGAGAGAAACTTGGGGAGCAGTGAATGACGAATGGGCACTTGCCGCTCGATCAGGCGTTCCTGAACATCAAAGTATCCCTACCGAAGTAATTAATGCGATCCTCTCAGGCATAAGGCCTGTTTCCCCTCGGTTTTTACCTCAAACTCAGGATAGAAGCAGGCAGTTCGTTGCGCATCAAATTTTGCGATATTTTGATTTTCGGCTACCTCAATTGGACGAAGTGGCGACAGCTCTTGGAGTGCAGATACTGCGATTAGATCTCCCGGATGATCTTTTAGGATTGTATGTTGGAAATATTAGAAGACACGCACCAGTAATAGTGGTGAATGAACAAGCTAGAAATGAAGGCTCTCGTAATTTCACTATTGGCCATGAGCTGGGCCACTATTTACTACATACATTTGAACCAATTTTTGCGTGCGGGGATATGGAGCTATATGGCTCTTCTCAGGATGCAGAATCTCAAGCAAACGAATTTTCCACAGAGTTGCTTATGCCTGTGCAGGCAATTCGCGATCACCTAAATGCTCAATTCTCAATTCAAAACGTACGGGATATCGCATCTGCATGTAACGTGTCTTTTGAGGCGGCGGCAAGAAGAAGAATTGAA
Source organism: Sideroxydans sp. (assembly GCA_028687425.1). Classification (GTDB taxonomy): domain Bacteria; phylum Pseudomonadota; class Gammaproteobacteria; order Burkholderiales; family Gallionellaceae; genus Sideroxyarcus. The sequence continues at coordinate 27,319 of JAQUAD010000002.1, forward strand.
CTAACTCAAAACAGAAATATTGCATTGGCTGTGGTTGTTGGTGAAATGATTCAACGAATTTACGGTAGCACTATTAATGAGGAAGGTCTGCGTTGGATCGGACGAGCGTCTGTTGGGAGAAATGCGGTTAGTTTGACTCAAGCTCGCCGACTCTCGGAACAAAGGGTCGCAAATCTTTCGAGATTCTTTCCTGGTGTCCAGCGGCTAGAACTGGCTGATTTGGAAATTGCCGTGTTGCCTTTTGAAAACGGTGAAGGTTATTACCTGTTCCTTGAACGAGGATAGAAAATTATTGGCGGTGGCATCGTATCGGCATTTCATCGCCCGCAAGGGCGATTTTCATTTTGAGGCCGACGATCTCGCTTACTGCGAATTAATGCACAAATCATGGGGGCAGGTCTTGCAATACGACATTTCATGCCATTGAGGCCAGCTCGTATTAACCTTCATACCATCGCCCGAAAGGGCGATGTGCTTTTCTGAATCCCTCCAAGGAAATCCAATAAATGGAATTAAGTGAACTCGGTCTGGATGGTGCGCTTGCTGAGCAAGCCGAATGTGCATCAGGCCTTCATCTGGCGCGGGTGGTTGCTGTGGATCGCGGTCATTTTGTGGTGCGCAGTGAGCGGGGTGAGGCTTTGGCCGAGCTGACGGGGAAGTTTCTCTACACCGCCGATTCTTCCGCCAAATTAAAGGGGTCGGCATAGGAATATGTTTTGGCAGGCGTGCTGCACAAACAAACGCGATGCTGACCCATAACAGTGAATTAGGCCGCACGTCGTGCGGCGCGATCACGATCATTCATCCACTTCAATCATGGTGTCAGATTCACTGAATAGCCAGGCGAAAGCGATACCGAAACCATAATTATGCTGCTGTTTGACGAGGGGGCTGTCAGCGATGGCAGCCCCTTTTAATGTGTCGAACTTGATGAATCCTCCCACCCATACTTTGGAATAGCGTTTGCCGAGTGTGGCCATGATCTGCGTGCCAGAATAGCCACCTTGTGCGGAATAGGCCGGGCGATCTGCCGTCGCATAGGTCGGTGCGACATCGTAATAATGCTGGTGATAACGCTGATCGGCGAATATGCCGCTCGCGCCGATCCCCATCCCCCAGCCGCTTCCCTTGATGTCATAGATGTCGGCGCGCAGCATGGGCTGGAACAGGATGCCGGTGTCTTGCAGCTTGGTGGTCCACACGGTACGTACGGGCAGCCGCAGGGTGAGTTCGGTGTTGTGGTCGCTGGCACGATACAGGTGCACATTGATGGAGGGGCCGATCTCGAAACTGGGGTCGAGGTCTGGCATGCCGCGCCGTGCCTCGATCGCGCCGCTGTTTACGGGGATGGAGCCGCTCAGGCTGAAATCGAGCTCGGCGAGGTCGCTCTGGTAAAGCATGCCACGCACACGACCGCGATCGATTTTCAGAAACTCCCCGCGATATTGCACATAGGGAATGGGTAGCAGATAGGTTTTATATTCACTCGATCCGCGGTAATACGGGAAAGTGAACGTCGCCAGTCCGCCGCCGGCTTCCCATAACGGAAGCTTCTCGGCATATGCAGGCGTGGTGAAGAAGCTGATGCCTGCGAGAACGGCGGTGATGAGCCGGTGTATTGGATTCTTCATGCTGTGATGGCTGTGTTCAATTGTTGGGGGCAGTTTCGGATCATCTTCCTAAGCCAGGACAGGTATCATGCTCCTCCGAATTACATGATCACAACTTTCATGAGTTGAATCGAGGTGACGATGTTTATCGCAATGAACAGATTCAAAATCAAACCCGGCCACGAACAGGATTTTATCGATATCTGGAAAGGCCGGGATTCACACCTTCACACCGTTCCGGGTTTCATCGAATTCCATCTGTTGCAGGGGGCCAGCACAGATGATTTCACGCTGTTCTCCTCTCACGCTAAATGGGATTCTCGCGATGCTTTCGAGGCATGGACAAAATCCGAAGCCTTCAGGAAGGCACATGCCAGTGCGGGAGGTCGTAAAGATATTTACCTGGGGCCGCCGCAGCTCGAATGCTTTGAGGTTGTTTTGTAGACAATCCAAGGGGGCAGCTTCGCAGTAACCTTCCAAACATCGCCCACTCGGGCGATGTTTGTTTTCAGGCCCACGAAATCACTTACTGGATAAGTCCCGCGTACAGGAAGTAACCGTATGCCGCGACTAGTGCACCACCGCCGATGCGCGGGATGCGCCCGAGGATGCCGATGGAGAGGAAGTGCACCAGCCCAGCGCCGAGGATGAGGTAGGTGCCCAGCTGGAACGAGTCTGGCAGCTGTATCGGGTTGAACAGGGCGAACAGGCCGATGCACATGGGGATGCAGATGTGACCGTCGCCGATCTGCGAGCTGACGACGATGTCGGTGCGGCCAATGGTGGCGTAGTAGAGCGCGATTAAGGCGTTGGGCAGCACCATGAGGATGCCGCTGAACCAGCCGATCTTGGCGAAGCTGAATACGGGATTGTTGGAGGTGGTGACCCAGTTCACGAGGTTGTCGACGGAGTAATAGATGCCATAGGCGGCGAGGCCGATGAGCGCGAGGTCGATGACGATGGTCCAGTGGGTGCTGCGGTTCTTGCGGATGTTGTCCTTGAGCACTTCGAACACGTGCAGGATCTGCCAGAACACGAACAGGGCGACGAGGATGAGGCCGTCGTAGAAGTTCAGTTCTCCGTCGCTGCCCAGCGCCCACAGCGTGCCGGTGAACAGGAACAGGGCGATCAGGGTGACGAGCAGGTTGAGGCGGTTGATGCGCGCGAACTCCGCCTGCTTCTGTTTGCTCTTTTCTTTTGCCACGACGGCGGCGGAGCCGAACAGGGCGGTGAGGCCGAGGATGAGGGTGAGGTTGGTGACGTTGTTGACCAGGCTGTTCTCGATGACAGCGCCGCCGTTGCTGGCGGACTTGCTCATGACCAGCGCGAACATCAGGTTCGCGAAGCCGGAGCAGTAGGGCATGATGAGGGTGCCGAGCACGGTGCCTTCGAAGCCTTTGCTTTCCATGACATGCAGCCGCCAGATCATCAGTGCGTTCGCCAGCGCGAAAATGAGCAGCAGGGACAGCGGATGGTCTAGGTAGGGGAGGGCGGTGGCCAGGCTAGGGAGTTCGTTTGGCACAGTCGGCAGTCGGAAATTTTGTGCGCGGGATTATGGTTGCAGGGCTGGTCGACGTCAATTTGGGGAAGTGGCGCCGGGCGGCCGCTTTGCTTTGGCATCGCCAGGGCGGTTTGGGTACACTGCACGCCTACAGGAAACGGATGGATTTCGATGAACGATACAGTCACTCAGGCGATGCAGGAAGCCGAGGCTGCGAATGCAGCGGCGCAGCGCATCGTGCGTCATTTTCAGGGCAAGGGCTTTACCCGCATCACCGAGGCGATGATCCTGCATATCCGCCACATCGCGGGCGAACGTGCGGAAGTCGACGAGGCTTTCGAGGTGGCCCATAAGCAAGGGCGGGTGCCGCCGCTGAGCATGTATTTCACCATCCATTCCTATGGGCATTATTCCGAATTCCGCAGCTTCGATGAGGCCAAGGCTGCACTGGGCAACGATTTCACGCTGACGCTGATCCATGACATCCCGCAGGTGTTCTTCGAACCGGCACCGGTCATGGCCGACGATCCGCTGGCGACCGGCACGAAATACGATGTGATCATGAAGGTGTGGGATAACGTCGAAGGATGCGCAATAGCCATCCTGCTGAACGACCCCGATGCGTCGTTCGTCGATTACATCGGCACCCATCCCGGCGCGGAATGGCAAAAGATCATGGGCGACCTGGTGGTGGCTTCGACTTCGTTGAGTGATGCCTTCTCGCTGGACTGAACGGGACAGCATCGAATCAGAGAAGGCTGCGTCCAATGGTATTAGTCATCATATGGAGCAGCCTATGTTTTCTGGGGAATAACTGCGCAGGAGCCAACAATGACCATTGAATCACAAGCAGACATCGACGCACTGCAACGCATAGGCCGTATCGTGTCGCTCACCCTGCACAAGATGCTCGATGCTATTGAGCCGGGCATGACAACGGCGGAGCTGGATGCCATTGGGGCGAGGCTGCTTGCTGGATTCGGCGCACGTTCTGCGCCGCAGCTTGCCTATGATTTTCCGGGCGCGACCTGCATCAGTGTGAACGAGCAGGCAGCCCATGGCGTGCCGGGGAATCGCATCATCAATGCTGGCGACCTGGTAAACGTGGATGTCTCTGCGGAACTGGATGGCTATTTTGCGGACACGGGGGGCACCAAGGTCGTGCCGCCCAGCTCTCCGATCAAGACCAGACTCTGCCATGCGACGCGCACTGCATTGTCCGAGGCGATCAAGGTCACCAGGGCAGGGCAGCCGCTCAACCGGATCGGCAGGGCGATAGAACAAGTCGCGAATACGCATCGCTTGAGGATCATCGAGAACCTTGGCGGTCATGGGGTAGGTAGAGCCATCCACGAAGAGCCTGAGCACATTCTGGGTTTCTACGACCCGCGCGACCAGCGCGTTCTCAAGGAAGGTATGGTCATTGCCATTGAGCCTTTCCTGTCCACCAAGAGCAGGATGGTTGCCGAGGCTGACGATGGCTGGACGCTGGTGGGCAAGCCGGGAAATTTCTCTGCCCAATTCGAGCACACCTTGATCGTTACCCGTAGCGAGCCGATCGTGGTTACGGTTCACTGATACATGAATCGCAATGATTGGTGGGAACAGTGGATAGTGGAAGCAAGGCAATCGTTATTTGATCATCGCCCGCAAGGGCGATGCTCTTTTCAAGAGCATTGAATGACAGCAAAGCGCAAAAACACCTGGCTCAGCTGGAGCAGCGGCAAGGACAGCGCCTGGGCGTTGCAGATGCTGCGCCAGTCGGATGAATACGCAGTCAGCGGCTTGTTCACCACCATCAACATGGCGTTCGACCGGGTGGCGATGCATGCGGTGCGTGTCGATCTGCTGCGCGCGCAGGCGCAGGCAGTGGGACTGCCGCTGTACCTGATCGAGATTCCCTATCCGTGTTCGGACGCGCAATACGCCGCTGCGATGGCGGACTTTGTGGCGCGTGCGCAAAGCGAGGGTGTGCAGTGCATGGCGTTCGGCGATCTGTATCTGGAGGATGTGCGCCGCTACCGCGAGGAGCGCATGCAGGGCACGGGCATCGCGCCGGTGTTCCCGCTGTGGGGCAAGCCGACGCGCGCCTTGCTGGATGAGATGCTGGCCGGCGGGCTGCGTGCCTGTCTGACCTGCGTCGATCCGCGTGTGCTGCCTGCGGCGTTCGCGGGGTGCGAGCTGGATGCGGCCCTTGTCGAAAGCATGCCTGATGGCATCGACCCCTGCGGCGAGAAGGGCGAGTTCCATACTTTTGTGTTCGATGGTCCGATGTTCAGGCATCCGCTGGCGGTGGCGCCGGGCGAGGTGGTAACGCGCGATGGGTTTGTGTTTGCCGACTTCAGTCCGGCAGCAGCGGGCGCTGTTGCGCCGTAGTTTGATCGTATAAAAAGGTGGGGGCGTTTGCCCCCACCCTCATTGCCTGGTCCTGGCTGCCGGTTCAGTGTAGTTGTTCATGCAGGCACAGGTAGTTGCCCTCGGTGTCCTTGAACCACGCTGCCTTTTCCGATTCCATCGAACAGATGTGGTTGACCGTCTTGAGGTTGGGTCTGTTGTAGTCTTCGAAGCGGATGCCTTCGCCTTCGAGTTCCTTGATCACCCTCTCGATGCCTTGCACCTCGAAGCTCATCACCGTGTAGTCAGACTTGGTGCCTTCGGGCTTGGGCGTCAGTGCGATATGGTCGCCTTTGCCGCAGGCGAACATGTAGTTGCCTTCGGCGGCGAAACCTTCCGGCTTGAGTCCCAGCTTGCCGCCATAGAATTTGCGCGCCCGATCCATGTTCATCACCGGGAGGATGGTGGTTACGCCAGCATGTGTTAATGAAGTCATTTTCGTCTCCTGAAATGTTGGGGGAATGCGATGTACGGCCGCTGTGTTCTGGCCGACATTGCGTTGCGAGTGGTGGGCAGCTTCGGTCTGCCCGGGGTGGGAAGTGCATGCTGTGCAGCATGTTTCAGTTATGCGCCAGACGGGCCGTGAACTGCCATTCAGGTGACGCATGGCCTGGATGGAGGGGCACATTATTGCGCTGTGGACGGAAGAAAAAAACCCGTTTGTGAGTGTATATATTGGGCACTGAACGCCGCTCGCAATGCGTGCTGGCAGCAGCGCGCTTGCGAATCCGCACCACATGGTTTTCAGTTCGCGGACGGGGTGGATGGAAAGGGCTTGAAGGAATTCGCGCAAAGGTACAAAGTGCAAGGCGTGTAGCCGTTCCGCGCGGCTGACTTAAGCTGATTCACTTCTGATGGAGGTCGATCATGTTCTCACCTGTCACTATCCCTTTCGGGGCAAAGATGCTTTTCAATACGGCCACGATCAAGCCCGATGTGCCTTTCGAGGATGTCGAGGTGGCGCTGGCCGAGATGTGCAATGTGGTGAAGGATACCTACGGCGGCGACAGGGGCGGTTTCATTGCCGGCCAGGTGTATGAGTTCTCAGGTTTTGTTTCGGACGAGGGCAGCCTGAGCGATTCGAGATCGGCCAGGAAACATATCGCGATCGTTACTTACTGGAAGTCTTTCGAGGAGCATGAACGGTCACACGCGGACAAGGCGTTCAAGGAGAAATTCGCGGCCCTCGCGGAGCTGTGTGTGGAGAGCAAGGAGCTGGGTTACGACATGCTCTGGCAAGGGGCGCTGGAATAGACTTTTCTGGATACGGAGGTGCACCGGTCGCTAGTCCTGGTGCCGGGTGTGGTCGATCAATCCAAAGGAGAGCACCATGGGCAGCAAGGATGTCGAAGGCACCAGACTGCAATCTGCTGCGATCACGATGAATCCCGGCCTGCAAGCATCCATCGCCAGACAGCGCAAGATACTGAAAGGCTGGCTCGCGTCCTCGCTTTCCATCATCGCGGAAGAGTGCGTGCCGGTGTGGCCGCAGCGCGCGGCGCTGGAAAGCAGGCTGCTGGCAGGCATGAGCGAGTTGCCTTACTGCAAGTATCTCTACCTGCTGGATACCAAAGCGCAGCAGATCACGTCCAATGCTTACCGCGGCGGGCTGATGGAGAAGCAGTTCGGCCGCGACCGCAGCCACCGCCCGTATATTGCCGAGGCACTGGCCGGCAGCGACTTTTCCCTTTCCGATGCCTACATCAGCCAGAACCTGCAGCGGCCTTCGCTGACGGCGATACAGGCGGTGCGCGATGCGCAGGACAAGCTGCTGGGCTATCTGGGGGCGGACTTCGACCTGCGCGAATTGCCCGCGACACAGGCGATCTATACCCAGCCCGGGCAGTGGATGCAGCTCAAGGGCGATCCGGCGATACGTGGTGGACTGTTCCATCAGCAACGTGCGGAAAGCCTGATGGACAAGCAAATCGATACCGTGTTGCAGGTGATCAACGAGCTGATCACGGTACACGGGGTGTTCCACGCCAAACTGCATTTCTCCAGCTCGCGCGCGACGCTCTGGGAAGTGAACGATCCTTTCCGCTTCCGGCTGCATGGCATCGACGATCTGGCCAGCCCCGATCTTTGTCTGGCTTACCCGCATGTGGCTTATCCTGCCGACGCGGCGATCCCGGCGAAAGCGGTGGCGGGGATACTCAAAAGCTTCCGCGAGCTGCGTTTCATGGACGAGACGATCTATCTGCGTTCGGGCATGCTCAATATCTTCAACGGCATGGTCGCGCTGACCTTTTCATGCGATGGCACGCACTACATGCCCTGGCAGGATCTGGCGCACAGGAAGCTGGATTTCCTGTCGGGTGATACGACGTAGCGTTCGGCAATAAATCGAAGGAGAGAATGTGAAAATCAGAACGATGTTGTTTGCCTGGGTGTTGGCCGGGGCGTTCAGCGACCCCGCATTGGCAAGCGGGGCGGACTGCGCGAATAGCTTCTACAAGATGATCGCCACGGAACTGGCAGCTGCGGATCGTCAGCAGGGGCACCCCAAGCCCGACTTCGACAGCCTCGGGGAGATCAAGGACATCGGCATGGCGCAGCTCGAAGACAAGGTGAGCCAATGGCCCGAGGATGCGACCTTCTCGATCAGCGTGCTGGACGATCACATCGCCGTGGCGATCTTTTGTCCGGGCATGATGAAAAAATGGGAGTGGCGTCCATGAAATACGAGATCAGGAAGAACGAAGACGGCATCGATATCGCGGTCGCCGATGTGGCGAACCAGCAGCAGGGATTGCTGGCAGCCTTCCGCGAGTGTCAGGAGGGACGCTGCTCCTGTCCGACCGAGGAATACAAGAAGCTGGATACGCTGGAAATCTCGCAGAGCGAAGCCGGACTGGCGTTGCACCTGAAGGCCAGGGACGGCGAGGTGTTCGACAGTGCGGAGATCGAGAAGTGCTTGAACTACACAGCCGGGCGTTTGAGGGATGCGACCTGATCGCCGGGTGCCATGATGCTTCGGGTTTTGTGACCTGCTTTTCGAGTGGAGGATGTGATGAGGATAGTTCGCCTGTTTGCATGCATCGTTGTACTCATTTCCGCGGTGCTTTCCGGTTGCGCAAGCAGCGGACCGTCGCCGGATGTGATGCGCGCAGAGGTCGCGGGTTATCAATTGCCGCGCATGCCTGCCGGGGGTAAGGCGATCGTTTATGTCGTGTTCGAGGAGGACTACTACGATATGGCGGCGTTCGATGTGTTCCTCGACGGTCAGGAGACAGCGTCCAGAGTCGGGCGCAATCACGGCGGACAATATTTCTTCTTCGAGATGGCACCGGGCGAACACAAGCTCTTTTCCAGGGGAGAAAAGTGGGCGGAGCTGGCCGTTTCCGCCAAGGCGGGCGAGGTCATCTTCATCCGGCAGGAACTGGTGTTCGGGATGATGGCCGCGCGCGTCAATCTGTTGCGACTGGATGAGGTGGAGGGGAAGTATTACGTCAGCAAGCTGAAACGCGGTGAGGCTGTTCAACCGCTGGCTACGAACCGGCCTGCGACTTCGGCACAGGGAACGACTGCAGGGACGGCGGTGAGCGATACTTTCATCGGGATTGTCACGGGCGGCAACATGGCGAAGGGAATAGGCTTCTCCAACCTCAATGTAAAGCTCTTTGTTACACCTGCTGAGGGCGGGCCGGTAGTGTTCTTTGTCAGATCCGACTCGAAGGTCTACGATGCCGGCGGCAGGGAGATAGACTACCTCGAAGCCTCAAGGACCAAGGGAAAGAAAGTCGAGATACGGTATTTCGTGATTCAGGACGCCACGGGCGGAGAGCCTGGCCGTAGCGACTTTGCCTATGAGATCGGCGAGAAAGGCGCGCGGACTTTGCACATCCTGGAATGACTGAATTCCTGCCGCGGTCGATGTGGCGCTTGCATCGCGGTCGATAGCCCGCGTAGGGCGCAATAACCAACAAAAATTGTGCCGTATGCTGATACCCACGGCCGAGGAGTTTTCTGTTCTACAATCATCCCCAGATTTAATATGGGGATAAGCAGGAGCAAAAATGCGAATGACACAGCTGACTCTTAAGTCGACTATATTGGCGATGTCTCTTATGATGGTGGCGATCCCGGCACATTGCGGCGTCTATAAATGGGTGGATGAAGAAGGGCGGGCGCACTATTCGGAGCAGCCGCCTAAGCAGGGTAAACACACCCAGTTGCATGTAAAGCCCGCCCCAGAAATTCCTCAAAACAAATCGATCGATTTCGCATCCCAAAATCTCTCTCGTTTGTGCGATAAACAATCACCTTGGTTCAACGCTCAGCAGTGCGATATGCAACGCCAGTACGATGGGGGGATGGAAAACATGCGCGCTCGACAGCAGGCGGATGCTCTTGCCGCGAAGAAAAGGAACGAAGCTGACCGGAAGCATTACAGAGACATGGAAGAAAAAATAGCCGCCGATGCAAAAGCTCGTGATGATGAACTGGTCGCGGAGTGCAAACGCAATCGCGAGGTTTACTGTGATAAGGGAGTGGAGCGGATCAAGTCTGAGCAGTCGATGCGCAAGTTCGATGAGGAGATTGCTCGAAAGAAGCGCTACTCTTATGGATATTAGCGTTCAATCCAAAGGGGCGACATCAGCAAAGGCAGCAGAATCGAATTGTTTTAGTGTGATACTGGCTTCATCGAGCGCTGAATCAAAAGGAGGCAGACCATGAGCACAGGCACTATCCGTCTTCACCGCGTACTCCGCACCCAGCCGGCACGTATCTACAAGGCCTTTCTGGATGCGGAGGCGCTTCCCAAGTGGTTGCCGCCCTACGGCTTCACCTGCAAGGTCGAGCACATTGATGCCCGGGTGGGCGGCACGTTCAGGATGTCGTTCACGAACTTCTCCACCGGCAAGGGCGAATCGTTCGGCGGCGCGTATCTCGAACTCGTTCCCGCGCAGAAGATCAGTTATTCGGACAAGTTCGACGATCCGAACCTGCCCGGTGAGATGAAGACCACGGTGACGCTGACGCCAGTATCGTGCGGCACCGAGATCAACATCGTGCAGGAAGGCATCCCCGAGATGATCCCGCTGGAGATGTGTTATCTCGGCTGGCAGGAATCCCTCGCGCAGCTCGCGAATCTGGTCGAGCCGGAGATACCCGGTTGAAGTGAAGTTGTTGTAGTTGTGTTTGGCAGCGTGTCGTATTTGATCAATAACCTGAGGAGATCATCATGGGCAGTAAAGACAAGCGGAAAGAATCAAAAGGCAAACAACCGCAACCCAAACCGGCGCCGGGAGCAAAATAGGCAGAGCAGGACTGTCATCATTGCTGTGCGTTACATGCATCGCCCGCAAGGGCGATGTTCTTTTGTAGCGATACATTATGGAATTGAACAAATTGGGTCCTGATCTCCTGACGCAAGCGCAGTCAGAGGCACTGTGTGGCGCGGGTGACGGTTTGTCGGTGGGTGTCATGCTGGGGTATTGCTTCAATTATTGGAGGTTTGACCTTGTGCTATTCTTCGCAAAAAAAAGTGATGTGAAAGGAGGATGGCCATTAATTTTGCATAAAGGGGCGTTCTGTGCGTGCAGTGCAGCTGTTGTCTGTGTTGTATCTTGTTGTGGTACTACTTGCAGGGTGTGGTGGTGGCGCCGGAACAACGGCAGCTACTGGTAATAGCACGACTAATCCGCCTCCGTCCTCTTCAACTACGACTCCCTCACCTGTCGTTACCAACCCTACATCAAATTATGTTCGCCTGATAAGCGATCCAGGCGATTACGTCGGCCAAGGCCAGACATATCTTTACACTCCAGACATTGCCACCATAGATCTTGCAGGCTCCGGCAATCTCATTCAGATCAGTATTCACGGTGCCAAAGATTGGATAGGGACGTTCAAGGCACCAGATTCTGCAAATAAATTTGTGGCTGGGACCACGTATTCCGCTATTCAAGGCTATCCATATCATGATCCTGCAGCTGGCGGGATGAATTGGAGCGGTGATGGGCGTGCCTGCAATATGCTGACTGCCTCGATGACGATCGACAAGATCACCTATATCAACCAGACGATTTCCGCTGTAGATATGCGCTTTGATCAGGATTGTTCAGGTATCTCTGCTGCATTGCACGGTGAGATCCACTGGGTGGGGGATCCAGCTTTATTACCTATAGGGGCGACACCTCCAGGAACGTGGGCTCCGCCAATGGGTGTCGCTCCAACCAATATGGTGAATTACGTCTATCTCGAAAGCGATATCGGCGATTTTGTTGGCGGTGGCTGGATATATGCATACACCCAGGCAGATTCGATTCTTTCTGCCACGGTATATGGATCAAAGCTCTCATTTTCAGTCACAGGGGATCAAAGCTGGAGCGGCTGGTTTCAGGAAACAGATGTAGCAGGGCAGCTGCAAACTGGCTACGTCGGCTCTATGCAATTCGACCCGCTGACCAATTTTTCCATGTGGAGTGGTGAAGGACGTGGCTGCACGTCCTACTCGGGATGGTTCATCATTGACAAGGCGACCTATGCAGCGGGAGCTTTGACAGAACTCGATCTCAGGTTTGAGCAATTATGTGCCGATAGTACTTACGCATTGCATGGTGCGATCCATTGGTCGTCTGCCGATATTACAGCCCCGCCCGGGCCTGTTACGCCTCCGCCCGTAGATCTCTGGCAACCTCCTGTTGGAGTGACGCCCGCCGCGGGGAATTTCGCTTACTTTGAGAGTGACCCCGCTGATTTTGTGGGCAAAGGGAAAAGCTATCTATATACACAGGCGAATTCCAGATTCTCGGTTAGCAGTCCTGCAAATTCCCTTAATGAACTCACTGTGAAGATTGAGGGGGATTTGCCATGGAATGGCTCGGTCATAGGCATGAACTCGATGACCCAGCTACAGCCCGGTTATTACTCTGGGGTGCTCCGTGCTCCGTTCCATAATCCAGTGAAGGGCGGCTCAAGCTGGAGTGGGAGCACCAGAGGATGCAACCAGTCTTATGGTTGGTTCGTGATCGATAATGTGACCTATACCGCTGGTGTGTTAACAGCGCTAGACCTTCGTTTTGAACAGCATTGTGAGGGAGCAACACCAGCTCTGCGCGGGGCAATTCACTGGACGCCCACTGACACTACGATGCCCCCCGGTCCGGTGAGCCCTGCTCCGGCCAATCTGTGGACACCACCTGCCGGATCGGTTCCTGTGACGGGTAACTACATCTATATGCAGAGCCAGCCAGGGAATTATGTCGGCCAGGGACTGACCTATCTCTATACACCTGCAACGGCTACGGTTACGCAGACTACTTTTGGAAATAGGCTGAATCTCGATATCGCGGGTGCCAATCATTGGACAGGCTCACTTCAGGCGATGTACTTCTTAAGTAGTCTGGTACCGGGGTACTACGAGGTCAATGATGCGAATTACTACAATCCGGTTAAAGGAGATATGGCTTGGGGTATGGATTCATATGGTTGCTCCAATCCAGTCGGCTGGTTCGTTGTAGATAACGTCACCTATTTGAATGGTGCGGTTTCCTCAATCGATGCGCGCTTCATGCAGCAGTGTTACCTTGAAGTTGCTCCTTTGTACGGAGCCATCCATTGGGTATTCTGAAGTGGAAGGCAGATATTGGATTGCCGAACGTCGCCCGCAAGGGCGATGTTCTTTTGTAGAGACAAATCATGAAATCAGGAAAACCCGGTTGGGACGAACAATTTGGAATACAGGCGGCTGCGCTGTGCGGAAGCGATCTGCACCCGGCGCGGGTAACTGCGGTAGATCGCGGGCGTTATGTCATTCGCAATGCACAGGACGAGCTGCCGGCCGAGCTGACGGGCAAGTTCCTGCATGAGGCCACGTCATCGGTGGATATGCCGTGCGTGGGGGACTGGGTGTGTGTGCAGTATCACGATGCGGGCGCGTCGGCGAGCATCCATGATGTGCTGCCACGGCGCTCTTTCCTTCGGCGCAAGGCGCCCGGCAAGCACATCGATTTCCAGATGATCGCGGCCAACATCGATGTGGCGTTCATCGTGCAGTCGTGTCATTTCGATTTCAATGTGCGCAGGCTGGAGCGCTATCTGGTGATGGTGAACGAGGGGCAGATCGAGCCTGTGCTGCTGCTGACCAAGACCGATCTGGTGAGCACGGCGGAGCTGGAACGCATGATGGGCAGCATCCGCGCGGCGGGCATCACGGCGCTCATCATCGCGTTGAGCAACCTGACGGGCGAGGGCGTGGCGCAGGTGCGTGAGGCGATGGAAGCGGGCAAGACTTATTGTCTGCTCGGTTCTTCCGGTGTGGGCAAGACCACGCTGATCAACCAGTTGCTCGGTCAGGATGCGCTGCAAACGGGCGCGGTGAGCGGCACGGGCGAAGGGCGACACACCACCACACGTCGCCATCTGATCACGCTGGATAACGGCGCATTGCTGATCGACATGCCGGGCATGCGCGAGCTGGGCATCATGAGTGCAGGCGAGGGCGTGGCGGACAGCTTTGCCGACATCAAGGTGCTCAGCGGCCAGTGCCGTTTCTCCGACTGCAGTCACGAACGTGAGCCGGGCTGTGCGATCCGCAAGGCGATCGAAAATGGCGAGCTGGATGCGGCGCATTACCAGAGCTATCTGAAGCTGCAGGCCGAGTCGGATTTCAATGAGATGTCGTACCTGGACAAGCGCAAGAAGGACAAGGCGTTCGGCAAGATGGTTCGTACGGTGCTGAAAGCGCGGAGGAAGTGAGATAATCCGGGGCGACATCATCGCGTAACGATTTCATCAGGGAGTGATTCAGGATGACGGGCATGAAAAGATACATCGTCGCACTGGCTGCATTGGTCTTGATCGGATGCGGCCCCAAGGAAGATCAGTTCGTGGATGCCAAGGCGGCTGCCGAATTGCAGGCCAGAGGCGAGCTGGTGCTGGACGTTCGCGAGGCGGACGATTACAAACAGTTCCATATCCCGGACAGCACGAACATTCCATACGGTCGCTTGCAACCGCGCCTGTCCGAACTGGATGCATACAAGGGCAAGCCCATCGTGGTGATCGACCATTCCGGATTGCGTGCACCCCGCGCATGGGAGGAGCTGCAAAAGTCCGGATTCACTCAGGTGACCATCGTGAAAGGCGGTATCGCCGAGTGGAAGAAGGCGGGATTGCCTCTCGATACGATGGAACAGCAGATGGAGATCGAGCGGGTGGAACAAGAGAAGCAGCAGCGGGAGATCGATCAGCTGGAATGGGAGCTGGAGCAGCTGAAAAAAGGAAGCTGACCGCTTTGACATGCCAGGGGGATGACACGATGCAAACCGGACCGCGCGAGATCGTCACGCCATTCAGAAACATCCCGCTGGAGGTGCCGGAGGGGATGAAGCACAACGAGTTCTTCAACAGCACGGAGAACCTGAACGATCTGGTGAACAACAACGGCCTGCTGATGAATGCGGAGAACCTGTTGTTGTACCGCAAGGCGCTGGGGCACAGCACCGAGTTCGACTGTTCGATCATCTACAACACTTCCAAGACCATCCTCAATCCGCTGGGGCGACCAGTGCGGCGCACGCAGGTGGCGGACAATGTGAAGCATGTGTGGAATCGGATGAACCAGATCATCATCGATTACATGCTGGAGCAGTATCCCGACCCGGCCGAGGCGCTGATCCTGGCGGGCGAGGCGAGTTTGGATGCAACCTGGCCGCTGACCTCGCCTGGCGTACCCAGCATCCGCATGTTGCACAACCACTTCATCGTCTTTCCCACGCAGACTTTGCGCGAGGCCAGACTGGCCGATCCCGGCAATCCCAATCTGACCGATGGCGGTCAGCACAGTCTGTTCCAGGCTTATATGCGCGATGTGTATCGCGATTTCTTCGACCAGGCGCTGAGCCTGAAGATACTCAAGCCGGCAAGCGAGGAGGATGCGCGTATCCATCTGACCGGCTATCCGCAGGGGCTGCCCAGCTGGGAGATACAGGGCGGGGCGAGCGCGCTGAAGGATGTGCATTTCTGGAAAGAGTACGACGAGGTGCTGAAGGGCTTCCTGGATTTCTACCGCACCTTCTTCTCGCAGGTCTCCACGCACAATGCGACTATGCTGACGGATGTGCATTTCCCCGAGCAGGTGGAGAACGTGCTGCTGTTCAACAACGATTTCATGAAGACGGCGAAGAAGGTGCGCGACCACTGCATCGTGGATGCGAAGTATGCCAATGCGATCCGCTGGCAACCGGCGTTCAAGCAGATCATCTACCGCAACGATGCGGGCAAGCTGATCGTGACCATCAGCCAGAACTCCATCGGCAACGCGATCACCGAATTGTTAGGCGTGGTGGTGAACCGCATCCCCGATGCGGAGGCTTATGCGCGGCATGAGCCTGCGCTGGTCGCGCGCCTGCTGGAGGTGCGCCGCCGTCTGGTGGAAGCCGATCTGGGCGAGGGCATCGCCACGGCTTGGTGGCCGAAGGAATAAGCGATGCAGGCTGCAGGCGAACTTTGAACGATAATGGGGCCTGATTTTCTGGCTATTCATGCATGTCATGCATGACGCAATGATTGAAACGAATATGAAAGACACGATGGGTACATTGCTGAGGGCCGCTTTGCTGGCCGTTTTGTTTTTGGGGATGGGCGGGTGCAGTTCCGTGGTGAAGCTGAACGTGAAGCATGCGCCGGAGATGGATCTGGGGGCAGTGCGCACGCTGAATGTGGCGCGTTTTACCGTGTCCGGACAGGTGAATCCGGATGCTGCCAATGGTCGAGATGCCTGGCGCAACATGTTGAAGAATGCAGTGGCCGGCAGCTTTGCAGCGCCATCCGATGTGAGCGTGCAGGAGAACCAGTATTCAGGATTGGTGGATGCGCTGATGCGCAACGGCTACTACCAGGTCAGCACGGGTGTCGCGGATGCGAATGTGACCGGGCATGTGGATTATCGGGTGAATGACAGATTGTCCGAGCAGGAGAACAAGAAGGCGGAAGAGGGCAAGCGGAAGACGTACACCCTGACGCGGACCGTGGAGGCGACGCTGCACTTCATGGTGACTGACCGGCACGGCATGGTGCTGGGCAGCTCGCAGGTGCAGCATGCTGCCGAGAAGAAATGGACCGACGAAAGCGAAAAGGAGGTGCGTGAGCATGCGCAGCAGCAGAGCGTGGCCTCCTATGTGCTGGATGAGGTCGCCGCCGCGAATGCCTTACTGGTGAAGAAGATCGCCCCGCACTATGAGCAGGAAAGCCGGGTGCTGGAAGAGTGCGATGGCGAGCCGAGCAAGCAGGGCAACAAGGCAGCCGAGGCTGGCGATTGGCTGGCGGCGGCCAGTCACTGGCAGGCGATGAGCCGCAGCGGCGATGCGGCATGCCGCCATGCGGCGGAATACAATCTGGGTGTGTTCGACGAGAGCGAAGGCCGACTGGGCGAGGCGCTGATGCGCTTCGAGAATGCCTATGCCTTCACGCACAACGCCAAATTCTCCGCCGACGCCGAGCGCATCCGCCAGCGCATGCGCGAAGAAGAGAGGATGAGACAGAACGAAGCGAAGCGGCAGCAGGCTGAGCCGCTTTGAACTGGAAGCTGTAATCTCCGGCCTGTAATATCCGGAGCGTAGCACCTCAGTTGTCACTGAAAACCATCATCAGGAGGAGTCGAGTCATGAGTGCAGTCGCAGATTTCAAGATCGTTCGTAATTCCACAGTGGGCACTGAACTGACCGAAGACAAGGCCAAGTCGTTGTCCGGGATACTGGGGGTGCGCCATTTGAAAGATGGCGAGCTGCTGGTGCGGGAGGGCGAGGCAGACCAGACCCTGTTCATTCTGGCGAGCGGCAGACTGGCGGTGACCAGCAAGGATGCAAATGGTGTGGAGCAGGCCGTTTACACGATGAAAGAGGGCGAGTGCGCCGGCACCCGTGCATTCGTTGAACAGTCGCCGCGCAAGGCGACGCTGCGTTCGGTAGGCGATGCGGTCGTATATACGCTGACGCCGGCTGATTTTGAAACACTGCTCGAAACACAACCGCGTCTTGCCTTCAAGGTGATGCGCGCCCTGTTCCGCGTGACCCATGCCAACCTGTCGCGGATGAATCAGGAGAGCAAGGAGTTGGCGAATTACATCTCCAAGACGCAAGGGCGCTACTGAGGCCGGTCCGATGTCGCTGTTAATGAAGCCGATGTCTGATGCTTGGGCGATGCGCCGTGCCGAGGCTGCCGATGTCGATGCCATCGTGGTGCTGGTCAATTCGGCCTACCGTGGCGATTCCAGTCGCGCGGGCTGGACGACCGAGGCGGACATCCTGGGCGGGCAGCGCACGGACACCGAAGAGATCGCGCGCCTGATCGCAGAAGCGGGTTCGGAGTTCATGCTTTGTGTGCGCGACGGCGAGATCGTCGGCTCGGTGCATCTGCTGCGGCAGGATGCGGACACCGCATACCTGGGGATGTTGGTCACCAGGCCTGGCTTGCAGGGACAGGGGCTGGGCAGTCGTTTGATGGACGAGGCGGAACGCTTCCTGAAGAACAAGTGGGGCATCACGCGCTTGCAGATGCAGGTGATCACCCTGCGCGAAGAGTTGATCGCATTCTATGAACGTCGCGGTTTCAAGCGTGCCGGCATATTCAAGCCGTTCCCGGCCGATGAGCCCCGTTTCGGTCTGCCCAAGGTGGCAGGCCTGCAGTTCGAGGTGCTGGAAAAGGCGCTCTGAAACGAGCTGCACAGATCACAGACAGATACACAAGGGGGCGATCCGATGAAACAGTTCAAACTCGATTCGAGTGCGGTGGTGTATATCTCGGCGCTGATGCTGGCGCTGGGAGCGTTCCTGCCGCTGACCAACATTCCTGTCTACGGCGATGTCAGCTATCACCGCATCGCGAAGATTGAGGCGTATCTGGTGGTGGTGTTCGCAGTTGCCGGACCGGTGATGCTGTTTCTGAAACAAACCAGGCGGCTGTTCTTCGCGCCGCTGGGCGTCTGGGTCGTGCTGCTGTTTCCGGCGATCAAAAGTGCGCTGACCCCGAAGGGCAGCAAAGGCATGCTGAGTGGCATCGCGGATAGTGCCTCCGGCGTGATGGGCGAATTCGCCGGCAGGCTGTTCCTCAACATCGCCAACTTCAAGTGGGGCGGTTTGATCTTCATCTCGGGCTTGCTGATTTTTACGCTGGCTTGCGTGTTCAAGTCGTTGAGAAAATGATTTCCCGCTTGGCGTGGCGGGAGGGAGTGCATATTGCATAGCGTGATCACGGCGCTGCTTGCCGCGCTGAAGACATTTTTCCATCCCAGGATGCTGGCATTGGTGCTGTGGCCGATGCTGCTGGCGATGGCATTGTGGGTGGGAGCGGCATTCATCTTCTGGGGCAGCTGGATGGACGGGCTGACCGGACTCGTGCAGCAGACCGGTCTGGAGCAATGGCTCGCCCAGGGCTTCCTGGCTGTTGCGACACACTATCTGATTGCCACCGTGCTGGTGTTGCTGTTGTTGCCCGCGATCTATGTGACGGCACTGATGATCACGGCGATCTTTTCGATGCCGGCCATGGTCGGGCATGTGGCGGGGAAATGCTATCCAGAATTGGTGCGCAAGCAGGGCGGCACCGTGGCGGGGAGCGTCTTGAACGCGCTGCTGGCCGTGGCGGTGTATTGCCTGGGCTGGATCGTCACCCTGCCGTTGTGGTTGTTCTCACCCTTTGCGCTGGTCTTGCCCATCGTGCTGATGGCTTACCTGAACCAGCGCCTGTTCCGTTACGACGCATTGGCCGAACATGCCAGCCGCGAAGAGATCGATCAGGTCGTGGAGCGTGCTTCCGTAAAGTTGTATCTGTTGGGGGCTGCGGCGGGCCTGTTGCAGTTCGTGCCGCTGCTGAATTTCATTGCGCCGGTGTATGTGGCACTGGCATTCATCCATCTGTGCCTTGATGAGCTGCAGCAGCTGCGTTCGCAGCCTGCCGGAAGTGTCGGCAGTTGAGCAGCGCCGTGTCCGGCATGGGCAAACTTTAGCCGGCTGAGCGGATGGTGCAGTAGTTGAGCAGGTCGCCCAGCGCTTCATAAGCAGCGCGCATCGACTGGAACAGTCCGAGGAATCGGGATTCGCTGTCGTAGAGCGCGCGCTGTGTCTGCGGATCGGTGGTGAGGTAGATCTTGACCATGATGCCCTCCGTTTAGACTTTATATCGGATATATTCCCCGCTACTTTAGGGAACGATCCTGTAACCGGCTGAGACTATCGGGTGAATACGATGAATGAGACTTCAGTTTCGACTGGCGGCAAGCGCAATATCTGGATGCGCGGTTTGTTCATGCTGCTGATGGGGTTTGCATTGCATGTGAGCGGGACGGTGCTGGCCGTGGTGGCGGTGATCCAGTTCGTGATCGTGCTGGTGAACGGTTCGCCCAATGATCGCCTGCTTGCATTCGGCCGCAGTCTGGGGAACTACCTGCGACAGATCGTGAACTATCTGACCTTTGTGACGGAAACCATGCCCTTTCCCTTCAGTGAGTGGCCGTCTGCCGAATAATCCATGACCGGGAATACCGTTGTTCACTCCGACCGAATTGAGACTGGCCGCCCGGCTTTTTCTGGCTGAATCCGACGCGGCGCGCAAGGTCGCGGCGGTGCGGTATCTGGCTGGGGCGTGGGCCGCAGGTCGGATGGAACTGGATGCCCATGCGGTTCTGATCGAAACACTGCCCATCCCCGGTCATCCGGGCAAGCCTGAACTGGTCGATCCGCGCGCAGTGCCGCGTCGGGCCATGCATACTCCGGAGGGGCGTGCGGCGATGGTGCATGCAATGGCGCATATCGAATTCAACGCGATCAACCTGGCACTGGACGCGATATGGCGTTTCCCTGCCATGCCGCGCGAGTATTACTCAGACTGGCTGCAGGTGGCGGACGAAGAGGCGTTGCACTTCACACTGCTGGCGGATCATTTGCAGACGCTGGGTTATGCCTACGGTGATTTCCCGGCGCATAACGGCTTGTGGGATATGGCGCAGAAGACACGGCACGATGTGCTGGCGCGTATGGCCTTGCTACCGCGTACGCTGGAGGCGCGCGGGCTGGATGTGACACCGGGCATGAAGGCGCGGCTGGTGCAGGCCGGTGATGCGGCAATTGCGCCCATCATGGATGTGATCCTGCGCGACGAGGTGGGGCACGTGCAGATCGGCAACCGCTGGTTCAATCATGTGTGCGCGCAGCGCGGGCTGGACCCGCTCGCAACGTATGCCGGCTTGTTTGCGGCGCATCATCCTGCGCCGTTGCGGGGGCCGTTCAATCTGGCGGCGCGGCGCGCGGCGGGATTCAGCGAAGCTGAATTGGATGCGCTGCAGGCGCAGGAAGCATAGGGGGAAGGTTTCAATATGGGTTTTACGGTCGAAGTTAAGGAGAGCGATGGACTGAGATCGCTGCATTTCGGTTCGGCCTGGATGCAGGGTGCGATGCGCATCGACCGTCCTTTTGAGCTGGCATTCGAATATACGCGGGTGATGATGGCGGCACTGTTGTTGCGCGAAGGTGATTTTCCGCGGAGGGTATTGCAGATCGGTCTGGGGGCTGGCTCGCAGACCAAATTCTTGTACAAGCACAGACCGGCAGCGCATCTGACCGTGGTGGAGATAGAACCCAGGGTGGTGCAGACGGCACGAGAGTCGTTCTGCCTGCCGGACGATCCGGCACGGCTGGAAGTGGTGGTGGGCGACGGGGTGGATTTCGTATACCAGACCGGCCATCGCTTCGATCTGATCATGGTGGACGGTTTCAACGATCACTCGCACCCCGGCGACCTGAATACCTTGCCGTTCTACCGCGCTTGCCGCGAGCGGCTGAGCGAGCAGGGCATCCTGGCGGTCAACCTCATTGGTTTGAGCGACGGCGTGAAGGGAGGCTTCGCTTTCATCGAGTCGGCCTTCGAACAGCGTGCGGTGAGATTCCCGCGATGCGCCAGCGGCAACACCATCGCATTTGCGGCGACAGGTGCGTCTGTCGATTTCACCATTGAGGAGTTGCAGGCGAGGGCGGCCAGGGAAGATGCGGGATTGGCGCTATCGCTGATGCTGGACAGGCTGGCGACGTTGCCCGGCTGCGAGGATGGTCGTCTGCGACTCTAGTCGCTGGAGAGCACGACTTGTCCTGAGGTGCGTTCGTCTTCGTGGCGGATCACGGTGGTCGAAACCGTAATGTGTTCATCCTTGCGCACACCGTAGTGTTCGTTCAGCAGGTGCGCAATCAGGGTCGCGTTATTTTCGTCGGGAACCAGTGCCAGGGTCATGTTATCGGTCGCGGTGTGCAGGCTGACGCGGTAGAAGTGGGCCGGGGTCCTGATATATGTACGGTGCATTTTCGGTCCTTCCTGAGATGGATGTTGTTCCGGATCTCAATAACCAAGCTGCTGTTTCAGTCCAGTGTATGGGCGTCCAGTTGATCCGGTTACAACGCTACCGGCTGGAGATGCGCATGTATATCAGTATAAATATCTAGATGATTCACCCTTCGCCCGAGGATTACCCATTTGGCAGGTCTGATCGCGTTCGTTTTTCGTGGTGTCGGCGATGCATCGGGGGCACACCTCTGCAGGAACGAGGCGCTGTAGCTTGCAAAGTAATGCTGTAGTAATTTGGTCAGTTATCTGGCGCGACTGAATACAGGGGATGCCCCATGGATTCGGACTACGGCCGGTCGTAGCATGTACCCAAGCGCCAGTCCGCGTAATTCTGACAGGAGCAGCTTTCGCTCCTGCTGCTCGCTACTTCATGATTCCGGGCTGCGTGCTGGCCAAGGCCGGAGCAGTGACAGAGCGCGAGTCGAAGTGCGGTGTCCTGTCTTGGCGTGCGGTCAATTGCTGAGCGAGGTGATCAAAATGAAAAAAATCAACGATGGAATCGCCAGTTTTGTGCGCTGGCTGCTGGCCGGCGTATTCTCTTTCATCATCGTATTGCCGACCTGGGTGTCGGTTACCTATGAGATATAGCCGGCAGCAGCTTGCAATTGCTAGCTGTTGGAAATGACGACGTTGCCTGTCGACTTTTCATCTTCATGCCGGATCACGGTGGCCGAGACCGTGATGTGCTCGTCCTTGCGCAGGCCGTAATGTTCTGTGAGCAGATGGGCGATCAGGTTGGCGTTGTTCTCGTCAGGCACCAGCGCCATTGTGACGCTGTCCACAGGGTTGTGCAGCGTGATGCGATAGAAGTGAGCAGGAATGCGGATGTATGTGCGGTGCATGATGATCCTCGATGGCTATGGTGCAGTTTTCCAATCGCGGGAATCGCCCTGACTTCGCAGCTCAATGTTTGGGCGTTCTGCGAACTTGGCGTAACGCTACCGCTAGATTTCCATTTTGTAAACGAGAATCATCATCAATCCGTTAAGGTTAGCTGGCACCGAATGATCCTTCAGGCTTGCAAGTCCATTGGCTACGGGGAAATCAGGCGAATTCCACGTTGCAACTAACCGAATCCGGAATGTCGATGATGATGCTGGAACTGCCTTCCATATGGAATATCGTGATTTCCACGGTCGTGTTCTTTGCCTCGGCATGGTATTTCAATCGCTGGCTCAATGAACAGGGGCTTCCCAAAGGCATGACGCGGGGGCTGGCGGTGTTCGTGCTGGCCTATCTGGTTTCCTGGGGCGCCGGTGGATTGGTGGATTGGGTGGCAGGACCGCAGCCCCAGCTGGCCTTATCGCAGGATGCGTCCGGGCTGCTCAAGCAGTTGGACGAGTTGCGACGCTGAGTCTGAGGGCGAATAGACCTTGTTTATATTGTGGAAGATGCTTGGCGGTTATTTGACCCTGACTGTCTGGCACCCTATGCTGCACACATCTCGCTGACTTTCACCGCGCTTTGCGGCTGCCGCATTCCCCATGTTTCTTGACCCGCGCACCTTGTTGTTCTCCCTGATACTGGTTAACTCGCTCATGGTGTTGAGCCTTTTCGTCGCACACTCGGTCAAGGGACGCGAGCAAGGCTTGAAAAAGTGGGCGATGGCAGTATTGCTAGAAACGGTTACCTGGCTACTGGTCGCCGCGCGCGGTGTGGTGACCGATGAGCTGTCCATTGTGCTGGCCAATATGTTCAAGGCAGCTTCGTATGCATTCATGCTCTATGCCATCCATGAATTCCAGCGCCGTGATTTCTCATTGTGGAAACTGTTCTTGCCGGTGGTGGCGGTACTGCTGGTGTCCGGATCCCTGATGGGTGACATCGCCGGCCGATTTGTCTGGGTAGGGCTGATATACGCAACCCAAGTGGTGTTGATCGTGCATGCGCTGTTGTCGGATCCCGAGACGCGCCAGGGGCGTGCATGGCGCTTGTTATTCGGCGGTGCGCTCATGATCCTGCTGGTGTTGGCTATACGGGCCGTGGCTGCTTTGTCGGGGCATGTTGATTTTGCCCAGCCGCAGAACCACATTGCTGTCCATTGGGTGCAGATCGTTTCCTTCATCGCGGTGATGACGATAACCTTGCTCGGTTCGGTCGGTTTTGTGCTGCTCATCAAGGAGCGTACCGACCGCGAGATCATGCAGCTGGCGATGACCGACAGCTTGACCGGCGTACCCAATCGGCGTGCGCTGATTCAACAGGCCGAACTGCTGAAGGCGCAGCGCGGCGACAAGCCGGTTTCGTTGCTGATGATAGACGTCGATCATTTCAAACGCATCAACGACACCTACGGACATCCGGCAGGCGATGAGGTACTGCGTCAGGCCACCGCGCTGATGACTCAGCGTCTGCGTGCCGGTGACGTATTGGGGCGTTACGGCGGCGAGGAGTTCTGCGTAATCGCACCTGATACGGATGCCAAGGGGGCCTCGATACTGGCCGAAACATTGCGCGAGATCATTGCGGTCAAACCCGTGCGGACGGAGGAGGCGGAAGTCTCTGTGACGATCAGTATCGGTGTTGCTTGTTGCGCTACTGATCAGAAGCGTGATTTGAAATCACTGCTGGCCGAAGCCGATGCGGCGCTGTATCAGGCCAAGCAGGAGGGGCGCAACCGGGTCGTATGCGCCGCCAGTTGCCTGGGGGAATTGCCAGGGCAGACTTCGCAAGCACGCGGGCCGGGACGTGATCATCCTGATCCTGTATCGTTCGGGAACGAGGGTGAATGACCGCATTATTCATTACTGGGCATGGGCAGGATAGATATGAGTCAGGCATTTCTGGATCGAATGAAGGGATCTTTTCGCGGCATGTTGCACTGGACCGACCTGGATGCTTTATGGGCGGCTGTGCGGGCAAAGCCGGATGGGTGGTATATCAGTATGGTCGGCGAGGAGCCGGTGCTGCAAACCATGACGGTCGAGGCATTGAATGACTTCCTCTTGGAGATTGATGCGTTGCTGCGGCGCGAGCATGACTGTTCGCACTGCGGTATCGTGTATGCCGACGATATGGATGATCCTACCCTGATCAAGATCCACGATCCGGGCAGTGTCGGCAGTTCGTGCAGCAGTACCCCGGTTCCGCCGCGCTGGATGCTGAGCCGCCTGCCGCCATCCCTGATTGAGGATACTGCTCCAGTGCCGGGTAATCGCAGGCGCTGGTGGCAAAAGCTGTTCGGAGTAAGGAAGTAAAGCTCGCGAGGGCGGTGCGCGCATGCGCCGTTTGCGCTGTTGATTGAAACAGGAGGGCGTATGGAGTTGCTGCCGTTCTTCAGTAGACATCGTGCGATCTATCTGCGCTATACCCTGCTGGGTCTGGCGCTTGTGCTGGCTTTCGCTTCGGTCCAGTTATTCCTGCTGCTGGACAATGCGGTTCCGCGTAATTTCATCGTTCCCACCCTGCTGGGTCTGGTCATCGGACTGTTGCTATCGACACTGGTTGCGATGCGGAGCGAGATCATAAGCAGCCAGCGACTGTTCCGTGCCGTGGCCGATCTGGCACAGGAATTCATCTATGTGCGCAACACTGAGGGCGTCTACGAATATGTGTCTCCCTCATGTCTGCCAACCACCGGATATAGCCAAGATGATTTCTATGCACAGCCACACCTGATGTCGCGTCTGGTGCTGGAGGAAGATCGCGATATCTGGGATCGTCATGTGTTCCAGATGCACGAGCAGGGCAAGCCTGAAAGTCTGCTGATCCGCATCAGGGCACGCGACGGGGAGATACGCTGGCTGGAACATATATGCAGCGACTTGCGCGACGAACGGGGAAGGTTGCTCGGGGTGCGTTCGACCAATCTTGATGTTACCGGGCGCATGCTGAAGGAGCATCAGCTGGCGATTGCAGCGACCGCATTCGAGACGCACGATGCCATCCTGATCACCGATGCGGAAACCCGGATCATCCGTGCGAACAAGGCATTTACCGAGATCACCGGTTATGAGCCGGAGGAGGTGATCGGGAAAACGCCTGCCATCCTGAAGTCGGGCAAGCATGACAAGGCTTTCTACGAGGAGATGTGGGCGACCCTGCTGCGCGATGGGCGGTGGGAAGGTGAGTTGCTGGACCGTCGCAAGAACGGGGAGATATATCCCAAGCAGCTGACCATCACGGCGGTCAGGAACGAACAGGGCGAGGTGACAAACTACGTCGGAATATTCAGCGATATCACCACCCGCAAGGCTGCTGAAGAAGAGATCAATCGCCTTGCCTACTACGATACGCTCACTTCATTACCCAACCGCCGTCTGCTGATAGATCATCTGCAGCTGGCGATGGCAGCGAGTGATCGCAACCAGAGTTATGGTGCAGTGCTTTTCATCGATCTGGACAACTTCAAGGATCTGAACGATACGCAAGGTCACGATGTCGGCGACCAGTTGCTGGTGGAAGTGGCGCACAGGCTGCTTGCCTGCGTGCGCACCGGAGATACTGTGGCCAGGCTGGGCGGGGATGAGTTCGTGGTCATGCTAGCCAATCTGTTCGATACCGAGCTGGATGTGGTGCCGCGGGCAGAGTCGGTGGCGACCAAGGTGCTCTCGTCACTCAATTTGCCCTACCAGCTCAACGGACAGCAATATCACGGCACGGCGAGCATCGGCGTGACGTTGTTCCACGGTACCGAGAAAAGTGTGGACGAGTTACTCAAGCATTCAGATTTGGCGCTGTATCAGGCCAAGAACCACGGGCGTGCGACGCTGCGCTTCTTCGATCCTTCCATGCAACAGGCGCTGGAGTTGCGTGCCCAACTGAGCAAGGACATGCATTTGGCCTTGCGTGAGCAGCAGTTCAAGTTGTATTTCCAGCCGCAGGTTAATGCAGAGGGGCGCTGTGTTGGTGCCGAGGTGTTGCTCAGGTGGGAACATCCTGAGCGTGGCCTGTTGCTGCCTAACGTATTCATCCCGCATGCGGAGGAATCCGGGATGATCGCCGACATCGACTACTGGGTATTGCGAGAGGCCTGCCAGCGCTTGCAGAGTTGGCAGGGTAAGGGACCGGCGCGCATTCCGCTGGCAGTCAATGTCTCGGCAGCTGCCTTCATGCGTCCCGATTTTGTCGATGATGTATTGTCCATCGTCAACAGTACGGGAATCGATCAAGGATTGCTCAAACTGGAGCTGACCGAAACTTCCCTGATCAATGGCTTGGAAGAGGCTAAAGGCAGGATAGGCCGTCTCAAGTCGGCCGGTATCTGCTTCTCGCTGGATGATTTCGGGACGGGATATTCCTCGCTCTCCTATCTGCGCCAGTTGCCGATCAGTCAGTTGAAGATCGATCGCGCCTTTGTGCGCAACGTCGTCACCGAAGCGGGCGATGCGATGATCGCGAAGACCATCATCGACATGGCGCAGAATCTCGGCCTGGAACTCGTGGCAGAAGGGGTGGAGACGCAGGCTCAGTTCGACCTGCTGGTATCCTTCGGCTGTCGCACGTTCCAGGGCTATCTGTTTTCCCGGCCTTTGACGTTGAGTGACTTCGAGAGCGACAACTGGTCGAGCGCATAAGCAGATGCGGTTTGTTGCCTGAAGAGTTGGCAATTTTTTCGATGGGGGCGAGGCGTGAAGATCCGCATTATGGCAACGCAGGATATCGAGGCTGCGACCGACCTGCAGGAGCGGGTCTATTCGGCGATCCCGCCATTCACTCGACAGCAGTTCGAGAGTCTGCTTGAGCATTTTCCGAATGGGCAGTTCGTTGCCGAGCTGGATGGCGAGATCGTCGGACTGGCAGTGTCGCTGGTGATCACCTGGGACGATTACAGTCTGCATCACACCTGGGACAGCGTGACCAACCAGGGATATTTCGATACGCACGATATGAGCGGCCGCACCTTGTACGGTGCGGAAGTGTGCGTGGATCCCGATGTGCGGAACCAGGGTGTGGGACATGGCCTGTATGAGGCGCGACGCATGCTGTGTCGTGCCATGAACCTGAAACGCATCATCGCCGGCGGGCGCTTGCCGGGATATCACAAGGTGGCGGAGCGGATGCCGCCGGAGGAGTATGCCAAGCGTGTGATCTGGGGCGATCTGTACGATGCGGTGCTGCGCTTTCAGCTGGGGGAAGGTTTCAACTATTGCGGCATCCTGAAAGGCTATCTGCCTGCCGACGACGATTCGCTGGGCAATGCTGCGCTGATCGTCTGGCTCAACCCGGATTTCGATGCTTCGCGGCCGACCGTTTTGCCACCCGTCAACCTGTTGCAGGAGGGGATATGAGAGTACGCATCGCAGCAGTGCAGTACAGGTTGCGTCATATAGACGACTGGGAGGGCTTTGCCAACCAGGTGCGCTTCGTGCTGCATAGCGCAGCCGATTATCAGCCGCATTATGTGTTGTTGCCGGAGATATTCACCACCCAGATCCTGTCGTTCATGGATAACGAGGATGTGCCCAAGGCGGTGCGCGAGTTGAGTGAATATACCGAGCGCTATGTCGAACTGTTGCGCGGCCTGGCGATGAAGCACCAGTTCTTCCTGATCGGCGGCAGCCATCCGACCATGCGCGAAGGCAGGCTGTTGAATACTGCCTACCTGTTCACGCCGGGCGGCGAGGTGCATACGCAGGACAAGATCCACCGCACGCGCTGGGAGAAAGAGAAGTGGCATACCGACCACGGCGAGTCGCTCAAGGTGTTCCATACGCCGCATGCCAAGATCGGCATCCTGATCTGTTACGACATCGAGTTCCCGGAACTGGCGCGCCGCTTGTCGGAAGAGGGCGCGGAGATCGTGTTCGTACCGTCCTGTACCGACGACCGGCAGGGCTTCCTGCGCGTGCGTTATTGCTGCCATGCGCGTGCGATCGAGAACCAGATCTACGTCGCGATGACCAGTACCGTGGGCAACCTGCCGGTGGCGGGGCTGCGGCTGCATTACGGCCAGGCATCCATCATCACGCCGTCCGACTTTCCGTTCGCGCGTGACGGCATCGCTGCCGAAGGGGTGATGAACGAGGAACAGATCGTGGTGGCCGATGTGGATCTCGCCCTGCTGGACGAGAACCGGCTCAAGGGCACCACCATCCCGCTGCTGGACAAGCGTGCAGATTTTTACAACGAGAAAGCGGTGAATGTCACCGTATCCTGAATATGGCAGAAACAATGAATGAATCGCCTTTGAGCGTATTGCATCCGACTCAAGTCTGGTCCCACTTCGCTACCTTGTGTGCGATCCCGCGTCCGTCCTATCACGAGCATGCACTCAAGCAACATCTTGCTGCCTGGGCCGATGCTCACGGCATCGCGCATTTCGAGGATGCCGTCGGCAATCTCATCCTGCAGAAGCCCGCCAGCCCCGGCTGCGAATCCGCGCCCGGCGTGATCCTGCAAGGGCATCTGGACATGGTGTGTCAGGCCAATGCGGGCACGGTGCATGACTTTGAGCGCGACCCCATCCAGATAGTCGTGCGCGATGGCTGGGTGATCGCGGAGAACACCACGCTGGGCGCAGACAACGGCATCGGCGTGGCGCTGGCTCTGGCGGCACTGGAAGCGGAGGGACTTGAGCATCCGGCACTGGAAGTGTTGCTGACCATCAACGAAGAGTCGGGCATGGACGGCGCGCGCGGCTTGGCCCCCGGCACGCTGCAGGGCCAGTACCTCCTCAATCTGGACACCGAGGAATGGGGGCATTTCTACCTGGGGTGCGCGGGCGGCGTAGATGTCGAGGTGCGTCATATCAGTGAGATGGAAGCGCTGCCGCCGGACTACGCGGTACTGCGTTTCGATGTGTCCGGCTTGCGCGGCGGCCATTCCGGTATCGACATCCATCTCGGTCGCGGCAATGCCATCAAGTTGCTGGCTGAAGCTTTGCGCGATCTGGCTGCACATACCGATGTGCGCCTGATCGAGATGCAGGGCGGCAGTGCGCGCAACGCCATCCCGCGCGAGGCGTTCGCCATCTGCGCAGTGCCGCTTGCTGCCGTTTCCGGCATAGATGAATGGGCGGAGCATCGTTTGACCTCATGGCAGCACCGCTTCTCGGATGTGGATGCGGGCATCGCCTTCGGTTATGAGCTGGACGAGATGCCGGTGGGGCAGGCGGTGAGCGCAACGGAGCGCGACCATCTGCTGGGTTTTCTGGACAACGTGGTCAATGGCGTGTCGCGCATCAGCGACGATTTTGCCGGTGTGACTGACACCTCGAGCAATCTGGGTATATTCAAGCTGTCACAGGGTGAAAGTAAAGTGACCTTCAAAGTGCGCTCACTGCTGGATGCGCGCGCTGACGTGCTGGCCGACAAGCTGGTCTCGTTCGCCGCCGGTTACGGTCTGCGTGCATACAAAGACGGAACCTATCCGGGTTGGACGCCGAATCCGGCGTCGCCGTTGCTGGCCTTGTGCCAGCAGGTGTACGAGGCTCAGTTCGGTGCGCCGGCGTCGCTGCAGGTGATCCATGCAGGGCTGGAGTGCGGACTGCTGGCGGCCAGCCATCCGCATCTGGACATGATCTCGTTCGGGCCCGACATACGCGGGGCGCATGCGCCGGGCGAGAAGGTGGAGATCGCCTCCGTCGAGTACTGCTGGACGTTGTTGCAGGCGGTGTTGCGGGCTTTGGCAAAGCCCGTCGCCTGATTTGCCTGTTCAACTGAACAGCTGCGACACCACGTTGTATTCGTTGATGGCGGAAAACACGCTTCCCCAATTCCTGTTCCCGGTCTGAGGCTGGCTGGACAGCAGCCCGAGCAGGTCGTTGAACGTCTGCCGCTGCGGTGTGTTGAACAGCAGCGAGTAATCCGAGGTGGATTGCAACAGTGCATCGAGCGATGTGTACTGGCTGCCGGATTGGCTGATGTATCTGCCCACCACGTCGCTGAAGGCAGTGCTGGCTTGGGAGAGCAGTGAGGCTGCACCCGCAGCGTCGCTTTCGAAGGCGGCTTGCAGGGTGTCCGTGTCCAGGCTCAGGCTGGACGTCGTGCCGGGAAAAAGGGGTGCCTGATAGCTGATGCCAAGTTGCGACAAGCGGGTCAGCGACGAATCACCGTTGGCATAGGTCGCTTCGGCCTGCACGTTGAGCGGCAGGGTCAGGCTGGATGCACCCGTGAGACCGGTAGCCGACAGTGCATTCGTTGTATTCAGGCTGGCAACGCTCTGCTGCAGCTTGTTGAAGCTATCAATCAGCCTTTGGGCGTTGCTGGTCAGACTTTCAATGTCTGGCTCGGCGGAAGGGATGTTGTTCAGTCGCAGCGTATTCTGGAACGCAACGGCGGCCGACAGTAGCTGTCCTTTTTCCGAGATGCCGACGACAGTCGAGGAATAACCGAACAGCGAAGGGCTGGACAAACTGAGCTCTGCCGACAGTAGCGCATAGGATGGCGTCACTGAGGGGCTGGCGAGTATGCCGACCAGCGAAGAATTGGGATTGATGGCGAGCAAGGGATCCATTTTCATCTCCCCGGTCATGGTTTGCAGAATAGCTACCTGACGACTAAATGGTACTCCTGTAATTTGCGTAATTGAAGAGGTGCGGCTGATGCATGCTGGTCATACGGTTGATCGGGCATTAGACTTGGCCTGTCTGGAGAAGGTATGAAAATGGAATGGATGGACAGCCTCTCGTCCGGTGATGAGGTAGAGATATTGCGTTTCCGGACGCTGCTTGAGCGTGCGCGTCTGGCTGCCATGATGGCGCCGCTGGGCACGCTATACATCGCCTGGCTGGCGTGGACGGCCACGCCATGGACGTGGGTGGTCGGCTGGATGCTGCTCAACAGCGTATCGGACGGCATCAGCTATGTGCTGGCCAGCCGCTGGTTGAAACAGCCGTTGCCGCATGAACGCATCGCCGCCGCGCTCAACTGGCAGATCGTGCTGCGCGTGTTGCAGGGACTGAGCTGGGGCGCGGCCATCGTGCTCTTCCATGGGCCAGGTCCCGATGCCGCTATGGGCGACATGATCATCCTGCTGGTGCTGATCTCGATCTCGGCCATCAGCGTGACCAATATGGCACCGTCATTCAGCACCATGCTGACCTTCTGCGCGGCCGTCCTGATCGTGCCATTCGTGTTCTTCCTGACGCTGGGCGAAACGTTCTATGTGAACTTGTCCATCGGTCTGGGCATCCTGTTCCTCGTCGAGATGCAGGTCGGCTGGGATGCCTATCGCCAGTTTGTGGAAGGTGTGCGGCAGCTGGTACAGAACCGCAGCAACCGCCGCCAGCTGGAGCAGCGCAACGGCCAGCTCGATGCACTCAACCAGACGCTGCAGGTGATGGCTGTGCACGACCAGCTCACCGGCTTGTATAACCGGCACTTCATCGTTGATCAGCTGGAACGTCAATACGAGATGTTCGGGCGCTACGGCAACGTATGCTCCATCGTGCTGATCGATATCGATCATTTCAAGAACGTGAACGACAGTTTCGGACACGGTGTGGGGGACGCGGTACTGGTTTCCTTTGCCAGATGCGTGGAACCTTTGTTGCGTCAGGGGGACTTCTTCGGGCGCTATGGCGGCGAGGAGTTCATTCTTGTCTTGCCCATGACGGATCAGGCGGCGGCAGTCCAGCTTGCGCAGCGCATACGCACCAATCTGAAGGATTGCGATCTGCTGGCGGAGCAGGAGCATGCCTGGTGCGTCTCGGCATCGTTCGGCGTGGCGCAGATACGGGCCGGGGAATCGCTTGAAAGCTGGATGGTGCGAGTGGACCAGGCTTTGTATCGCGCCAAGGACAATGGTCGTGACTGCGTGGTCGCGGAGTGAGTCATGATCCGCCTTGAAGCTGCCCTGTCGGCATGGGGACGCCCCGAGTTCGAAGAAGCGCTCAAGGGGGAATTGATGCAGCTCGGCATCGCGAACCTGCCGCTGCAGGCGGGGCTGACTTCCGGCAGTCAGGTGTTGGACAGGCCGATCAGCGTGATCGTCAAGCGCATCGAACACACCGAATCCAGCATCAGCATACAGGTCGGGGTATTCTTCAAGAGCGTCATCGCGGGCTGCAGTTGTGCCGATGACCCTACGCCGCAGGACGAGCTGGATGAGTTCTGCGAATTGCAGCTGGATATCGACAGGATGACGGCTATCGCCACCATTACGCTGCTGGATTGAATGTCATGCCGTCTCAGGGTATCGAAGGCGAGCCGTTTTAGCCCCTTATTCTGTACAATTGCGCACTTGCGAGCGACCTGCCGGGCGGGTTTAGCCACAACACATTAAACGGAGTCAATTGAATGAAAGCACCGATCCCATTACGCAACGTTCCCCAGTCCAACATCTTCCGCAAAGGCGATGTCTTTGTGTTGTTCGGCGAACTGTTTGGTCGGGGCTATGCCAATGGTCTGATCAACGAGGCGCGCAAGGCCGGCATGACCATCGTCGGTGTCACCGTGGGACGGCGTGATGAGAACAACGCACTGCGTGCCTTGACCGCCGAGGAACTGGCGACAGCCGAGGCCAATCTGGGCGGGCGCATCATCAACGTGCCGCTGATGGCCGGTTTCGATCTGGATGCTCCGGCCGGCGAACCGACACCGACCGACCTGATCGCCGACATGTCGCTCAAGAGCTGGCAAGCCGACAAGCTGGATTGGGCGCAGATCGAGCGCTGCCGTGCAGCGGGCGTGCAACGTTTCAAGGATTCGGTCGCCAAAGTGATGGCCGAACTGGACGGCATGATCCCGGACGGTGCCAATGCATTCTTCGCCCACACCATGGCCGGCGGCATTCCCAAGGTGAAGGTGTTCCTCGCAATCGCCAACCGCATCTACAAGGGGCGCGGCGAGCGTTTCATGCCGTCCAGCGCGCTGCTCGGCAGCGATCTGGGCAAGTTGATCCTGATGAATTTCGACGAAGTCACGGCCAACACCTTCCAGCACCTGATCGAAGGCAGCGCAGCGATCCGCGCGCGTCTGGAGAAAACGGGCGGACAGGTGCGCTATACCGCTTACGGTTATCACGGGACGGAGATCCTGATCGGTGGCAAGTATGAGTGGCAGACTTACACCAACTACACGCAGGGCCGCGCCAAGATGCGCCTGGAGCAGCATGCGGAAGCGGCTTGGGCACAGGGCATCAAGGCCACGGTGTACAACTGCCCCGAGATCCGCACCAATTCTTCGGACATCTTCGTCGGCGTGGAATTGTCGCTGTTCCCCTTGCTGAAGGCATTGAAGCAGGAAGGCGGCAGCGCCTGGGCAGAAGCCCAATGGCAAGCCTGTCGCGAGGTGTTGCTGGAAGGCGAGTCGCTGGAGAACCTGCTGAACACTATCGATGCGTACAACGACAGCGAAGTGATGAAAGGCTTCCGCAATTTCGAGGCATGGCCGATGGACAACACGGCTGAACTGGCGGATGTGATGATCGGCACTTCGGAAGCCATCACCAAGATGCATAAGTCCCGCGATGCGCTGGTGACCGATGTGTTGAGCGCCTTGGTGCTGGAAGGTACCGGCCCGCTGATGTTCCACGAGACATCGAATCCAGCCGGTCCGGTGCTGTGGCTGAACCACGACGTGATCGCCAAACAGCTGAACCAGATGCACGCTTGATCCAGAGCGTGCCGTCCGGCACGCCTGTCTGTCGTATCACTCGATGCGGCAGGCTTCCTCGAAACTCAGTCTCGGATTGCGTGGATAGACCCCCTTGGGGTCGCCGTAGCCGAGGCTGCAGATGAAATTCGATCTCACATTCGTTCCCGCAAAAAACAATTCGTCCACCTTGGCATTGTCGAAACCTGACATCGGGCCGCAATCCAGGCCGAGTGCACGTGCCGCGACGATCAGATAAGCGCCCTGCAGCGTGCCGTTGCGGAACGCGTTGGTGAAGGCGGTCTTTTCGTCCCCGTTGAACCAGCTTGGCGCATCCGGTGCATTGGGGAACAGCTTGCCCAGTTTGTCGTAGAAATGCAGGTCGTAGCCGATGATGGCCGTGACGGGGGCCGCCATGACTTTGGCGCGGTTACCCTCCATCAAGGTCGGCAGCAGTTTTTCCTTGGCTTCTTGCGATTTGACGAACACGATGCGTGCCGGGTTCGAATTGGCCGAGGTGGGACCCATGCGGAAAGTGTCGTACAACCGGCGCAACAGCTCTTCCGCAACGGGGGCGTCGGTCCAGATGTTATGCGTGTGGGCATCGAGAAAGAGCTGGTTCAGTGCGGCTTGTTCAAGGGCCTTGTGGCTCATCAGGGTCTCCTGCTGTTTTATTGCAGTATGCTGCTTTCGGCCCGGATTGTCACCCGCGCGGATGCGGGCCTTTCCCTTTTTTCGCAGACAGCAGACGGCCGATGGATCGAGCGGATAAATCGCGTACCGGAGATTGTCTGATGAAATGAATTATGTCCTAATGCTGCCGTTAGGAAATTTTGGGTTTTGTTGAGTAGCACTTCATTCAGGTAGCGGAGTTCCGGTATGGATAAAGCGCAGGAAAAGCTTGCGATCAGCAAGTTGGTCTTTGAATTGACTGTCTCTGGAAGTGATTCGGGTGATCTGGATGTCCTGCTGGCAGAACTGTTCGTCTTGATGAAGGAACATAACGGTTTTCCGATTGAATCACGCGGCGCGATCCTGTTGCTCAATCCACGGGGGAAGTATTTTCAGGTCGCACAATATGGCATGCCGCCGGCTTGGGAAAATCCGCTTAATTGGGCGGAGCTGAACCTTCCCGAACCGAGCGATACCGA
The DNA here is from genome assembly GCA_028687425.1 of Sideroxydans sp. Taxonomy (GTDB): domain Bacteria; phylum Pseudomonadota; class Gammaproteobacteria; order Burkholderiales; family Gallionellaceae; genus Sideroxyarcus. The sequence goes on from JAQUAD010000002.1 coordinate 62,789, forward strand.
ACGTTGCCATACCAAGCAGATTTCTTACGAAGATGCCACGCTCGGTGCCATCGTCCATACCCGCATCATGTTGTTGCCGCTTCGTGTCGAAGGACGCTATATCGGCTATGTGACCTTGTTCGTGCCGATGGGCTACGAGTTGTGCGAACTCTATGCCGACTTCTTCAGCGACTTGGCGCGCGCCCTGTCCGGTCTGGTGCAGCGTACCTTGTCGATGGAGACCTTGCGCATACGCGAGTTGGAACTCGAGGAAGCCCGGGCGGATGCGATCCGCAGTCTGGGCGTGGCTTCGGAATACCGGGATAACGAGACAGGCTGGCACATCATGCGCATGACCAATTACGCGCAGTCCATCGCCAAGGCCATGAATCTGCCGGTAGTGCAGCGCGACCTTTTGTATATTGCCGCGCCCATGCACGACGTGGGCAAGATCGGTATCTCCGATGCGGTGCTGCTGAAGCCGGGCAAGCTGACCGATGAAGAGTTCGAGGTGATGAAGAAGCATACCGATATCGGCGTCACCATCCTGGAGGGCAAGGACGAGTTGATTAAAGCGGCACGCGACATCGCCGGCAGCCACCATGAACGCTGGGACGGTAAGGGCTATCCCAAGGCACTGAAGGGAGATGAGATACCTTTGCTGGCGCGCATCTGCGCTGTTGCCGATGTGTTCGATGCACTCACCTCGACGCGCCCTTACAAGGAGCCGTGGTCGGTGGAGCAAGCGCACGACTGGGTGATGTCGGAAGCGGGTAAGCATTTCGATCCGGCCGTAGTCAAAGCATTTGATGCTTCGATGCCCGAGATCCTGCGTATCCGGGAGCTGTACCGGGACGACATCATCGATCCCAAACAGGTTTTGACATTGCCGCCTATCCGCCACCGCGAGAATGAATGGATCCCCTGGGACGACAGCCTGAGCGTGGGTATCGACGTGATCGATGAGCATCATCGCTATTTGTTCGACCTGATCAACGATCTGTATCAGGTGGTGATACGCAAGCGGGGTGCACGTGAGGTAGCGCGCCTGATCAAGGCGCTGGATGCCTATGCCAAGATCCATTTCCGCTCGGAAGAGCAGATGATGAACCACTATGCATATCGCGGCGTGGACCGCCAACTGCACCAGCATCATGCCTTTGAGGAAAAGGTTGCTGAATTCTATGAAGAACTGCACGCTAATCCCCTGGTAGCCCAGTTCGACGTGCTTTCCTACTTGAAAGAATGGCTAATCCACCATATCCGCGTGGAGGATGCGCAGCTCATAGAACTGACCCACCATTAAGCTGACCAGAGTAGCGATGCCTCCCCCCCCCATTGGGAGTAATTGACTAAATTACTCGGGTTAGGTTAAATGGCAGCACTTTTTCATCAAAGAGGGGCAGACCATGCAATTACCAGACCGTGATGGTGACGGATATCTCGTCGATATGAGCGATTGGACCGAGGAGATCGGCCGTGCCATGGCCGAGGCGGATGGCTACGAGCTAAACGACAAAAAGTGGGAACAGATCATGAAGGCGCGCGAATATTTTGAAGAGTTCGCTTCAGTGCCGCCTATCCGCAAGTTCGCCAAATTCATCGAAGAAGACCAGAAGGACGTGTTCGACCTGTGGATGACCGGTCCCATGAAGCCGATCACCAAGTATGGCGGCATGCCCAAACCGACCGGCTGCGTCTGAGGAGTATCGATGAAAGTCACACCCGACAACGTCAGGGATTTCATCCTGCAGGGCCTGCCGTGCGAACACATCCAGGTGGAAGGCGATGGTCGCCATTTCGATGCGGTGATCGTGAGCAAGGATTTTGAAGGCAAGGGCATATTGCAGCAGCACAAGCTGGTGTATCAGGTGCTGGGCGACAAGATGGAGAAGATCCATGCCCTGTCGATGAAAACCATGACGCCCGCGCAGTGGGCCAACAATCAGTAAGGAATCAAAATGGACGAAAAAGAGATCGCGCTGGAGATCATCCACAAGACCGTGACCGAGAACCCCGTCGTGCTGTACATGAAAGGCACACCACAATTCCCGCAATGCGGATTCTCGGGGCGTGCGGCCCAAGTACTGAAGGCCGCCGGCGTTCCGAAGTATGTGGCAGTGAACGTGCTGGAAGATCCCGTATCCTGGAACTACCTCAAGTTCTACGCCGACTTTCCCACCTTCCCGCAGCTCTATATCAACGGCGAGTTGATCGGCGGTTCGGACATCATGCTGGCGATGTACGAGCAGGGCGAGTTGCAGCCGCTGCTGGAGAAAGCGTCCGCGACCGCCTGATCACTGCACGGATCAGCGCAGTTTGACGCGCTGTATTTCCACGCTGTGTTCGCCGTCGCTCAGCCATATCTGACCATCCTGGATGGTGCATTGCAGGTTCATCGTGCGCTGCACCAGTCTGGGCAGGTCGCGCGTGCTTTCCGGCGGCAGGTTGAAGATGGCAAGGTTCTTCTGCCGTTCGAACTGGCTGCGGTTCTGCGCGTACCACATGTCGGCCACGCGTCCGCCGTAGCTGTATACCACCACTTGTTTTGCCCGGCCGCAGGCCTTGCGGATCAGCTTTTCGTCGGGGATGCCGACGTCTATCCATAGCTCGATGGCACCGGTCAGGTCTTTCTGCCACAGGTCGGCTTCATCTTCGTCGGTCATGCCCTGTCCGAATTCCAGATACTCATGTGCATGCAGTGCGAATGCCAGCAGGCGCACCATCATGCGTTCATCGGTTTCGGAAGGGTGTTGCGCCAGCGTGAGCGCGTGATCCTGATAATAGTGACGCTCCATGTCTGCGATCTGCAGGTTGGCCTTGAATACGGTTGCTTTGATTGCCATCTGGTTTCCTGATACGGTGTTCTGCTGCACAATGCGGGGGCGTAAGCATAGCGTATCGCGCCGCCACCTTATTGAATTTGCCTGATTCGCAACCAAGGAAGATAGAGACCCATGCTGGAACATTCGTATTTTGGCAATACCGTGCTGAGTTACCTCACCTCGCTGGCGATCCTGGTCGGCGGTATGGCGGCCATCTATGTGTTCAAGCGCTATATCCTCAGCCGTCTGAAGAAGCTGGCCGAGGCATCCGTCACGAATATCGACGACCTCCTGATCAAGGCGATCGAACGCACGCTGGTGCCCCTGCTTTATTTGGGCGTGCTGTACGCTTCCGTGCATACGCTGCACCTGAGCAAGGATTTCGAGCGCGGTTTCAATATCGCCGCTGTTGTGCTGATCACCATCCTGGCTGTGCGCACCCTGACTGCCGGGGTGCATCATCTATTGCGTACCTATTTCAAGGTCACCTCGGGGTCAGAGGATGGGGAAAAGCAGCTCAGAGGCATAGGCGGGTTGCTCAATTTCGTGATCTGGGTGCTGGCACTGATGTTCCTGCTCGACAACCTGGGCGTGAAGATCTCGGCAGTGGTGGCCGGCCTCGGCATAGGCGGCATTGCGGTGGCGCTGGCGGCGCAGGCCGTGCTGGGCGATCTGTTCAGCTACTTCGTGATCTTTTTCGACAGGCCGTTCGCGGTGGGCGACTTCATCGTGGTGGGCGACAAGATGGGGGTGGTGGAGCAGGTCGGCATCAAGACCACGCGCCTGCGTGCACTGGGTGGCGAGCAGCTGGTGTTTTCGAATACCGACCTGACCAACTCGCGCGTGCACAACTTCAAGAAGATGGAAAAACGCCGCATCGTGTTCAAACTGGGTGTGACCTACCAGACTCCCTCTGAAAAACTGAAGCGCATCCCGCAGATGGTGAAGGACATCATATCGGCCCAGGAAGATGCCGAGTTCGACCGCGGGCATTTCGCAAACTATGGTGATTTCAGCTTGAATTTCGAGTTCGTCTATTACGTGGTCGGTGCCGATTACGCCAAGTACATGGATATTCAGCAGGCGATCAATCTGGCGATCTTCGAAGCGTTCGAAAAAGAAGGCATCGAGTTCGCCTATCCGTCGCAAACGTTGTTCGTGAATAAAGTCGCTTAAATCTGTATGTTGAATACCCATCAATCCGCCCAGCTTGTCCGCCTGCGCTGGACGGCATTCGTTATCGTCGGCCTGGCTTACGTGCTGTCGTTCTTCCATCGTTTTGCACCAGCGGCGATCTCGTCCGATCTGCAGCTGGCATTCAATACCACCGGGGCTTCATTGGGCGGCCTGGCGGCAACCTATTTTTACGTCTACACCGTGATGCAGATCCCCACCGGCATTCTTGCCGACACACTGGGGCCGCGGCGGGTGGTTGCGATCGGCGGTGTCATCGCCGGTGTCGGCTCGATCATGTTCGGCATGGCAGACACGCTGGCGATCGCGTCGGTCGGTCGCCTGCTGGTGGGGTTGGGGGTGTCGGTCGCGTTCATCTGCATGCTCAAACTCAATGCGGTGTGGTTCCATGATCGCCATTTCGGGACCGCGACTGGCGCCACCATCCTGCTCGGCAATCTGGGTTCAGTGCTGGCTGCGGCACCGTTGGCCTGGGCGCTGGGATTCGTTTCATGGCGTACGGTGTTCGTCGCGGTTGGCATCGCTTCATTGGTGCTGGCGGCATTGGCATGGTGGTATGTGCGCAACCATCCCGGCGAAGCAGGGCTGCCCAGCCTGCGCGAACTGGATGGCAAGGAGTCGCATCCTGCGCACCAGGGCCACTGGTACGACGGATTGCTGGTGGTGATGAAGAACCGCGCCACCTGGCCGGGTTTGTGGGTGAATATGGGCATCGCCGGCACCTTGTTCGCCTTCGGCGGATTGTGGGCGGTGCCTTTCCTGCGCGACGTGTACGGCATGGATCGCGCCGTAGCGACCGATCATACGACTTTGCTGCTGGTGGGCTTCGCCGTTGGTGCATTCTTCATCGGTACGCTGTCGGACAGGCTGGGCAGACGCAAGCCGGTGATGTTCGTCGGCGCGCTGTTGTACTGCTTGTGCTGGGTGATACTTTGGGCAGGCATGCAGATGAGCAGTGCGCTGAGTCATCTGCTCTTCCTGGTGATGGGCTTGAGTGCGCCGAGCTTCACGCTGAGCTGGGCCTGTGCCAAGGAAGTGAATCCGCCCGCCCTGTCGGGCATGGCGACCAGCGTCGTCAATGTGGGTGCTTTCCTTGGTACCGCCATCCTGCAACCTCTGGTCGGCTGGGCCATTGACCGCGCCCATGCCGGCAGCAACGCCCCCTTGGGGTTGGCAGACTATCAGGCAGGTATGAGCCTGATGCTGGGCTTCGCCCTCATCGGGCTGCTGGCGATCCTGTTTGTGCGCGAGACCTACTGCCGTTACGCGGACTGAAACTGCCCGGTGGATATTCCATACTTTGCGTACCCACCTAGAACGACTTGTGCCATGAGATCAAGGTCGCATCGGACTGCACGGCGACCTTCAGATGGCCGGACTCCATCACTGCAGTTCCGGGTTGCAAGGAAAGCTGCATTTTTTCATTTTGCAGGACCATCTTTTTCTGGAACAAGGCATTCAACACATTGACGAGATTCTTCTGTCCTTGGGTGAGCGTGGCGGTCGAACCGGCTGAAGCAGCCAGCTGCGGTGCCAATACGCCTGTGCCTCTCGTCTGGAAGTCGGAGTACACCACACTGTTGTGCGTATGTGCTTCCGGAACATATTGCGTGTAATGCATCGCGACAGGCGCGTGTTTGGCGGCATGTGAATGCTTATGCGTTTCCGCGGCATGGGCGCCGAAGGATGCCCCGAAGAACAACAGACCTGTATAGAAACGGCGCATCATAACCTCCGTTTGTTTGAAGGAATTTGCGAACTGACTGTGAGTATTATGCGCCTCTGATATTGCGATACAAGCACTAATGCCAAGGCATTAGTGCACGCTATTCGAGTGCTTTGAGCAAGGCCAGTTCGGCCGCATCCAGATAGCACCATTCACCTTCTGCCAGCCCCAGCGCCTCCAGCGTCAGCTCGCCGATCTGCGTACGGCACAAGGCCGAGCAATGATTGCCGGCGGCGGCCAGCATGCGCTTCACCTGATGATATTTCCCTTGTTCGAGCACGATCTTCAGTTGTCGTTCGCCCAGTTGTTCGCACAACACAGCAGCCAGCGGTGCGGGTTCATCGTTCAGTTTCACCCCATTCAGCATATGGGTCACCAGTTGCGGCGTGACCGCATCGTGCGTGGTGGCGACATAGACCTTGGGTACATGGTGCCTGGGTGACGACTGTTTATGGATGAAGGAACCGTCGTCAGACATCAGCAACAGGCCGGTGGTGTCATGATCCAGTCGCCCGACAGGTTGTACGTCCCGGTTGGAGAATTGTTCCGGCAACAATGACAGCACGCCGGGATGGTGCGAGGGCTTGCGCGAGCATTCATAGTCTGCGGGTTTGTGCAGCGCGATGTACACATGCTCGCGATACAGCCAGGGTTCGCCGTACACGGCGAACTCCAATCCTTCAGTCTCGAATCTGGCGCGGCTGTCGGAGACGATTTCACCGGCGATGCTGACTTCACCCTCATCGATCAGTCCGGCACACCATTTGCGGGTGCCGAAGCCTTGTGATTGCAGGATGCGTTCCAGGGTTTGTTTGCTCATCTGAATGGAATGTGGCGTGGCAATGGATGTGTGAAAGTGGGCCGAATTGTAACGGTATTGGCCATTGGCAGCTGAGGTGGATATATAGGCTGTTGCCTATATATCCGGCAGCAGTACATAGGCTATTCGACATATTGACGCGGGAAAGGTACTGCGGATACTCGGAGCCGGCTGAATTTCATGTGCTATGACCTCGGAGAATAATCATGGATGGACTTCATACGCCTCCACACTATCCCGCCAACTGGCAGGTCAGATTCCTGTGTGACTGCAAGAAACAAGGCAAGCCGATCAAGATACATGAGGGTTTTGCACACGACATTTCATCAAAAACCATGCATATACGTAGCGATCACCAGATCTGCAGCGGCAAGGAAGTGGCTATCATGCTGAAGATTCCCCCGCTGCAACAGGGCGAAGAGCAATCCCTGGTGAAACTGGTGGGCAGGAGTGTGGTCACGGTGGCGCATGCCGGAGATTTCTTGACCGAGATCAGATTCACCAGCTTCGAAGGTGACGGCTACGCGAAATTGAGCGGCCACCTCGCACGCCACTTTGGCAATCAATTCTATCCAGGCCAGTCAAACGCTGCCTGAGAGCGCGTCAGGGCAGATCCCTCAGCGCCACCTGTCCGGGTATTCGACGACAACGAGAAGGTGAGCGATGCGGCTTGTCATATCTTCGGTAAGACTGCCTGGAATACATGGCTGAAAAGGCGGCTAAAGCCTATATATGACAGCACATGGAGGGGCAAAGGTATAATCCGCATCCCGTCGGACGCGCGCGCAGCAATGGCTGGGTCGTCCGTCGCAATTGCTGAAAGATTCCCATCCATGCTTGACTGGAAAGACGGTCAGCCGTTTTCCTCCCGCTACGGCGATGTATATTTTTCCACCGAATCCGGACTGGAAGAGACGCGCCATGTGTTCCTGCAAGGGAACGATCTGGCCCATCGTTTTGCGATGCTGCGTGCCGGTGAAAGCTTCTGCATCGGCGAAACAGGCTTCGGTACCGGGCTGAATTTCCTGTGCGCCTGGCGTTTGTTCGAGCAGACTGCGCCGCCGGGTGCCAACCTGGATTTTTTCAGCACCGAAAAATTTCCCATCGATGACGATGAGCTTGGCGCCGCCTTGGCATTGTGGCCGGAGTTTGCTGCCGAGGCCAGGATGCTGCTTGCCGCTTGGCACCGCCGCGTACCGGGCTGGAACCGCTGGCAATTCGCCGCAGGTCGCATTCGGCTGACGGTGGCGATGGAAGATGTGGCACAAGCCCTGCCGCAACTGCCGTCCGCTTGCGTGGATGCATGGTTCCTGGACGGTTTTTCGCCGGCCAAGAATCCAGAGATGTGGAGCGACTCACTGTTGGCTGCTATTGCGCGTGCCTCGCATGAAGGAACGACGCTGGCGACATACACCAGTGCGGGCTGGGTGCGGCGTGGCCTGCAGGCTGTTGGGTTCGAGGTGAAGCGTGTGCCGGGCTACGGACGCAAACGGCAGATGAGCAGCGGGCAGTTCATGCCTGCCGTGACGGTGCTGGAGGAAGGGTGCGTTCCTGGAAGATCGTCTCCCATCCCGACCAACAGGGGAACGGGGAGGCCATGCAGCGTCATCGTCATTGGTGGCGGTCTCGCCGGTTGCGCTGCGGCGCATGCCTTGGCGCAGCGCGGTATCCGGGTCACGCTGATCGAGCGCGCCGCGCAGCTCGCCAGTGCCGCCTCCGGTAATCCGCGTGGCATCCTGCACGCGCGTTTTGGTGCAGGCATGAATGCGCTGCATCGATTCGTACTTGCAGCTTATGGGCATGCCTTGGCATTGCTGGATGACGTGATGCCGGTGGATGGTGAGCAGCGTGCCGAATGCGGTTTGCTGCAACTGGCTGCGACAGACGCAGAAGCCAAGCGCATAAGCAAACTGGCGGTGCAGGAATGGCCGCCGCACTTGATGCAAACTGTGGATGCAGAGCAGGCGTCGCTATTGACGGGCATGGAGATGTCTCGCGGTGGATTGTGGTTTCCGGCCGGCGGCTGGGTGGTTCCGCCGAAAGTCTGCGTGCGACTGGCGCAACATCCGAATATCACACTGCAACTGAATAGCGAGGTGACTGGCCTGGAACGGAGCGCAAGCGGCTGGTGCGCGAAAGGAAATGGTTTTGCCATCGAGGCGGAGCAGGTCGTGGTTTGCTCGGCACATCAGGCGAAGAAGCTGGCGCCGTTCGCCGCCTTCCCATTGCAGCCGGTGCGCGGACAGATCAGCGTACTCCCCGCCACGGCGGCGAGCGGCAAGTTGCACGCTGTGTTGTGTGCCGAAGGGTATTGTGCGCCCGCGCAGGACGGCCGGCATGTGGCAGGGGCGACCTCTTCGTTCGATGACGAGGCGACGGATATCCGCGCACAGGATCATGCCGAAAATCTCGCCCGGCTGTCCGCGCACATGCCGGCACTACATCAGGCACTGGGCGATGCACAGCCGGTGAACGGACGCGCCGCTGTGCGCTGTTCCGTGCCGGGCGCAACGCCATTGGTGGGTGAGGTGGAAGCGGGCTTGTACTGCAGTCTGGCACACGGCACACGCGGCCTGCTCACAGCCGGGCTGGCCGCCGAGATCATCGCAGCGCAGGTATGCAGTCAGTTGCCGCCGCTGCCGCAGGAATTGCTGACGGCGTTATCGCCATTGCATCGCATCAGAAATACAGGAAAATGCAGCGCATGAAGAAAACACACCCCCCCGAATATCCAGAGATACGTCCCGGCCAGTCCATCGAACTGCTGAAGGCGCTGCACATCCTCACGCGCGACGGCAAGATGAACCAGGATTCGCGCCGCAAGCTGAAGCAGGTGTATCACCTGTACCAGTTCATCGAGCCGCTGTTGCAGGATGTGAAGAACGGACACGACACCGTGACGCTGGTCGACCATGGCGCGGGCAAATCCTACCTGGGCTTCATCCTGTACGACCTGTTCTTCAAGGCCTTGCAGGATGCTTCGCACATCTACGGCATCGAGACGCGCGAAGAACTGGTCACACATTCGCGCGAGCTGGCGCAGCAACTCGGCTTCGGCGGCATGTCCTTCCTCAACCTGTCGGTGGCGGATTCCATCAGCTCCGATAAACTGCCGGCACAGGTGGATGTGGTAACCGCGCTGCATGCCTGCAACACCGCGACCGACGATGCCATCAAATTCGCACTGGCGAAACAGGCAAAGCACATCGTGCTGGTGCCGTGCTGTCAGGCCGAAGTCGCTGCGGTATTGCGCAAGAACAAGGGAACAGCGCTGAAGAACACGATGACCGAGCTGTGGCGCCATCCCATCCATACGCGCGAATTCGGCAGCCATGCCACCAACGTGCTGCGCTGTCTGCAACTGGAAGCGCACGGCTATCAGGTGACGGTGACCGAACTGGTGGGCTGGGAGCATTCGATGAAGAACGAGCTCATCATCGCCAGCTACAAGAACCTGTCGCGCCAGAAAGCAGCGCAGAGACTGAACGAGATGCTGGAGATGCTCGGCCTGCAAGAACTGAGTGCAAGATTCTTTACGGAGTGAATCACAAGTGACCGAACAACAGAACGATCATTACCAGCGCATCGGCGGCGAAGCCAAGATACGCGAGCTGGTGCAACGTTTCTACCATTTGATGGATGAATTGCCCGAAGTACACCGCATCCGCAAGATGCACCATATCAGCCTCAAAGGCGCGGAGGAAAAGCTGTTCATGTTCCTCACCGGCTGGATGGGCGGGCCGCAGCTGTATGTGGAAAAGTTCGGCCACCCGCGCCTGCGCCAGCGGCACATGCCGTTCGCCATCGGCGATGAAGAACGCGACCAGTGGATGATGTGCATGTCGCAGGCGCTGGACGACGTGGTGGAAGACGAAGCCTTGCGCAAGGAGCTGATGGCCGCCTTCCAGAAAGTGGCAGATTTCATGCGCAATCAGGCAGAATAGTCTCATGCAGAACGCGCCACGCAACGCAGACCGTCAGAGCGCCCAACACATCGGGCTGGTGTTCATGTTGCTTGCGTTGCTGGAACTGATGTTTCTGCATGCGCTGTCGCCGCTGGAGAATCGCCTGTCGGATGCCTTCGTGCGTATGCAGGCTGCGTCGCTGCAACCCGATCCCGACATCGTCATCGTCGACATCGACGACACCAGTCTGGCGCAGATGGAGAACGAGGCCGGTCGCTGGCCTTGGCCGCGCGCCATCCACGGCGAACTGGTGCAGGGCATCGCCGCGCAGCAACCGGCGGCCATCGTGTTCGACATCCTGTTCAGCGAGCGCGACGAATTCCGCCCGGATAGCGATGCCGCTTTCAATCAATCGCTGCAAGGCCTGAACAACGTCTACTTTCCCATGGTGCGCCGCGATGCCGCGATGGATGCGCAAGGTGCCCCCATCACCGACATCGCATCCTTGCTCGGTCTGCAACGCGGAGATGCAGCAGACGACAAGGCCAGACTGGCCGTGCTGCCACCCTTGGCGCTGGATGCCGAACATTGGCGTGTCGGCACCATCAACTTCGAAGAGGATGCCGACGGCGTTGGGCGCCGCTACCAGCTCTACACCGATGCCTACGGCTGGCGTATCCCCTCGCTGCCCGCGCGCGTTGCGCAAGACCTGGGTTATGACGTGCCGCAGCAGGCGGACATGATCCTCGCCTGGCGCGGCAAACCGGGCGCGTTCAAACATATCTCCTATGCAGACCTGTATGCCGATATGCAGCGTGAGAAACACCAGCGTCCGGCCGACGAGCTGAAAGGTAAGGTCGTCATCATCGGTACTGCCGCCACCGGCATGCACGATGTGCGCGTGACGCCACTGGCCAGTCTGTACCCGGGCGTGGAGATGCTGGCGACTGCGATAGACAACCTGAAGAATGGCCGCGCCATGCGTCGTGCCGATGAAGGTTTCCCGACCGGCCTGGCCTTGTTGATGATCGGCGTATTGAGCATCGTGTTCATGCGCGGCATGCATGCGCTGAAGATCGGGCAGGGCATGTTGCTGGTCACGGTGCTGTTGTTGCTGGCCGAATACTTTGCGGCGGGTAGCCTGATGCTGTTGCCGGTGCTGTCGCCCTTGCTGCTGGCCTGGCTGGCCTATGTGGCGTTCGCCTTGCGTGCCTATCTGCGCGAACGCAAATCGCGCGAACAGGCGGTGCAGCTGTTCAGCCGTTTCGTGAACCCGCATGTGGTACAGGAACTGGTGGCGCACGGCGGCCTCAGTCGTCAGGGCGAAAGCCGCCAGATCACCATCCTGTTCTCTGACATCCGCGGCTTCACTACGCTGTCCGAAAAGCGCACGCCGGAGCAGGTGGTGGAACTGCTCAACCGCTATTTCAGTTTGCAGGTGGAAGTGGTGTTCCGCCACGGCGGTTCGCTGGACAAATTCATCGGCGACTGCATCATGGCCTTCTGGGGTGCACCGCTGGATGACCCGGACCACGCGCGCCATGCAGTGGAAGCCGCGCTGGAGATGGGCGAAGTGTTGCAGCGCTTCAAGAAAGAATTGGGGGAGGAAGATGCCAGCTTCGACGTCGGCATCGGCATCCACAGCGGGCCAGCCGTGGTCGGTCTGATCGGCAGCGAGCAGCGCCGCGAATACACCGCCATCGGCGATACGGTGAACCTGGGCAGTCGCATCGAAGGCCTGACCAAGGGCGTGTCGCGCATTCTCGTCTCGCGCGAGACCATGGAAGCCTGCGGGGGAGCGTTCGAGTTCCAGTCGTTCGGATCGTTCAAGGTGAAAGGGCGCGAGCAGGAAGTGGAACTGTTCGCCCCATCCAGAAAGGGAGAATCGGCATGAAGAGATTGATCGCGGCTTTGCTGACGCTGGGCTTTATCGCCAGCGCCGCAGCTGAAGAGGCCATCACTTTGCGCAGCACCGAGATGAAGGCAAAACCCTACAGCGACGCGCAGACGCTGCTGACCTTGCCCGAGCGCAGCAAGGTGGAGGTGCTGCAGCGCCGCGCTTCGTGGACACAGGTGAAGAGCGGCAAGACCACCGGCTGGGTCAAGATGCTCAGCCTGCAACTGGTGCGCGGTACCACGCAGCGCCGTGCCGACAACGGACTGCGTTCATTGTTCAACGTGGCGCAAACCGGACGCGGCGGCAGTAACGTCACCACCGGCGTGCGCGGTCTGTCGGAAGAAGACTTGAAGAACGCCAAGCCAAATCCGCAGGCGCTGGCAGAGGCACAGCAATTTGCGGCTACCAAGGCCGAGGCGAAGCGATTCGCCATGCAGGGCAAACTGAAAGCGCAGCAGGTCGACTACCTGCCGGGAGGTGAGCGATGAGAACACTGGTACTGATGATGGTGTTGAGCCTGTCCGTGTCGGCGCAGGCGTTCGACTTCGGCAACTTCGATCTGGAAAAGGCCGTGAAGACGGTGCAGAAGATCAAGAAGGCAAACGAGGACGTGAGCGAACCGCAGGAGATCGAGCTGGGCAGCGGTATTGCCAGCAACCTGCTGGGGGCCGCGCCGCTACTGGATAATCCCGAGGTGCAGCGCTATGTGAACCGCGTCGGCCGCTGGATCGCGCTGCAGACCGAGCGCCCTGACATCCCCTGGCAGTTCGGGGTGCTGGACGATGCGGACATCAACGCTTTCGCCGCGCCGGGCGGTTATGTATTCATCACCAAGGGGCTGCTCGCGCGTATGAACAACGAAGCGGAGCTGGCCGGTGTGCTGGCGCATGAGATATCGCATGTGCTGCGCAAGCACCACCTGCAGGCTCTGAAGAAGGGCGCACGCTCCGAACTGTTCAGCGACTTGGCCAACGATGCCATCAAGACGCAGGGTGGTGACCCGCGCCTGACCAAACTGGTCAGTGCCGGCACCGAGATCTATGCGCGCGGCCTGGACAAGCAGGACGAGTTCGAATCCGACCGCATGGGTGTCGTGCTCGCCGCCCGTGCCGGTTACGACCCCTACGGTCTGCCAGCCGTGCTGCAGACCCTGCAATCCATCAATCCCAACGATTCCAATCTCGCCCTGATGTTCAAGACGCATCCGTCCTTCGACAAGCGCCTGCAACTGCTGGCGGACGAGATGACGCCCGCGCTGGATGCGTATGAACGCCAGCCGGACCTGGATGTACGCTTCGCAGGGGTGATGGCTGCACGTAAATAGGCAAACCGTGCAGGCCACGCTGGATGAAGGTTGCCGTCTGCTGAAAGCATGGCCAGCGCGTTGCAGGAGGAAAGATGAGGAAACTGTCCGCGCTTATCGATAGGGCTGTTGCCGAATACCGGCAGGAAACCGGCAAGGAAGAACTTGCGCCGCTGTGGAGCGCAGAGTATTTCCAGGACTACGGGGTCATGGAGGATTTTCCCGGGCTAAGCCTGATCGAATTCCACGCTCTGGTGCAAAAAGCACTGACGCAGGATGTCGAAAGGGAAGAAAAACGCGCGCGATTGGCGCAAGATAGACGCCAGCGCACTGCCGGGAAATAGGATCGGTAGTGCCCGGCATGCCCGGCTCGCTAATGTCCGGGACACTAGCCGGAATTCATTCTGATCCGAATGAAAGGAGGAGCCGATGAAAATCCTGTACAACAAGAACGAGGTCATCGCAGCGGCCCACTTCATCGCCGAGAATAACCCCAGCCGCAAGGTCCCTTCGCTCATCCCGCATACTGATCGCGGCTATGCCCCGGTGCGCGGCGAAGTGGATGAGATATTGACCAACATGCGCAACCTGGCCAAAGAGAACAGGGCTGTGTTCGAAGAGGTACAGCAGAGGCTGGCTGCCGGTGAGGCGAACGTGAATACCGTTCTGGAAAAGTGGATAGAGGTGTTGGGCGTGGGGGGCTACTGGATCATCGCCGAGATAGAAGACCACACCATCCTGTTCGCCATCGCGGTCTCGCCGTGGTTCGGCGAGGACATGATCGTCGAAGAGGATATATAGCGAGCGGAACGGTTCAATCGAACGTTCTTATATACAAGGCATAGCTCTCTTCAGCGATAGGCCGATATGTCGAGCTCTTCAGGTATTCCGCGATCTTCATATCATGGCTGAGCACATGGTTGACGACCCAGAACACGAGTTGCTGCAATATCTCTTCCGGGTCTTCCTGTTCGCGGTTGATCTTGGCGATGAACAGGTTCAGTTGGCAGAGCAGATTTGAGTGCACCAGTTCGTGCTCGACCAAACCGGGAAAGCGCAGCTCGGCCATCAGATTCTCCTCGCTCAGGAAGTGGAATTCGGTGAATTTCTTGAATTCCAGCAAGATGCCCATGACGACTTTTTTTCCCAATCTGCTTTTCAGAGCAATATCCAGTTTCTTCAGCAGCAATACCAGCATGCGGTGCTGCGTATCGATCAGCTCGTTTCCGATCTCCAGTTCTTTTGTCCATGCGATCTGCATGATCATTACTCCATGTATGGCTACTTCTTGTGCGACGCAGTTGTTTCAACTTACCCGGGCAAGACGCTCTGGCCGCCTGTCCGGAACGTGTGTGCCGGGTGCGCACGAAAGGCATGTCCCTTCAATACGCTAGCCTGTCGTGAGAAGGCGTTTCGAAACGGGCGATGCTGTCATGTGCATCGCACCGCATGCCCTGACCACGGTCCTTCTGTGTGGGTTTGAGGAAAGCGGTATCCCAATCAGTGAGTGCATTGCGGCTCCGCCAAGCTGATACTTGCGAATTCTTACGCTGCTGAATCGTCGTGTGCTGACTCCCCTGCACCGCGAGCGACAGGCAGCCAGATGGTGACCCTGGTGCCTTTCCCCGGCGAACTGTCGACCGCAACTTGCCCATCGTGGAAACCAATGATCTCCTTGACGATGCTCATGCCCAGTCCGGTTCCCGGTATCTTCCCCGAGCTGTCAACCCGGTAGAAGCGCTCGAAGATGCGAGGAATCTGTTCAGCAGTCATGCCGATCCCGTGGTCGGCTATCCGTATGCCGATCTGTTTCTGATGAAGGTGCAAGTCGTCATATGGCGGATAGACGAGGCTGACCTCGACATCCCCGCCGTCGGGAGAATATTTGTAGGCGTTGCTGAGTATGTTGTTGATCGCCTGCGTTAATTTCTTTTGATCCGCATTTATCCGGATCGCCGGCCGGTCTGGGATTGAAGCGATGGGTGCCTTACGCTCCGCAGGGGGCAGGAAGCTGCCAATAACATCGCGCAATAGAGGCGCAACGGCCAGCATTTCAAGATTGAAGTCTTTGCCGCCTCTTGCCTCGATACGCGACAGGTCGAGCAACTCATTGATGATGGAGATCATCAGTTCCGATTGTTTATAGATCACCAGCAGGGACTCGCGGCGGAGATCCGGCTCCAGTTCGCGAGCAAGCATCAGCTCCGTATAGCCGAAGATGCTGGACATCGGGGTGCGCAGTTCGTGTGCGGCTGTGGAGAGGAATTCGCTCTTGATGCGATCCACCTCGATCTCGTGCGTCACATCCCTGAAGTACAGTATCTGGGAAACGCTCTGCGCCTCGGATTCGCGCAACCCTACCTCAAGATAGCGATGGACGGGCTTGAGAATCTCGATGCGCTCCCTGTAGATCAGGTTAGGTTGATCGTCCGAACGGTGTCTTTTGTGCAAGCGTGTCAATGCGGCGACGCTCAGGTCGGAAGCGCATTGGTCTTCAAGCAGTTTGGTGAACGCGGCTTCGTCCATGCCGGTGATGGCTTTTCGATCGATCCCGGTCAGTTGGGTGAAAGCGGGAGTGGCGTATTTGACCCGGCGCTCCCTGTCGAACGAAACGAAACCGTCTGGACTGAGCGTGAATATCCCGTTCAGCTGTTCGTTGCGGTCCTCGGCCTTGCTTTGCGCGAATTCGGCGATCTCCTGGAACAAGCGTCTTTCGTTGATCTCCCGGCGCAGCGATTCATGGCTATCGTTCAGCTGCTGCGCCATCTGGTTGAATGCCTGGGCGGTCTCGGTAAGCTCATCGTTCCCATGCAAGGGTATCCGGTGCGCGAAATCCCCCGCCGCGAAGCGGTAGCTGGCATCGCGCAGCGCGGCCAGCTGGCGCACCAGATAAGAGCCCAGCAGCCAGGAGAACAATGCGACCAGCAGCATCTCCAGTCCGGCGATACCGGCGGCCCAGCGCAATGCAGACTTGAGCAATACGTTCAACGGAGAGATGGATACGCCCAGCTGCACTTCGCCTTGCTTGATGCCGCCCGCCATGACCGGCGTGGACCAATCGAATATGCCGTCTTCATGTGCCCCCGACATATCGGTCTCTTTACGGAACTCTCTTTTCAGGAGTGACTTGTCGCCCCGTTCGCTCAGCAGCACGCCTTCCGAATCGTAGACGCGGATGACGTCTATCTGCCGGGTGTTCATCGCTTCTTCCAGCAGACTGTCCAACGTGGCCAGATCTTGCGAGATCACCGCATCCTTTGCCGCTGCCGCAAGTAATTGCCCGCCCAGCTGCACGCGGCGCATC
Organism: Sideroxydans sp.; assembly: GCA_028687425.1. Taxonomy (GTDB): domain Bacteria; phylum Pseudomonadota; class Gammaproteobacteria; order Burkholderiales; family Gallionellaceae; genus Sideroxyarcus. The sequence goes on from JAQUAD010000002.1 coordinate 79,742, forward strand.
AATTCAGCTTCGTTGGAGTCCCTCAATATCGACAGGGCGCTGCTGACAAGGATCGCCAGCAATACCAGTTCGATGATGGCGACACCGACGATTGTTTTGGCCCTGAAGCGCATGTCTATTCTGTTTCCGGATTGCTATATCGTTCCAGCAGGCGGATATCCAGTGCGCGAATATCGTTCCAATCCTTGTCTTCCGCCGTCGAAAAGCCCTTGAACGCCAGCGGTGAGAGCAGATTGATTCCCGTCGCATCATCGGACATGGATTGCATGGCTGCCACTATCTTCTGGATCAGCGCAGTGTCGACGCGGGGATGCGCGGCAAAAGCGTGCGGGGTATAGGAGGGGGTTTCTATCAGCACCCGCAAATGATTCCGCACCTCGGGCGGCGTGGCCTCGAATGTCCTTTGTATGCCGCCGCCGGCTGGCTGCAAACCGGAAGCGACGGCGCGATAGACGGAGTCGTGGGAAGCAACGAACTTCGCCTCGACCGGGATGTGCTGCCGGCCGAATTCGGCCTGGGGCAGGATGCTGGCCGCGAATGCGGCAGGGGCCGGGAAGGCCACTTCCATGCCTTTCAGATCTGCCAGCTGATGGATAGAGCTGTCTTTTCTGACGACGATGATGCCTTTGATCCTGCGGTCCTTCTCTCTGGCGAACGCAGTGAATCCGTTGCCCTTGTGAAATACCACGTAGTGATAGGGATTCATGTAGGCCAGGTCGTACTCGCCTTTGGCCAGGCGCTCTTCGAAAACCGGGATGCTGGGGGCCGTACGGAATACCAGCCTGACCCCGGCCCTGCGTCCGATCTCGCTCAAGAGCGGCGCCCATTTTTCCGCCAGTTTGCTGGCTGATTGCTGGGGGACGATGCCGAATGTCAGCGTCGGCAGTTGAGCGGTGGCTCCCGCGGAAGACGTGATCGTGAGGAGGGCAATGAACGCCATGCTTTCGAGCAGCGCCGATATTTTGTTGTGCACTGGAACCTCCCGTCGTTATTTGAACGGCAGCCAGAGCGTGACTGCGGTTCCTTTTCCAAACTGACTGAGCAGGTCGACGCGCCCTTCGTGCAGCTCCATGATCTCCTTGACGATGCTCATTCCCAAGCCTGTGCCGGGTATCTTTCCGGAATTGTCGGCCCGATAAAATCGTTCAAACACCCGGGACTGCTGTTCTTGCGTCATGCCGATACCGTGATCGGTAATGCGTATTCCGACCATGCCATCATGTACCTGGTCCGCATTCGGCAGAATCGGCTCCAGTTCGATCATGCTCCCCTTCGGCGAATACTTGATGGCATTGGACAGGACATTGTTGATCGCCTGTGTCAGCTTGTTGCGGTCTGCAGTGATTGTGATCGGCGCTGCCGTGGTCGGCATCGTCAGGCTTAAGGTGCAATTTTCCGGCCTGAAACTATCGCTGACTGCCGACAACAGTTCGCCCAGGTCGAACTTCTCGAATACGAAGTCTTTCCCCCTTCTCGATTCGATCCGCGCAAGGTCCAGCAACTCGTTGATGATGGAGACCATGAGCTCGGACTGGCTGAATATCGTCTGGATGAATTCACGTTGCTCTGCAGTGCTTAATTCCTGTTTCAATAGCACCTCGCTGAAACCATAGATGCTCGCCATGGGCGTGCGCAATTCGTGAGCGGCCGTACTCATGAATTCACTTTTCATCCGGTCGATCTCCGATTCATGCGTGATGTCGCGGAAGTACAGGATTCTTGAGGCGGGCAGCGAACTTCCTTTGCGGGATATGACTTCAAGGATGCCCGAATTGGGTGCGGCAAGCTCCACCACGCACCTGAAATCGTTTTCATCGTTGAATAGTCTATGGTTCGCGGTGCCTGAAAATTCGCAGGCAGTGCTGTCGGAAAAGATCCCGAGGAGCGTTTGTTCAAACGCCTTCGCATTGCTGCCGATGAGCTTTTCCTGATCCAGGTTCGTCATTCGAATGAATGACGGATTGACGTAGCTGACCTTATGCTGCTGGTCGAAGGATACGAATCCGTCCGGGCTCAATTCGAAGATCGCATTGAGTAACTCGGTCCTCAGGCTCAGGGCGAGTTCGGCCGATTTTCTTTCGCTGATGTCGGAGAAGCTGCCGACCATGCGCGTGGCTTTGCCTGCCGCATCACGCTCGACGACATTCCCCCGATCCAGTACCCATACGGCGTTCCCGTTCTCGATCATCATCCGGTGCTCGCTGACGTACGGGCCTTGCCCGTCCAGGCACTTGTTGATCCTTTCGAAGACGAGGTCCCTGTCATCCGGATGCAGCAACCTGGCAAAATCCTCCAGCGGATGCTGCAGGAAGCCGTCGTTCAGTCCGGTCAGTTTGCACCATTGGGGGTTGTGCGAAACGATGCCGGTCTGGATGTCCCAATCCCAGACGCCTTCCTGTGTGGCTTCCAGCGCATAGCGCAAGCGCTTCTCGCTTTCCTCCAGCTTGAGCTGGGCATTCTTGAGTTCGGTAACATCGTTGGCGATGACCAGTATCTGCCTGCTGCCGTCTTCAGCAATGATCGGTTTCTTGATCGATTGGAAGTAATGCGTTTCCCCCGTTTTGACATCGGTGGATTCTTCCATCACCAATCGGGTTTCGCTCTGCCGCATGACCTCGCGCACGTTCTCGAGGTAGAAGGCCACCTGTTCCTGGTTGGGGTTGAATGCGCCATCGTCCTTGCCGACCAACTCCTCCGGGGTGGTGCCGTACAGCTGTGCCAATGCGCGATTGCCGATCAGGAACTTCCCGTTCCAGTCCTTCATCAGGATGATGTTCGGGTTCTCGTCGATCACGGTGCGCAGCAACGTATTGCTGCGCATCAACTCCAGCTCGAGATTCGTTTCGCGGTTGCTCATCTATCTAACCTTTGCAGTAAGGGGCTCTGCCGCGGGTTGCCTGAGACAAGGGGCATCCCGCCACGTTATTCAGCCAGCTTCTCCTGGATGAACGAGACCAGTTGCAGCGGGCTGAAAGGCTTGATGAAGTAGGCATCGGCACCTCGTTTCATGCCATCGTCATAGTCTGCGACCTGACCTCTCGCAGTCACCATGATCACTTTTATCTGTTCCAGCTCAGGATCGGACTTGATCATGTCCAGTACCTTCAGGCCGTCCATTTCGCCGGGCATCATCACGTCCAGCACCACAAGGTCGGGTTTGTGCTGTCGCACGATATTGAAACCGGTCGTCCCATCTTCTGCTTCAAGCACTTCGAAGCCGTTGCCTATCGTGATCTTGATCAGACGGCGAATATCGGCATGATCATCGACTAGCAGTATCTTCTTCACGCGACCTCCTCAAGGGGACGGGATTGTTTGCTGCGGGCCAGTTCTTCTGCGATCTGACGCAGCCTGTCGAATGGAATCGGTTTCGGCAGGATGGATATCCCGTCTGGAATGCCGCCGCCGTTGTAAATATCGCTTGGGTTCAAGCCGCTCACGATGACGATCTTCATGCCCGACAGCTCGGGCATGCTGCAAATCGCATTCAGCATGCGAAATCCATCCATGCCCGGCATTCTGAGGTCGGTGATAAGCAGGTCGGGTTTGTCGCTGCCGATTCGCACGAGCCCCTCGTAGCCATCGTCTGCCGTACGCAGTTGATGAGGCAACTCCCACTGTCGCAGATTGATCTCATACAGGCGCCTGAGATTGGGCTCGTCTTCAACCACCAGGATATTCAGTGGCGCCTGCGGGCGATTGGCGGACGCGGCAACAGCAGGCGTACTGAGGGTGTTGCTTCGAGCTTGCGTGCCCGGGGAGGCCAGCAGTCGTTCGACTGAATCGCGCGAGATGCGTCGATGGCCGCCTTCCGTTTTCCATGCTTCAAGCAAGCCGCTCTCTACCCACAGTTGGGCTGTTCGTACCGAGATTGACAGCAAATTGGCCGCTTCTCTGGTCGTGCAGAATGTCTTCGGGATTTTCTGATTGAGTTCCATTTCTTGTCTTGCATGCAGTTGGGCTGTCCGCGCACTGTGATATGAGCTGCCATATCGGCATGGGTAACCTGAATTGTTTCATAATATATCAATTATTTTCATAATTCAATATTTATTGATACAATATGAAAAAAATGAATAGCGATGTCCGGTGGCTTGTTTGCCTTTAATGCGAGGAGCAACATGTCGCATCCAAAGCAATAGACATTGCAAGCATAGGCGATGAACGGTGGAGAGTTATGAGGTTAAGGCGGGGATGGAGTGGGCTGCATATGACGAAAATCGGGAGTGGGAATGTTTGATCACGTCGTAGATATTTTCTCTGCCGGGCATACCGCGCTGGCTGCTTTCATACTTATCCTGATCCTCGAAATAAAATATTACGTCGATCTCGGTGATGTATTCAGAAGGCGGGCTCGTGCAGCGATGCTGAGTCTGCTGGGCGTGTTTTTCATCTTCACTTCCCGCTCGCATCTTGGCATGGAGGGGGCGTCCATAGATATGGAAGGGGTTGCGATCGCGCTGGCCGCACTGTTCGGCGGTCCCGCTTTGGCTGTGTTGGTCACGGTTATCGAGATCTTGGCCCGGATCATCTGGGGAGGGAGCACCATGATGGCCGGCATCGTGGGCTTGCTGCTCGATTTTTCGTTGATGATGGTGCTACTCAGGGTCATCAAAGAGGATAGAGCCCGGGTCACTTTACTGCAGCTGGTTTATGCAGGCTTGACGGTCGGTATCGGGGAGGTGACCGCGCTGCTGGCGGTGGTGCCCAAGGAACAGGGATCAAGCCTGTTCGTTCATGTCGGTCTGGAGCTGTTCCTCATCCAGTTGCTGGGCACGCTGCTTTTCGGCTGGCTATTGAAGATGCATACCGACCGCTTTCTTGGGCGGGAGCATGGACGGGCACGGATCAGGAATCTGAATGAGGCTATGAAACGTGGCCTGACCGCACTTTCGACCGCGATGGTACACCATGATCTTTCGACCGCCGGCCACGAACAGCGCGTGGCGGATCTTTCGGTACGGGTTGGCATGCTGCTGGGGCTGAGTGCAACACAGCTGGAGGGATTGCAGCTCGCGGCGATGGTGCATGACGTCGGACAGATACGCGTGCCCAGGGACATCCTGACCCGTCCGCGACAGTTGACCGCGGAAGAGTTCGATTTGGTCAAGCTGCATGTCGAAGCTGGCTACCACATTTTGAAAGATATTCCCTTCCCATGGCCCATCGCGAATATCGTCAGACAACATCACGAGCACATGGACGGTACGGGTTACCCGAATGGCTTGCATGGAGCGCAGCTGCTGCTGGAATCCAGGATCCTGCATGCATGCGATGCGCTGGAGGCGATGCTGTCGCATCGCCCTTTCCGGCGGGCGTATAGCATAGAGCGGGCACTGGGTGAGCTGGAGGCACACAAGTCGAGTTGGTATGACGCTGCAGTGGTGGATGCGATCCTGAAGTTGTTCATGGAGCTGGACTATGCGTTCCCTAACGTCAAACTGGAGATGCCGCTGTGAATCCTAAATCCGAGATGGCGCTGGAAAAACGCGTACACCACATCATGAGCGGAAAATTGCTCATGATGAATTTGAAAGCGACGCTTGCAGAAGTGGCTGCGCGCATGGAAGCCGGGCCGATGAGTTCGCTGCTGATCGAAGAAGAAGGCAAACCCGTCGGCATCATCACGGAACGCGACATCATGCGTGCATTGGGGTTGGGGCTGGCGACGGAGACCAGGGCGGAAGAATTGATGTCCCGCGGCCTGATCGGTGTCAGCTCAAACGAGACGGTCCACGCCGCCTACCATCGCATGGTGCTCAACGCCATCCGGCATCTGCTGGTGGTCGATGATGACGGTGCGGCAGTCGGTATCCTGAGCGAAACGGATTTTCGAAAATCCCATGGAGTAGATGCATTTGTAGCGGCGCTTGATGTCGGGCATGCGATGAGCCAATCCTATATCGGTGTGACTGCGGACGATGGATTGCAGGAGACGGCGCGCAAGATGCAGGATCACAAGGCGAGTTGTGCGCTGGTGCTGGAGGACCGGAAGCCGGTAGGCATACTGACCGAGCGGGACATGGTCAGGTTGTTCCAGGCGCAATCGGGCGCGCTGCGGATGCGGGAGGCGATGAAGGCCCCGGTCGTTACGGTCACCAGACGGCAGTTGCTGTCGGATGTCGCACAGCAGATGCAGCAGAAGCGGATACGCCGTTTTGCAGTCGTGGATGAAGACGGTCGGCTGGAGGGCATCATCAACGAGCATGATGTGGTGCGCCATCTCGAGGACGAGTATGTGCAGATGCTGCAAAAGATCGTCACCGAACAGGCGCAAGCACTGAATCAGGACAAGTTCCGCGCCGTGGTGAATACCGTGCCGGACAAGATCATGCTCAAGGATATCAACAGTGTCTATGTTTCATGCAATCTGAGTTATGCAGCCGATTTGGGTATCGCTCCGGATGAGATCGTGGGAAAGAATGACTTCGACTTCTTTCCCCCCGAGCTGGCGACACGATACCAGGCGGACGACAGGCGTGTGATGGGCGAGGGCATGCCGGAAGTGTTGGAGGAGCCTTATGTCAAGGATGGCGTGACCAGTTGGGTAAGAACCACCAAGGCGCCGATGCGTAACGATGAGGGGGAGGTGATCGGTGTCGTGGTTGTATTCCATGACATCACTGCAGAGCGCGAATCCCTCAACCTGTTGCACCGGCGCACCTGGGTGCTCGAAGTATTGAGCGCTTGCGACAAAGCGATCATCAGCTCACGTAGTGAAGAGGAATTGTGGCGTGAGGCTTGCGTCGCCGCCACCTCCGGTGGCAGCTATACATTGGCATGCGTCGCCTGGCGAGGGGTGGAGAACGATCGGGAATTGACCCTGCTGGCCTTCGCGGGCACGGCGCAGGCGGCATTAAGAGGATGGGAACATTCCTGCGGCGAGGATGAGATCGCGCTGAATCCGTTCTGCAGGGCAGTCCGGCAGGGTGTGCCGCAAGTGGTGCAGGATATGCATATCGATGCAGAACCTTGGTCGGCGACTTTCAGGGAGCATGGACTGAGCGCCTGTCTGGCGCTGCCGATCACGATCGAAGGCAGGGTGGAAGGGGAAATGATCCTGTTCGGGGACATCGCGAACTCCTTCGAGCCGGATGTGGTCAGGATGTTTGTTGAACTGGTGGGAAGCATTGGTCACGGAGTCAGTGCACTCAGGCAGAAGCTGGCCTATCTGGGCTCTTTGGAGCAGCAGCGGCGGCAGGCTGTGAAGCTCGAGCAGTCTTTGGAAGGCGCATTGGCCGCCATCGCATCCACGCTTGAACAGCGGGATCCCTATACCGCGGGCCATCAGAAACATGTGGCAGAGTTGGCGCTGCTCATCGGCAAGGAGATGAAGCTGGGCGACGATGCATTGAAGGCGATCTATCTCGCCGGCATCGTGCACGACATCGGCAAGATACAGATCCCTTCGGAGATACTCACCAAACCCGGCCGGTTGATCCCGGCTGAATTCGCGCTGGTGAAGAGCCATCCCGAGGTCGGTTACAACATCCTCAAGAACATCGCGTTCCCCTGGCCGATTGCCGACATCGTGCGCCAGCATCATGAGTATCTCGATGGCTCGGGCTATCCGCTGGGTTTGCGCGGCAAGGACATCCTGCTCGAGTCGCGCATCCTGACGGTTGCCGACATCGTCGAATCCATGTCGGCGGACCGTCCCTATCGACCCGCACTGGGTCTTGCCAAGGCGATGCTGGAGATCGGGCGCTTGAGCGTGGGCAAGCTGGATACCGGGGTGGTCGATGCCTGCGTCGCGGTGATCAAGCGTGGGGATTACACTCCGTCGGAGATGCACCTGCCTTAGGAATAATTTTCTGTGGACTGCTTGATCGTCGCTTCAGCCCTTGCGAACTGGCGGTTCCAGATCTCCGCTATGCAGTTTGAATTCGCCGCGCTTGCGGTCGGCGAAGTAGTTCTCCAGCGCATATTTCACCGGACGGAAGGCGAGTTGCTCCCAGGGAATATCCTCTTCCCTGAATAGCTTTACTTCCAGACTTTCCACGCCCGGCGAGAAGTCGAGGTCGAGCAGGGTCGCGCGGAACAGCATCTGTACCTGGTTGATGTAGGGCAGGTTGTAGAGGCCGAAAAGCTCATGGATCTCCACGCGTGCGTTGGCCTCTTCCAGGGTCTCGCGCGCGGCGCCCTGTGCGGTGGTCTCGCCGTTCTCCATGAATCCGGCAGGCAGGGTCCACAATCCGTGGCGGGGTTCGATGGCGCGCAGGCAGAGCAGAATCCTGCCGTCTTCCCATTCCGGGATGGCGCCGACGATGATCTTGGGGTTCTGGTAGTGGATGGTGTCGCACGATGTGCAGACATAGCGCTGGCGGTGGTCGTCCTGCGGTGTACGCAGTTCGACAGGGGCGCCGCAGTCTGCACAGTATTTCAATTTACAGCTCCCAGAACTTCCACCACGGCGTCTCGCGTTCCTTGAAGAAGGTTTGCGAGGGCTTGATGCCGTCCTTGGCGATGTTGCTGTCGAGTACGCGTTGCGTATCGCGGCTCAGGTCGTCCAGGCCGAGGCGGGCATAACCTTGCACCATGATCTGCAAGGCATCGCGCGTCTGCGGGGTGAGCGGGTAATCGACCAGCACGCCCTGGGCGCGGTTGACGGCGGCGACATAGGCGCCGCGGCGCAGGTAGTAACTGGCGATGGCGATTTCATGCTTGGCCAGCGTGACCAGCAGGTATTGCATGCGCTGGCGCGCATCTTCGGCATAGCGGCTTTGCGGGTATTGCGTGACCAGCTGCTTGAACGCCTCGAACGATGAACGCAGGGCGACCGGGTCGCGCTCGGCAGGGTCCTGCATGAACAGGGTGCTGAAGTAGCTGTTCAGGTTCTCGTCGAAGTTGATGAGGCCCTTCAGGTACAGCACGTAATCCAGCACATCGCTCTTGGGGAACTGTTTGACGAAACGATCCAGCGTGGAGAGGGCAGGGGCGGGTTCGCCTTTCTTGTACCAGGCGTAGGCGATGTCCAGCTGCGCCTGCTGCGCATAGCGGCCATAGGGATAACGTGACTGCAGGCGTTCCAGTGTCTTGACGGCCGGCTCATAGTTCTCATCCTGCATCTCGGCCTTGGCCTTGGCATACAGTTCGTCCGCGGTGGCTTTGGTGTCTTTTTCGTAGTCCGGCTCGGGAAGCGAGCTGCAAGCAGCTAACGTGAGCAGGAGGAAAACGGCTAAACTATGACGCATGATAGAACCCGATGAAGAATTGCCTGATTATAGCAAAGACGACGATAGCGCCGACCTGCTTGAGTTCAAAGTGCCGACCGACCTCGGCGGCCTGCGTCTGGACCAGATCCTGGTCAAATTGCTCCCTGAATATTCGCGTAGCCGCCTGCAAGACTGGATAGGGCAGGGGCTGGTCACGGTCAACGGCCAGACCGCCACGGCCAAACAGAAAGTGTGGGGCAACGAGAAGCTGACCGTTTCGCCCCAGATGCATCCTGCCGATATGGAGGCCGAGCCGGAAGACATCCCGCTGGACATCGTGTACGAGGACGACGCGATCATCGTCATCAACAAGCCGGTGGGGCTGGTGGTACATCCCGGCAGCGGCAACTGGCAGGGCACCTTGCTGAACGCCTTGCTGTTCCATGATCCGGCGCTGCGGGAAGTGCCGCGCGCGGGCATCGTGCACCGCCTGGACAAGGACACCAGCGGCCTGATGGTGGTGGCAAAAACGCTGGTGGCGCAGACCGCGCTGGTGCGACAGATGCAGGCGCGCAGTGTGAAGCGCGAGTATCTGGCACTGGTGTGGGGCGAGGTGGACCGCGATTACACGGTGAACGTGCCCATCGGCCGCCATCCCACGCAGCGCGTGAAGATGGCGGTGACCGAGAGCGGCAAGGAAGCCATCACCCATGTGCACATCGAGGAACGCTTCCCCAGTTGCACGCTGGTGCGCTGCAAGCTGGAGACAGGACGTACCCATCAGATCCGTGTGCATATGTCCTACATCGATCACCCGCTGGTGGGCGATACGCTTTACATCAAGGGCGTGCAAAAGTGCGTGCCGGCCTTGCGCGAAATCCTGCTCCACTTCCCGCGTCAGGCCCTGCATGCCTGGAAACTGGCGCTGGACCATCCAGTGACCGGCAAGCGCATGGAATTCGACACGCCGCTGCCGGACGATATGGATGAATTGCTGGAAGCCATAGAAGAAGCGAGCGATGAGGTCGTGTGATCCCTATATCGCGCCGGACTGGCCCGCGCCGGCCAACGTCAAGGCCATGCAGACCACCCGTGTCGGCGGTGTAAGCCGCGCGCCTTACGATTCGATGAACCTCGGTCTGCATGTGGGCGACGATCCGCTGCGGGTGAACCACAATCGCCAGTCGCTGTCCGCATTGCTGCCTACCGAACCGGTATGGCTGGAACAGGTGCATGGCACCGAGGTGGCGAATGCCGATGCGGCAGGCTGCCGCGTGGTGGCCGATGCCTGTATCGCGCGGTATCGCGGCTCGGTATGTGTGGTGATGACGGCGGATTGCCTGCCGGTGTTGTTGTGCGACGAGGACGGTACGGTGGTCGGTGCAGTCCATGCCGGGTGGCGCGGTCTGTGCGACGGGGTGCTCGAAGCGACGGTGCGGGCGATGGGCGTCGCCCCGCACAAGCTGATGGCCTGGCTGGGGCCTGCCATCAGCCAGCAGCATTTCGAAGTCGGCGCGGAAGTGCGCGAGGCTTTCATTGCACGGGATGCATCAGCCTCGGATGCCTTCCTCGCACAGGCAGGATCGGACAAGTATCGTGCCGACCTCTACCTGCTGGCACGGCAGCGCTTGAATGCGCTGGGTATCACCCGCATCCACGGCGGCGGGCGTTGCACATACAGCGAACCGGATTGTTTCTATTCCTACCGGCGCGACGGTGCGACCGGGCGCATGGGCACTTTCATCTGGCTCGCTTGAGTCGGGCTTACTGTTTACCTTCGCGCACTTCCAGCAAGAACTCCGATGCGTCGTTCACGGTAGAGAGCAGTTCCAGATCCTGGGTGGAATTCGGGTCGATGAACACGCGTGTCCAGCCGCCGGCCTTTTCCACCACACGGCCGCCATCGCCGCGGAATGCAGCGCGCACTTCGATTAGCACGCGCTTGTCGGTGAGGTTCTTCAGCTCTCCCCATACGCGCAGGGTGCCGGTGGTGGTGCGTCCCGATTGCACGTTGTTCACTTCGACGATGTCTTCCAGATGATCTTCGTCGACCATGATGATGGTGGCGTCGGGCAATGACTGACAGGCGGCCATGAAGCTCAGCAGCAGGATGGAAAGTATCTTGTTCAGCATGATGTTCTCCTTTGGGTACTAAGAGTTGTCCGGTCAGTCCGGGTAGGTGAGGAATATTCTGCGCCTGAATCTCACGCTCGGTTCGTCTTTGGCAGGCAGTTCGGACGCGGCGGCATATGGCACGAGCGGTGTCTTGAAGTTCTGGGCATCGACCAGCGTCTGTTCGGCGACGGCGGTGCATGCGCCTTTGCATTGTTTGTGTGTCACTTCTTCATGCCGCAATGAGGCATCCACCCAGTTGGAGGGATAGCTGCCCGGATACTGCCTGCCCCACACTAGCATGCAGGCGCCGGAACGGAAGGTCTTCATCTCGACCGCGCGTTGCAGTTCGCCCTTTGCATCATGGAAACCCAGCGACCACGGCATCCGCTCCGCATCCATGTCCGCATGGGTGGTCGCCACATAGATGCGGTCGGGCAGGGTGGACCAGGTGCGGGTATCGGCTTCCGGATGCGTGGAGGCGGCGACGATGTCGCTGCCGACGCTGACCAGCATGCCCAGCACTGCCAGCCCCGCATATTGTCCGGCATCGTCGCTGTCTTTGTGTCGTGCCGCATCGTTTGCCAGGTTGGCCGATATCTGCGCGAACACGGCCGCCCCGGTCGCGATGTTCTCCGCCGTGTCGCGGAACGAAGCCTTGCCGGCCAGTATCTTGTCCACCGCGCGACCGCCGCGTGTCGAAGCTTGCCAGTACACATCTTCTATCTGCTGGCCCGTCAGCAGTTGCGTGCCTTGCGTGAAGGTGACACCGCGTATCCGTCCGTCATCGCGCCGCGCGTAACGCAGTTCTTCCTGAAGACGACCGCTGGCGATCTTGCCCGGTGCCTGACCGACTTCCGCGATCAGCAGCACATTGTCGGTGGCGGCGGGCACCTTGATGCCGGGCCTCGCTTTGTTCACCGCCTTGAATTCGTCCAGCGCCTGCGCCTGCCGTCCCGAGCAGTTGTACAGCCAGCCGCGGATGAACGGCATGATGATCATGTCGCTCTGGAAGGTCTCGGAAGCGGACATGGTGTCCTGTATCTCGGCGAAGCGCAGATCGGCGCGCGCATTGTCCAGATCGGGATCGGAAAAGTCGGCGAGGGCAAGGTAGTAGCCGACCATGGCGCGTTCGTAGGGATCGCCTTTGAAATCCTTGTCGGCCTCCGGCACGAAATTGCTGCGTGCGCGGTTGGCCGCCGGGTCGTGCGCATAGATGGTCTCGATCAGTGCCTGGGCATCGGACAGCAGGCGCTGCGCGGTCTCCGGCTGCGACAGTTCCAGTGCGGTCAGGCCGGCCATGGCTTCGTTCAGCACGCGGTCGCGGCGCCCCTGTTCCTGATCGCGCAGCACGTAAGGGCGCAGCGCGGCCGGCACTTCCGCATTCGGTTCCAGTAGTTGCTCGATGCGTCCCGGTTCGACAGGCTTGTTATCCCGCCCGGTCGAGGCGCAGCCGGACAGCGTCAGACCGACTGCACAGGCAAGGACATGGGGAACGAAGCGGAGCGTCGCTGAAAGATCAGCGATAGATCGCATCGTCCTGGCCACCCTTCTTGAATTCATACAGGTTGGACCAGATGCTCAGCGAATTCTCCAGATCGATCAGTTCGAAGGTGATCTGCGTGTAGCGCTCCACCGCACCGCTCTGTGCACTGCGTGCGTCCAGCGAGTTGATGCGCCCGATCAGGCGATAGTCCGCGCCGGCGGTGGCTTGCGCTTGTTTGAGCGTGCCGGCATCGGTCACGCCCTGGCGCTTCATGTCACGTTCCTGCGCCACCATGTCGGCGGATTCGCGCGACACGAACTGCAGTTTGCCTTTGGCGGCGCGCTGCAGATTGATGCGCAGCCTGTCCACCAGCAGGTTCTTGTTGATGCGCTGGCTGCTCTCGTTCTCGAAATAGGCCGCATCGAGGATGACGCGCGCCGCCTGGCTGCGCTTCACGACTTCCGGCGTGGCGAGGATGTCTTTCACCATCGCATCGGTGACAGCGGTCACGTCCTGGCTTTCCACACCCACCCCGGCCACCACACCGGTGGAATTCACATCCTGATAAGTGACCGGCTTGCCGGTGTCGGGCGTGGCGCAGGCGGACAGCAGCAGGGCGATGGCGGAAAGGGGAAGCAGGGCATGGGTTCTCATCGTGATCTCCGAAAATTTAAGGCCGGGCTGTGACAACGGCAAGCGACGAATGGTTCATCGCGCCGCCATTGTGTGGCTCGCCACGCGCTAAAGCAAGCGCTCGGGTGGACAAGCACCGGCTTATGCTTTATATCCTCCCGCTGTTTCCAATCCATGCTTCAACGCCATGCATACAATCACTTCCACGCAACGCAAGGTGGTGCTCGCCGCCTGTTTCGGCACTTTCCTCGAGTGGTATGACTTCCTCACCTTCGCCACGCTGGCGACCTACTTCAGCGTGCTGTTCTTCCCGCCGGAAGATGCGACCGCCGCCTTGCTGGCGAGTCTGGCCGCATTCGGCGTGGGCATGATCGTGCGGCCGCTAGGTTCCGCACTGTTCGGCACATTGGCGGACCGTTACGGACGACGTCCCATCTTTCTCGTGACCATCTCGTTGATGGGCGGGGCGACCTTCCTGGTCGGCATGTTGCCCACCTATGCGCAGGTCGGCATGCTGGCACCGGCCTTGCTGTTGCTGCTGCGTTTGCTGCAGGGATTCGCAGTGGGAGGGGAGATCGGCGGGGTGGCGGTGTATCTCACCGAACATGCACCGGATGGTCGGCGCGGTTTCTACACCAGCGTGCTGCAACTGATGGGGCCGCTGGGTATCCTGGTCTCCACCTTCCAGATCGTGCTGCTGCACCAGTTCCTCGACGATGCATCGTTCAGCAGTTGGGGCTGGCGCGTGCCGTTCCTGTTTTCGGTAGTGTTGCTGTTCATCTCGATCAAGACCCGCATGAGCCTGGAAGAATCGCCGGTGTTCAAGGAACTGCAGGAGCAAGGCCGCATTTCGCAAGCGCCATTGCGTGAATGCTTCCGTGATCGCCAGACCCTGAAAGGCATGGCCCTGCTGTTCTTCTGCATCTCGGCGGGCGGCTCGTTACTGTTCTTCACCTCGCAGGTGTATGCCAACGTATTCCTAAAAAGCGTGGTGCGGCTGGACGCGCAACTCGCCAGCACGCTGGTGATGCTCTCCACGCTGTTGCTGTTCCCGCTCACCATCTGGTGCGGCTGGCTGTCCGACCGCATCGGGCGTCGCCCCGTGTTGCTGGCGGGGCTGCTACTGGGGGCGCTCAGCATCATCCCGGTGTTCAAGGGCTTGCAGCATTTCGGCAATCCGGCACTGCAGCGCTTCAACAGCGAAGTGACAGTGACCCTGGCTGGCCCGGACTGCAATTACAGCCCGTTCCACAAGGCAATGAGCGAATGCGCGCGCAATCAGGAGTTCTTCATCAAGAATGGCATCGTGCACAGCACCGAGCCGGGTGAGAGCGTACTGGTTCGTATCGGGGCGGATGTGGAAGTGAGCGGTTTCGATCCCGCCGCATTGAGCGCCGGCTTGCAAGCCAAAGGCTGGACGGAAAAAGCAGACAGCGCACAGGCCAACCCGCTCATGCTGTTCCTGTTGCTGGTGATCCCGGTGGTCGCGGTCGGCCTCATCACCGGGCCGCAGACGGCCGTGCTGCCGGAGCTGTTCAGGGCGCGCACGCGCTACACCGCCGCCGCGCTGCCGCATAACCTGAGCGCAGGCTGGATCGGCGGCCTGTCGCCGTTCATGGTGACTTTGCTCTCCGTGAACGCGGGCGATGTGATGGCCGGGCTGTGGTATCCGGTGGGCATGTTGATCCTGGCTTCGATCATCGGTCTGATGTTCCTGCCCGAGACCAAGGATGTGGTGCTGGGGGATTAGTGCCCGGTCGGGTACAATGCGCGCCCCGTATTCCCCTGATTCGATATGTCTGTTCTATCCTGGATCATCGTCGCCAGCCTGTTCGGCGGCGTACTGAGCGTCGCTGCCGCTGCGTTGTTCGCGCTGAACGCGCGCACGCAGTGGATCGGCATGCTGGTCAGCTATGCCATCGGTGCCCTGCTGGGCGCGGTGTTCCTCGACATCCTGCCGGAAGCGATCGAGCAGGCCGGCAATACCACCGCCGTGAGCGGCGCGGTGCTGGTCGGTATCCTGTTGTTCTTCACACTGGAGAAGGTGCTGATCTGGCGCCATTGTCACCACGACCATTGCGAGGCGCACGAGCCGCATGAGCATGCAGGGAACGGTCACGACCATGATCACGGGCGCAGCGGTACCATGCTCATCATCGGCGACACTTTCCACAACTTCGTGGACGGCATCATCATCGCCGCCGCTTTCATGGTCGATGTCCATCTCGGCATCGTCACTTCGCTGGCCATCATCGCCCACGAGATCCCGCAGGAAGTCGGCGATTTCCTCATCCTGCTGCATTCCGGCTACAGCAAATTGCGCGCGTTCCAGGTCAATATGATCTCCAGCTTTGCCACGCTGGTGGGCGGTGTGCTGGCCTATTACGCACTGCAAGGCCTGCAATCCTGGACGCCTTACATCCTCGCGCTTTCAGCCGCCAGCATGATCTATGTCGCCGTGGCCGACCTCATCCCCGGCCTGCATAAACGCACCCAATTGCGCGATACCGTGCAGCAGGTGTTGCTGATCGCGCTGGGCGTGGCGACGGTCGGTGCGACCGGCTATTTCGCCGGCGTTTGAAAGACGCGCCATGCATAAAGACCTGACCCGTTTTGCCTGGCTGTCCATCGCCGCCGCGGTCGCCACCATACTGCTCAAGGGCGTTGCCTGGTGGCTGACCGGTTCGGTCGGCCTGTTGTCGGATGCGCTGGAATCCTTCGTCAATCTGGCCGGTGCGCTGATGGCGCTGTACGTGCTGACCCTGGCAGCCACGCCCGCCGATGACAAGCATGCCTACGGCCACGGCAAGGCGGAGTATTTCTCCAGCGCCTTCGAAGGCTTCCTCATCCTGCTGGCGGCATTCAGCATCGGCTATACCGCCATCGAGCGTTTGCTGCATCCGCAGGCGCTGGCCGACGTGGGCGTCGGTCTGGCGGTGTCGGTGGTGGCCTCGCTGATCAATCTGTTTGCCGCCCGCGAACTGCTGAAGGCCGGGCGCGCCTACAACTCCATCACGCTGGAAGCGGATGCCCATCACCTGATGACCGACGTGTGGACCTCGGTCGGCGTCATCGCCGGCGTGGCGCTGGTGTGGGCGACAGGCTGGCTGTGGCTGGATCCGGTGATCGCCTTGCTGGTGGCGGCCAACATCGTGTGGACCGGCTGGCAGTTGCTGCATCGCTCCGCTGAGGGGTTGATGGATGCCGCCATCCCGCAGGAACAGCTCGACGCCATCGAAGCCGTGCTGGCGAAGTATCGGGAGCAGGGGCTGGACTTCCATGCCTTGCGTACGCGCGAAGCCGGGCGGCAGGCATTCATCTCCATGCACGTGCTGGTGCCGGGCAAGTGGACGGTGCAGTGCGGACACGATCTGGTCGAAGTCATCGAGGCGGAGATCCGTGCTGCTGTGCCATTCAGCCACATCACCACCCATCTGGAACCCATAGAAGACCCGCTCTCGCAAGTTGACGCGACGCTGGAGCGATCGGAAGAATCAACAGGAAATTGCCATGAGTAAAACCCAACCCAGGATAGGTTTCGTCTCGCTCGGTTGCCCCAAGGCAGCATCCGATGCCGAGCTCATCCTCACCCGCATGCAGGCCGAAGGCTATGAACTGACGCCGAGCTATCAGGAAGCCGATCTGGTCGTAGTCAATACCTGCGGCTTCATCGACAGCGCCGTGGCGGAATCGCTGGAAGCCATCGGCGAAGCCTTGCAGGAGAACGGCAAGGTCATCGTCACCGGCTGCCTTGGCGCCAAGGGCGACATCGTGCAGAAGACGCACCCCAAGGTGCTTGCCGTTACCGGCCCGCACGAGACCGAAGCGGTGATGAAGGCGGTGCACCAGCACCTGCCACGCCTGCACGATCCCTACACCGACTTGGTGCCGCCGCAGGGCGTGCGCCTCACGCCGCAACACTTCGCCTACCTGAAGATCTCCGAAGGCTGCAACCACAGTTGTACCTTCTGCATCATCCCGAGCCTGCGCGGCGATCTGGTCAGCCGACCCGTGCATGACGTGATGGGCGAGGCGGAGAAGCTGGTCGAGTCCGGCGTGAAGGAACTGCTGGTCATCTCGCAGGACACCAGCGCCTACGGCGTGGACGTGAAATACCGCACCGGTTTCTGGCAGGGCAAGCCGCTGAAGACACGCATGACCGATCTGGCCGGAGCACTGGGCGACCTCGGCGTGTGGACGCGTTTGCATTACGTCTATCCTTACCCCAGCGTGGACGACGTCATCCCGTTGATGGCGGAAGGCAAGATACTGCCTTACCTCGACATCCCGTTCCAGCATGCCAACGAGCGCATCCTCAAGCTGATGAAGCGCCCGGCCAGTAGCGAGAACGTGCTGAAACGCATCAAGCAGTGGCGCGAGATATGCCCGGACATCACCCTGCGCAGCACCTTCATCGTCGGCTTCCCCGGCGAGACGGAAGAAGAGTTCGAAGAACTGCTCGATTTCATCGAAGAAGCACAGCTGGACCGCGTCGGCGCGTTCAAATACTCGCCCGTCGAAGGCGCAGCCGCGAATGCACTGCCGGACCATATCGACCCCGAAGAACAGGAAGAGCGACTGGCGCGCCTGATGTATCTGCAGGAAGAGATCAGCGCGGAAAAACTGGCGAAGAAGGTCGGCCAGACCATGACCGTGCTGGTGGACGATGTGGACGAGCAGGGTTCCATCGCGCGCAGTGCGGCGGATGCACCGGAGATCGATGGCTTGGTCTACATCGACGGCGAAGACCTGGAAGTGGGCGAGTTCGTCACGGTGAAGATCACCGGCTCGGACGAGCACGACCTGCACGCGGAATTGGTAAAAGGCGACTGAGCGTTTGAATTCACCGGTGCGGCACGGCTTTATCGCGCAGCATCCGGTGGAATGATGGGGGCCTCATGCAATGTAAACCTCATCGGATAAGCTGCATTCCGGCTGCCATCAGCGCATCTGAAACAGTTCTTGATGGAAATGTTCCGGCGGCAGGCCGTGTGCCAGGAAGTCCTTGCGCAACGTCTGGCCGAATCCCGGCGGGCCGCAGAACCAGATGCTGGCCGATCGCCACTCCGGCACGGCAGCGCGGATGCGTTCACCATTCAACCGCCCATCCTTGTTATCGACCAGCAGATGCAGGCGCACTCCTGCGGCCTCGACATCTGCCGTGAGACGGTCGATGGCGGCCTGATCGAACTCGGCAGTCGGATGAAAGAGATCGACCGTCTTTGCATCCTGCGTGGCGGCGCGTTGCTTGAGGCGGGCGATAAACGGTGTAATGCCGATGCCCGCTCCCACCCAGATCTGGTGTGGCTGTGCATCCTCGAAGTCGAAGCAGCCGTAAGGACCCTCGACCGTCACCGGCATGCCGATCTTCAATCTTTCCCGCAAGCGGCTGGTGTGGTCGCCCAGCGCCTTGGTGATGAAGACCAGCCGGCGGTCGGCAGGATGCCAGGCGGAGGCGATGGTATAGGGGTGCGCGCCTTCGCTGCGGTCCGAGGTGACGAAGGCGAACTGACCGGCGGCATGGCCGCGCCAGCCGTCCTCCAGCACGACGGCAGTCTCGAGTACGCGCAACGCGGGGTAATCTGTCAGCCCGTCGATGGTGCCCGAGACCTTGCGGCCGGCGCCGATCCGTCCCGTCAGGGTCTGCAATGCGGCCACGCTGCCGCCCAGCAGCAGCACCGCCAGCAGCCAGCCGACCGGCTGCGTCCAGTATTCGACCTTGGTGAGCACGGCGGAGTGATAGGCCAGCGCAAGGTAGACGGCCGCAATCCATTTGTGGGTCTTCACGAACCAGTGGTAGGGGAAGCGCTTGACCAGGGCTAGAACGATCAGCACGACCACCGCGTAGAACGCCCATTCGCCAACGGATTCGGCAACTCCCCGCTGGCCGCGCAGCCAGCCTTCGATGACGCCTAGCGTTTCCCCGCTCACCGGTTTGCGCACGGGCCTTTCCAGCCAGCCCCAACCCACCATCCATTTGCTGCCCTGTGCCCACCACCAGTGAATGATGGCGACCACCAGCGCAGTAATGCCCAGCCACTTGTGCAGACGGTAGATCTTGTCCAGCCCATCCAGATGCGGTTCCAGCCATTTCGGGCGCAGCGCCAGCAGCATGGCGACGCTCATCACGCCGATACCGATCACGCCGCTGTACTGCATGAACACGGCGCGGAACGAAAAGTAGGTGAACGGTGCCGGTGCCAGCGTATCGGCAGCCAGCCATAGCCCAGTCAGCAACAGCAGTACTGCCAGAAGTGAAACCGTAATGCGCTTCATGTATTACCTCCAATGCGATTCATGTAGCCCGACGCTGGCATTAACCGGCCTGCATGGAATTTTGCGCAGACCCTTGCGCCAATGTATCACCGCGGCATCAGCGCGAACACACCCCAGCCCAGATATTCACGCGTGTAAGTGGCATAGCGCTCGGGCTCGGCCATCAATTGGGCGCGAACCTCGTTGACCAGCTCGTCGTCGGGATTCGCTTCAAGCCACCGGCGCATGGTGAGCCATTTGGCCGCTTCGTATCTGTCCCAGCCGTCCTGGTTCGCCAGAACCATCTCAACAACGTCGTAGCCGAGGCGACCAAAGGACGCGATAAATTCCGGGAGCACGCAAAAGTCGGAAATTGAGCTGGCAAGACAGCCTTTGGCAATATCTTCTGTGGGCGGCAATTGCCGCCAGTAGGGTTCACCGATGAGGATGATCCCGCCGGCGCGCAAGCTTCGCGCCAGAAGCGCGATGGTGCCGGCAACTCCCCCGGCGATCCAGGTGGCGCCAACGCAGGCGGCCACGTCGACCTTCTCATCAGAAATGTAACCTGCCGCATCGCCATGAATGAACTCGACTTGCGAGGCAACACCGAGTTCTTCAGCTCGACGTTGCGCTTGCCCGGTGAACAACCGGCTCATGTCGACGCCAGTACCGACGATGCCGTGATCGCGAGCCCAAGTGCATAGCATCTCCCCCGAGCCGCTGCCGAGGTCAAGCACCCGTGCTCCGGGCACCAGATGCAACGCCGCGCCAAGCGTGGCGAATTTGTCAGGCGTGAACGGATTGTGGATGCGGTGCGCACTTTCCGTGATGTTGAATATGCGAGGGATGTCCAGCATTGCGTATTTCCTTACATGAGTTCGATAAAGACTCGACGCTAAAGCCCGGCGCGCGCAGCCTGCGACGCGGCCCTTGGCGCAACGGGTGGGGCAGCTATGGGATATATCCAGGATACCAGCACACCATAGATACAGAATTCGATGCAACCAAACAGAAACCATGCGACGGCCAGCGAACCTGGCAGTGGATACAGAAAGAACTGATTCAGGTCTACCAGCAAGCCGGCCAGAAGTGCAAAGAAAACGCCGTGACCGAGAGCACGCCTGACACCGGGCGTGCGGACAAACGAAACATATGAATAGACGAACAGCGTTGCTATACCTGCGGTCAGCAGGAGGCCAAGCGCCATATTCCGTTCGGCTGCGGGGCGCGCTATCCCTACAAGCGCCAAACCGGCTTCCTTGAGAAGCACCATGTGGACAAACCCATTCCATACGAGGGCAAAAATGAATATTGCCAATACTGCAACCGCGAATCGTCTTGCATTCATAATGTTCTCCAGTGAAATGCCCAACGCCGGTCGCAAGCGGACTTGTTATGCATGAAGTGACTGTGCCAATGCAATTGCAGCCTGGACGGCAGCACGAGCTTGCGGACTGTTTTTCCAGCAAGAAGAGCCAACGATAGCCGAGTCTTGCGAAACGATGTCCAATGCATCGGCTCTGCTCAGATGGGCCAGCGATTCAAACCCCATTTGTTCCAGGCGAGCCGCCACCGAGGGGCCAACACCTCTCACTTCCAACAATGCCTTGCGTTCTTCCGGTGGAAACGGCATGAGGATCCTCCATTGGATGCTTAACGCTGGATTGGGGCGGCGAACTTGAACGCAGGGATGGACATGGCGCGACTATTCCCTGGTAGTCCTGGTCTTGCGGCATGCATAGACATAGTCGGTGCCATCGTCGCCCCCTCCGGGGCCACCGCTGTAACCCGCATCTAAATATGCTTTCTCTACAGCGCGCGCTGCATCGGACGATTCAGCATGACGATATATCCATGAATCGTTCTTTTCCAAGACATTGTGGTCGTTGAACAACCGCTGCTTTGCGTCTGTCGCGATGCCAACGTACCAGCCAGCATTGGTTCCGCCACATTTTTTCATGTAGGCATTGATGTCGATAATGATCTGCTGTTTCGTGTAGGCCATAGCGCTTTCCCTTCATATGGATACAGATGCCCAAGATGTAGCTGAGGAGCGCGCCGTCTTAGGTGCGTCCCTCTCCAACGCCATGTTAGGCGTCTTGAGGCTTTGCGCCGGGAAACCATTCAATGTGTTGGTCACCACCGCGTCCCCAATAGGTAACACGCTTGCCGCGCAGAAACGCAATGTAACCCTGAACACCTGCATCCATAGCCCGCTTGGTGAAGTCGCGGTAATGCTGACCATTTTGCTGGCTGTCGAAAATTGCAGCCCGAAGCCCTTCAACATCGAACTCACGTGCAACAGAAGGCAGTCCCTCATAATTGATTGGAGTCTTAATAATCTCCCCCGATGCACTGTAATAGGTTTTTTGCAGCGCCACATAATCGACGTGGTAATACTCAACACCTGTTTCCAACAACCTGCGTACCACTTCTGGAAAAGGGATGCTTCCATCAAGGGTTGCGCGGGCAGCTTCGGCAACAATCTTGGATTCCATATCGTCTCCTAATTTTCTATGGATGGAACAAAAGCCTAACGTCCGAATTCACCGGCCAGTGCGGCTTTCGCGTAGGTTCAGGGGAATTTCATGTGTGAGATTGTGGGTTCCATCACCAAACCGGGGTTCCGTCGGGTGCTCTTGGATATTTTTCCATTGCCCGTTCCCAAAAAGGGAGCGGCTTCCATCCGCATTGCTTTTGAATACTTGAAAAGCTGAATACCATTCGTCGTCAACCTTGCGCAAACGGAGTTCTTCAACAAATGATCCGTTCCGGGCATTTATGAACAGGTTGAATTTCGCGTAATCAACTTTTCCATTCAACCAATGATATAGGTTCTATTTTCGAGCATCCTTAATGCACATGGCTGTACCATGATTTCTCATTTCAATATCAAACAACTCACTAGCCCTTATTAAGTCACCAAGTTTCTTGTAGCCAAAATTAACCGACGAAAATGAGCTGTTGTTGTTTGAAATGTAACTGCCCACCTTGCTCATGTGAGCCCAACCATCATCCTCGGCGGTTTGTTCAACTGCTTTCCTGAGAAGATGTACAAGCGCCGTATCCGCCCTTAATGCTTTTTTATCCTTCTTGGCTGGCTGCTTTGAGTCCTCCTTTTTATCCTCTTTCTCTTCTGATACTAAATTTTCTGTATAAATAAAAGGGGAGCAAGCATCGACAAATGGCTGGGGCGTTTTCTTTTCCCCAAACCCATAAACAGGCCTTCCACTTTCGAGTATTCGTAGAACAAGAGGCGTAAAATCACTATCGCTTGTCATCAAAGCGAAAGCATCAATATTCTTGCTATAAAGCAAATCCATTGCGTCGATTATCATTGCCGAATCGGTAGCGTTCTTTCCTTTTGTATATGCGAACTGTTGCATTGGCCTGATGGCATGAGGGTGTAATTTTTCTGCCCAGCCAGATAGGGATGGACTATTCCAGTCGCCGTGCGCGTGCCGCACATTAACCATTCCATATTTTGCGAGTTCCTCCAGAACACCTTCAATTGAGTTATGGCTCACGTTATCGCAATCAATAAGAAGCGCTATTCTCTTTCCGTCCGGCACTGATTTCTCCTAAATTTATAACGCCCAGCCCGCCCGACAAAATCCGCTGCACGGTTTTAGTCGGGCGCGGCACCGTGTTAGGCATTAACGTACACCCCTTTCACGCAGCAATGTGTGAATCTCATTTAGAGTAGCTATTTGCCGCTGTTCAAAAGGAGTTTGTTTGTCGGCTTGCTGCAATGCTGCCAGCCCCATCATTACACCCGCCGCGCCCATGAGAAAAGTTACCATATTCATTGCGCCAGTAATTTGAAACCACGTGGCCGCAATTAGTATTAGGATGGCTGTGGCAGCGACAAACTTCCAGATGACCTTGTTTTTGCGCGAGCGTTCATCTCGCAACAAGTTAAATCTATGTGATTCTTCTTGCATTAGCTCTTCGTTACTGCAATGGATCAACAGCTTGTATTCAGTATTATTTGAGTTGTCGTTTATTGTGACATCTCCGTGTATATCTCCGGATTGAAAATTTCTCACGCCGTCCCCCATTGTTTATATGTTTAACGTATTAATTCGCCGCGCCACCAATAAAGTTGATGTGGAACTGAGAACACTCGGCTGCATCGGGAGGCTGCCATTGACTGCTGGCAATCTCAAAGATGTGGTCAGGCACAACCATCGAAAACGTATCCCCCTTTTGTTGATTCCGTTGCCTGACGCGCTCGCGACGTACTTGGATTGGGGCATCGAGGACATGCATTGTGAGATCGTAGCCTTCGCTCTGCACACGGCTGCAGAAGTCAATGCGATGAGCTTGCTGAATTAGGCCCAATTCAAGTATGACTCCACAACCGCTATCGAGAAGACGTTTGCTGTGGCCCCAGATGAGTTCTATAAGTCGATCTTTTCGCTCGATGTACCAGGGAACAATGTCCTGCTCAGGGCGGTCCGGGCTGAAAATGGAAGCGAACCATTCATCTAGGGCGATATGGATGGCGCGACCACCTGATGCCAAAGACATAGCATAGGTGGACTTGCCCGCGCCAACGGGGCCTTCTATCAGGTGTAGAGTTGCGTCGGTCATGATGGAGACGGCTAACGTTTGAATTAACCGACTGGCGCGGCTTTATCGCGCCAGTCCGGGTTGAATGATGGGTTGGGCATTGCTAGCAAAGTGAGCGAGTAGTTGGGAAAACTGAGACATATCGTCAAATGTCACTCCGTCTCGGCATGATGAGGTTTCACCATTTCGCACATACCGGAGTGCTTTCATTCCTGCTGCTGCGGCTGCCTCAATTCCAACTTCACTATCTTCTACAACGAGGCATTGGCTAGGCATAAAACCCATCGCATTTGCTGCGTATTGGAATAAACCTGGCTCCGGCTTCCAAGAGCCAACTTCATATGAACTGAAGATGCTGTCACCAAAGTAGGGAGCGATGCCGCTAACTTGAAGCGCCTGACGGATTTTCAAAAGAGGCCCGCTTGATGCAATACACTTGGGAAAATTCGTGGTTTCGAGCATTTCAAGAACACCGGGCATAGGTTTCAACTCACGAGAGAAGAGCTCCGCGACGCGCTGGCGATAATGCTGTTCAAACGCATCTGGCAGCTTCTGATAAAGGCGCCTCTCAAGGTCAGCAAGGATTGGAGCCAGCTTTTTGCCGCGATACCGTTGGGTTAATGATTCCACTGTGTCGTTCAGTTGCGGAAGCAGATCGAGAAATGCTTGATTGCAAAGCCCCTCGCTGTCTACCAGCGTACCGTCCAAATCAAAGATTACACAGATACCAGTCATTTACCGAGATGCCCAACGTAAAAGTGAGGGGCGCCGCGCTTTTGCGGCGTCCCTCTCGACTGACGGGTTAGGCAAACACATGATCTATGAATGCCACTGCCGCCGGAAACAAAATTACTTTTGCTAACCATATGTAGCCTGTAACGAGCACCCAGAAAAATATATGCCCAATATCGCTGTGCGCCTTCATGGGTTTTGAAATTTTATTGCTCAGGATAAAGAGCCATAGTCCAGGAAGGAATGACAATAAGTAAGCCAAATATGCCTTAGCGGCATCAGCAGAAAAAATTAGTAGAACTGGCGTAAATAAAATTACGGCAAGCAACACTCGCAACCTCCAATAATCTTTCGGAGGGTAAGGAATGTTCAGTGATTTCGACTCTATGGGCATATGATTGCCTAACGAATGAAAGGGACTTCCCCGTCCCGAGGGTGCGGAGAAGTTTCCGCGAACGGCAACAAAAGTGCCAAGATGGAAATGGACGTTTTCATCTAAACCGAACAGGAGGGGAAGTCATGAGCAGCA